>NZ_JBFUKX010000056.1:0-38584 GCF_056400605.1 Mucilaginibacter sp. P5_A4 | reverse complement strand
AAACAGGACAGGTTTAAAAAGTTTTTAATTGGAATAAGCATTCGATGACATGGCAAAGCGTCGGCTGATTTATATCAAATAGATATGACATAAATCAGCCAACGCTTTGCATGCTAACTCAAGGCAAGATAGCAGGAAGGTTTTTATTTATAAGATCTATAAGCTGTTCAACTGGTTTTGGGCTGCATGAAGTACTCCGGCTGCGGTGTTATCTTTGAACTCCCGAAGATCAAAATCGTTCAGTATTTTTTCAAGCTGACGCAATTTGTCCTGCTGGTTGTTTTTTATAAAATCCTTTTTCAGCGTGTTTATCTTTTCAAAATCCTGAATCCCTTCAATCAATCGCTCAAAGCGAATAGAAGACCGTAAACCCGGATAAACCAAATATGCATCTCCGGATGACCATGATCCAAAACGTGTATCATGTAAAGAATCTTTTGTCCAGCAATTATAAGCCCACCTCAGGTACCCATCGTATCCCTTGTAAGCTGCGTACCATGCCAGCCAAACAGATTCTGCAGGTGCCGAAAAGGAGAATGTATTGGGATGCCCTTCTGTGCAACAGGTATAATAGGTAGTATTAAATCCCGCTTTTTTGCGCGAAAGCATGGTTGCCTCATCTATTACCTGGTTTGACGCCACGCTGTAATCTACCAAATCATGCTCAATACCCGGATGATAATTACCCGCCAATGAAATTTTAAAATCTTTATCCGCGCTTTTTATTAATGCAATTGCTTTTTGCATATCCTCCATAGGCCTTTCGTCCATAGCAATAGTGGTTTTAGTAAACCATCCTTTTTGTTTAAGGTGACCGGCAAAATCAGCCAGCATGGGGCGCCAATGCGCATTATATTCCGGGGTACCAGGTTTGGCGATGATTGCAGTGTCTTTTCCCAGGGCCTGGTCATAATAAAAGAATTTCAAATTCCAGGGGATCATACTATAACAGTTGATAAATTTATTAATCCCTAACGACATCATAAAAGACACCCATTTATCAAAAATCGTATAATCATAAGTCCATGAACCATTCTTATTTTTAGTCCATTTTATCATCGATCCATAAATATCATATGTTTGGCTGTTCCAGGGATCATATATAAGTGTAGTGGTAATTGATTGCTGACCGGCATCTGCCAGCATTTTCATATATGGGCGCATAATGTCGAAATGCTGTTTAGACCAGGCCTCTACGCCATATGCCCTGGAAACCGAGTATGGATTTTGCCACAGATCTAAATGAAATTTCCGGTATGCCGGTGCCGGCAGCGTGTGATTAAGTACCTCAATTGTGTAATGCAAAATCGCGGGATATTTACTTTTCCCTTCTCTAACTTTCACATAACCCTTATAAATACCTTCAACCGCATCATCCGGCACATTAACGCTTAACCAAACGGGGCGGGTAGTATTTTTAGCTACCGGCAGGAATTTTTCCCGATCAATCACATCTTCAACCAGGGATGAATCATGGCCCGCCTGGATCCCACAACCTCCGCCTTCATTATTCAACCCATCAGCCATTACATAACGTACAAAATTGGCACTAATATTTTTTACCGGAATTTGGTGCCCTTTGCCGTCGCCGAGAGTGCTCCATTCAAAACTAACCTGCGGCATATCCCGGGTTGTCCATACCAGAAATTGCGTATGCACTTTCTCCCCTCTCCATGCTTTGGATTGCCATTGGGTTTGTAAAGGAGCTATTGATGGAGCATTCCGTTTATCATAACGGATATCCGTTGAAGCAAAACTTACATAAACACCCGGTTTTAACGCGCTCCAGGTTTCCTGTTGAACAGGTTTAGGATCGGGAAGTTCCTGGTACGACCTATCAATTTTATACTGTGCCGAAACAACAGTGCTAAATAACAACAGTATTATGGTAAATTTTATGTTCATGATTTCGCTGCTTTCTATCAGACTGCTATACGTTTATTTTCAAATTTCATTCCCCCAAAAAATTCGGGCAAATGAAAGTCCGGACCGGTGGATTTAATATCATTCCAGGCCAAAAAATGAGGCTCGGGCAGATCGTCGCCACATTTATAAAAGTTGCCCTGGCATTGCTCACCATTCAATGATGTGAATGAATGATGACTGAACACTTCCAATGGTATCATTAGGGTAAGTTCCCAGCTTATATTCCCATCCGCGGGATTATTTACCGGCTTTAACAGCGCAAGGTGCCTTATCATCCGCACAACTGCCTCCGGTAATAACTTGCGGTCGGTTTTACTTGTTCCAAAGCCCAGCATACAAGTGCCCGCGCAGTTAAATTCAAAATTGTAATAACCCGGCTCGTTACCAAATGAAACAAAAAACTCCACACAGCTATCTTTATGAACGGGTTCATTTGGTTGTTTATATATAGCCTTTACAGACTTTTCACTTACGTAGTATTTTATAAAAACACAATCGTTACTATAAGCTATTGCAAAATGAACATCAGGCCTATATCCATATTGGGGCCACGGCGCTATTCCAACAAGATGCTTTTCATAACTATCTAACAAAAGTGAAAGATGTTCTATAGGACTGTCTATACTTACAGCTCCTAAAAATGGCACTATAAGTTCCATCATTTAATTTCTATCCATATTAAGTTTCTCCTTAGCATTCATAAATGTGCACGAACACACAAAAAAGAACACCAAAGGTTAAGTACAAATATAAAAATATTTACGTGCTCGCACACACTTTTGTTAATTTCTTATACAAGGTTCTTTTTACAAATGATAATCCATCTATTACTAACCCTATTGGGATATCGGCAAATATCCTAATAGGCCTTATGCCCCACCCAGGCGCAAGCAATAAGCAGCTTTACTAAAAAACAACCTGGTTTAAAAATACAAATCCCTGCTGACTTGCATAGAGATAAGCAATTCACCAGGGATAAAAAAATTAGTATAAACGCCGATTGAAAATCAGCAGACGATTAAATATCTAAATAAACAGTATCTTCATCATCTATGTAATAGTTCATGTTTTCTTTTGTAACAATATCCAAAGGAAGATATTTTAAAATAGGTACTTCCTTCTTAAATACCAGGTAATCGGTTAACTGGTAAATACCCCAGTAGCCCTGACCTTTAGGGTTTTGGTTAATTAAAAAACTAATCGCCCCTTTATTCAGAAAGTATAAATTTTGCGGCAGTAAATCATATCCTATTATTTTGATATGCTTAATATGCCGCTGCTCCAGGTACTTTGCAATTTCATGGGCTTTTGATGTTGTTACAAAAACACTGGCCATATCTGGTGTACTATCAATAATAGCATCCAATTGTGTTATAAACAGCGCCGCATTTGACCGGTTTAACTCAATCCTCAAAATTTTGTACTGGTGATCAAGGTTGTTTTGAGAAAAATAATTACGGAACCCCTGCTCTTTTTTCAAAAGGTGGGCAGCATTACTTATTTCTTCATCAATATGTGCAATTAATATTGAACAAGGATCGGGCTGCCCGTAATGAATAAGTTTGCCCGCCAAAAAACCGCTCTGGTAAGAATCCTGACCGATATAACTTAAAGGATCATATTCGGCAATTTGAGTATTAAATAACACAAACGGGATTTCGGCCACTTTCCATTTCTCAAAAAATGGCAGGGTTTCCCGATAGAATATAGGCGACAAAATTATGCCATCCGGATTATCCTGGGTTAATTGGTTGGCATTTGCTATAAACGACTCTACGTCGTAAGGGTCAAATACATATTGCTGAACAATAATGCCATACTGTTTCAGGTCTTTCTCCGCCTTTTCAATTCCTGCTTTTGGTGCATACCAATAGGAATCGCTTTTATGATCTGGTATTAATGCAGCAATTTGATATACTTTATTGGATCCCAACGCCCTCGCCATAAGATTTGGCTCATAATCCATCTCTTCTATGATCTTAAGAATTCGCTCCTCCACTTTCTTTGATACCCGCCCCCGTTTATGCAATACCCTGTCAACCGTACCTGTTGAAACTTTCGCTTTTTCGGCAATATCTTTAATGCGGACAATTTTATTCTTCATATTAAGCTTTCAATTAAAAAGGATAGCAAATGTAATTTAATAAGAAGGTGTTTAAAAACAAATAAATAAATGGTCATTGCTGATTCCTGGCAAAAAGAACCTACCCAACTCTCCCCGGAAGGCTGAACTATTTAGAAGAAGCTCTAATGCGATGATATTATTTTTTGAGGTATGGAAGTAAAGCAATTGCCAGTTTTTGATAACCAACCTCGTTAGGATGCAAGCCATCCCCAAAAAGTAATTCATCCACCTTTCCCGCATGGTTAAGCAATATTTTCCCCGGGTTAATAAAACAGGCCCGGGTTTGAGCGGCCAGCATAGAAATTGTATTATTAAGCACCGCTATCCGTTTTTCCTGCTCTCTTCTCGGCAACAAGCCCGATAAAAGAATTTCAGTTGCGGGCTGACGTACTTTTACTGCCTGTATCAGCATTTTTAACCCTTCAATTATTTCTTCATCATTGTTAGCAGCCAGGTTATTGGTACCTATCATTATCATAACCTTATCGGCCTTAAAGCCATCTATTTCTTCATGATATACACGCCACAATACATTCTCCACATGGTCCCAGCCAAAACCAAAGTTTTTTACCCCCAGGGGCGCCATGTATTTATCCCAGGAATCGGCACCCCTTGCTAAAGGTGCTTTTGGTATGCCGCCCCAGTAATTCAGAATAGAATTACCAAGGCATACAATCTTGGGCGGGTCCGTTTTAATGAGCGTTAGTATTTCACTATGCCTGTTTCGCCAGTCATAGTAACCATCCCTGCTTTGTACAACCGGCACAGTGGTTGAATACCTCCCCGTTGATTCATTAATAATTGCCCGTATGGTTTTCTCATAAGCACCGGCATATTTTTCCATCCCAACATCATTGGGGTGTAAACCATCAACCGTTGAATTAATATCAAAACCAATTTCCTTATTGGTTAATAAATAAACGTTTTTAGTTCCTGCCGCAATCAACTTTGAGTAAGCCTGGTTAAGCACCTTATTAACACGGTTATAGCCAGCATTCTTCCCCGTATCTAATAAACCATCTACATTGCCCTCACTATGCTCTACAAGCAATATGGGCACCAGCGGATGCTTTTCTGTTAAACTTTGTACTGATGCTAATAAACGCTTCTCTATTTCCTGATCAGGAAAACTGGTTAAATTGGGCATGCAATCAAGCACATATATTTTTGCATCAACCTCTGTCATCAGGTCAATAACCGATTTTTCGAGCAGTCCGGAACCAGAAAAACCAAGGTTTACCAGTGGGCGATCAAGCGCGCGCTGTAAAATTGCAGTCCATGCCAACCCAGGCCGCGACGCACAACCGCCCTGGGCAATGGATGTTCCATATACAAGCACCGGTTTTTCTTTAGATAAAGGCATGAAATTAAATGCGTTACCGGCAGGAACTCCTACCTCAAGCCAGGATACCGCATTATATAATGGCAAAAAGAGCCTGTATTCGTAGCTTCTTCCCGGAAAGCTTGAACTTACTTTAATATTTGAATAACGATAGGTTATAGTATCTTTAAAGGAGAAGCTACCGGGAGCCAGGCACCATTTCCCATTAGGATCCAGAACATAAAGATCTAAACCGCTTACGCCAGTAGCCGGCATATGCGACATGGCAAGATCACCTTTAACCTTATAACGGATAACCAGGTTGGAAGCATCTGTTTTAAACTTGATATATAAACCAGCGCTGCTGTGCGATATGTTCCACACATTAGGATTAAGATCCTTTTCGGCGCGTGCCGGGAACCGATCATAGGCGCTTGCTGTTTCTTTTGGCCATGCCTGTCCTTCTATCACAGGGTAATCAGCTGCAGCCGGGTTCAGCCATTTATATGCTGCCGTAGTTTGGGCAAAAGATGCTGCATTGAAAAAGCAAAGGCTTAATAAAATTACTATAGATATCCGTTTCATTTATAATTTGTTTAAAGGCAATGCTGCCATAAAACCGGCGATCATTGCCTGCATATTTTGTTAATGGTAAAGCAAAAGCACATTAAATAATATAAGAATATTTGCGTGCTACCTATTTAACTTTCACCATTGCCTTTAATGAACAGGCTTAGCATTTAATACCATCACCTCAAACGGCTCCAGTGTAACAGTATAGGCATCTCCCTTAAATAGTGGAGTTTTCACTTCCTTACTTTTTGCACTATAAAAAAGATAGCTGTATTTATCGTTAATTAAAGGCAATTCAAAAACATTGTGTACATCAACCCGGAAGGTTTTTGCTTTGCCCGAAGGGTTTCTTAAAGTAATGATGCCCTTTTTGGGCGACCAGGCCGCAAACCCATAAACATCCCCTTTGGATGGATCGCCGCCCACCCAATGAACATCCGGCATGATGTCTGCATTTTCCCGCGACCATTTTATTGCAGCAGCCAGGCAATCCCAGTTAGCCGTGTTTAATTTATGGGGATTAATATACAATTCCTGCAAGCTTGTTCCCGATCCAAAAAATGACCATATTTCGTCAGAGATATCCTTGTCATTCATATCAAATTTGGCGGTTGCGCCATTATCAGCAATGCAGATGCCATGATACATCAGCGAACTTAACGGATAAAGCGGGGCGCGCTGAACAATATTTTTATATACTTCGCCATCACGGTAATTGAGCCATTGCTGCCTGCCATCTCCTTCTCCTTCGGTACTTGTATCCCAGCCGTTCCTCCAAATCACATCACCATATTTGAGCCAGAAAGGCGATGGCCAGGTACCTATGGTAAGGCTAAAATAAAGATCGGGTTTTACGGTACGAAGCGATGACACCAGGTTTAACAGCGATTCCATATCCGTTTGATATTCAGGAGTAGCGCCCGCCGACTGATCGCCTGCCCCAACACCATCAAATTTAAACATGGAGATACCGTATTTAGTAACAAAATTAGCGGCCGCATCTTTAAACCTGGTAGAATAAACAGTCCCCGAAAGGGAAAATCCATGTGAATTAGTTTCAAAAGGAGGGTTTTGTTTTCTTCCATATTGCAGCCTTTGTTCTTTTGCCTGCTCATAACCACCCCAGGGCGACATCCACACTCCCAAAGACGCATTATACTTACGGGCCAACGCCTTAATATTATCAAACCCTACGGGGAAATTCGTTTTACTGATTTGCCATAATGTTTGATTATCGTCCCAGCCGTCATCAAACAAAAATGCGTTTAAGTTAACCTTACGTTTTATAGTAAGGCTATCTCCAAACGCCTGGATGCGATCAAGACAACCAGCCTCAGTCAGCTTACGATCAGCCCATGAAATATCATACCATGAATTGTAATGCAGCATTTGCCTGTATGGCACGGCTCGCTCCCGTTCCAGGTAATAAAGAAATCCCCTGCGCAGCTGACCTTCGGGAGCAATACCCCATACGGTTGATGAAGTTAAATCCAGGCTTGGTTCCTGCCGTTCAATATAACTACTTATCCAGCCATTTTGAGCATTGTATTTACTTATCGGGCTTTCGGATGCAAAAAAGAAATTCCCCGAAACCATCGGCGATCCATCAACAATACCCGATGGCTTAATCCCCGTCCCGGCAGGGAACTTTATAAGCTTCAATTTTCTGATCCTTAAAGAATCGTTCAGGTTATGAAAGCTAAAAACCTGCCTGATATAATTGGAATTATCTTTCAAAATAGCCTCCCAGCTTACCCGAATACCATGTTTCACATTCAAAAGCTCAGCAAAAACTACTATCCCATTTTCCTTTTCGGCAAGTTTAGCCGCCTGCAGATTGCCCTTTACCGAAACAATTTTAGGAAAGGCGCTTAATTGAAAATCAGCAGAATTAAGTACCGCACCATCCTTAAGCTCCAGTTCAAACAGGGGCGAGCCTTTTAAAGAAATCCGTTTATTATCCGACGCAGCAAATTCGCTTATGGTTACTGTTTTTTTGTCGGCAAGCCATTTTACTGATAAACAGCTATTTTTTAAAATCAATGCCCCTTTACCCGAAAATGCAACCGCTTTACCCGGCTTTACACCCATTAGAAAAACATTTTGAGCGTTAGCAGCGCCTGTTAGGCCGATTAAAATTAAAAACAAGAGTTTTTTTAGCATGCTTGATAAATTTAACAAGAAAATATTAGAAACAATTTAGTGTGTGCGCACACAAATATATGGGATTAATTTTTAATTTAAAACTCAGAAAATAGTTTCTCTTTTAAGCACAGGAACAGGATGCAGAATATGTACAAATCAAAACATGTTAAGGTCTTGCCCTACTAACCCTAATATTCCGAAATAATACCCACTTCCTGGCTATTAAAAATCATTTAACAATTCCTTTTATCCGTTTATAAACAAATTTTATATTTTTGCGTTTACGAACACGCAACCATGAAAAAAACCCGCGGAAAAATTCTTGTGCCAAGGTGGGCCGATTATATTGGTCCATATAACCGTTGCGGAATTTCAAGTCAATTTTAAAMCCATTAAAGTAATTATATTATAATGACATTAATCAAATCAATTTCTGGAATAAGAGGAACCATTGGTGGTCCGGTAGGTGAAAATCTAACCCCATTGGATATTGTGAAATTCACATCAGCATTTGGTAGCTGGGCGATAAGACAATCAGGGATAAAAAAAATTGTGGTTGGCCGGGATGCCCGGATATCTGGTTCAATGGTTAATAACCTGGTGGTTGGTACACTACAGGGATTAGGTATTGACGTTATTGATTTAGGTTTATCAACAACCCCTACTGTTGAGATTGCCGTGCCTGCTGAAAATGCTGCCGGCGGTATTATATTAACAGCAAGTCACAATCCTAAACAATG
Source organism: Mucilaginibacter sp. P5_A4 (assembly GCF_056400605.1). Classification (NCBI taxonomy): domain Bacteria; kingdom Pseudomonadati; phylum Bacteroidota; class Sphingobacteriia; order Sphingobacteriales; family Sphingobacteriaceae; genus Mucilaginibacter; species Mucilaginibacter sp. P5_A4. Next base: position 29,754 of record NZ_JBFUKX010000056.1, on the reverse strand, counting down.
GAACGCCTTAAAGCTTTTAAATCATCGCGGCGAATTTATTAATCATGATGAAGGAAAAATGGTATTAGACATCGCCGAAAACAGCGATTTTGATTACGCCAATGTAAATAACCTGGGCAAGGTAATTTACGATGAAACCTATATGCAGAAACATATTGACATGGTGTTGGCCCTCCCCCTTGTTGATGCCGATGCCATTGGTAAAGCAAATTTAAAAATAACGGTTGATGCGGTTAACTCAACAGGCGGCGTTTTTGTACCTGCCTTGTTAAAAGCATTGGGTGTAAAAACAATTTATGAATTGTATTGCGAACCCGACGGCAACTTTGCTCATGATCCTGAGCCATTGCCCGAAAATTTACAGGAGCTTTCAAATGAGGTATTAAGGAATCGGGCTGATTTAGGTATCGCAGTTGACCCTGATGTGGACCGTTTGTGTTTTGTATGTGAAGACGGAAGTAAATTTGGCGAAGAATATACTTTAGTGGCCGTTGCTGATTATGTTTTAACACACAAGCAAGGAAATACGGTTTCTAACCTGTCTTCAACCCGCGCACTAAAGGATATTACTGAAAAAGCCGGAGCCCAATATTACGCAGCGGCAGTTGGTGAGGTAAATGTGGTAAATAAAATGAAAGAAGTTAATGCAGTGATAGGTGGCGAAGGAAATGGCGGAATAATTTATCCTGAATTGCATTATGGAAGAGATGCTTTAGTTGGTATTGCTTTATTTCTAACTCACCTGGTTAAGTTTGGTAAGCCAGCCTCTGCTTTACGCAATACTTATCCCAACTATTTTATATCCAAAAACAAATTGGAACTTGACGAAAGCATAAACATTGAATCAATCATTAAAAAAGTTAAAAACAACTATTCACATAACCCCCAGAATACAATTGACGGTTTAAAAATAGACTTTGATTACGGATGGGTGCATTTAAGACGTTCAAATACAGAATCCATTATAAGAATATACGCCGAAGCAAAAGATAAAAATGCAGCTGACGGCATAATAAACGATGTATTGGAAACAATGCGTAGATAACTTATAATCTCTTTAGGAGCACCGCCGGGTACAGGTGCCGATAATGGCGCATAGCAGGGCAGTTGTTCAATCCCCGGATACAAAGCAGGCCATTGAACAGTACGGAGGCAAATGTGAAAGCAAAAAGGGCAAAATGATCATTTAAAGTACGTTGTTATGAAAAGTAATTTCCATCTGCTTTTTACTTAAGGAAGCAAAAAACTACAATGAAGGTGCAGCCGCCATTTATATGCGTATCACCGTTGACGGTAAAAGGTCTGAATTTTCTGCCGGAAGGGAGTGTGATTCGTCCCGTTGGAATAGCCATGCCGGGCGTGGAATTGGCACTAAAAAAGATATAAGGGCGCTGAATAACTATCTGGATATCTTACACACAAAAGAAAATAGTGCTCATCAGAAATTGTTAATTACAGGCGAAGCCATCACGTCTTATAAATTGTGCAATCAATTTATAAGACGTGTGGAAAAGCGCTATCACGTTGTGGCTTTTTTAGTGAGCACACAATCAGGCAAATGCGCTGATCGGAAATGGATTTGAAGAAAATACGTTAAAAAGCTACTGCAGCTAGTTTAAATACCTGGCTGAATTTGTAAAGTATAAATATGGTGTTGCAGATATTGACATTAAAAGTCTGAATCATGCCTTTATACTCAACTACGAGTTCTAATAACATTTCTCAACTGTATATTCAGGCTTTATGAAATATTACTATAAATTAGGTATGCAGATAGTTGTAGTTTATATTGTGGGTATATGTGAGGCTATTCAGCAAATCAAACTGTTGCCGACGATCTTCCGCTACATTTATATGCGTGGTATGTTTTAATCCTTATTTCAGCCCATTTTTGGTTCAACTTACTTAAGCCATCAGCATCTAACACTAAGAAAATCTCTAACACCTCATTTAAAACAGAGGCGTTAGAGATTTTTGGCAATTTTGTGAAATAACTTAGTTGATTGCTTTGTATTTATCTTATATTTTCACAAATCCCCATTGCTGATTACGGCCTCCGGAGTTGGTCCATTGTTCAAGAGCACCGCCGTTATTGAGCGAAGATGCTGCAACATCCAAAACTTTTCCGCTGTTTGCATTGGTAATTTTATAGTATCCGTTATCGGTTATCTGAATCGACCATTTTTGGTTTGCACCGCCGTTGTAATCCCATAAATCTACCTGCCCGCCATTACCGGTACCAAAGCCATACATTTCCAGGCATTTTCCGGTGGCATGCATAGGGGTTAACCGGTAGTAACCGCCTCCGGCATCTTCAATTTTAAATTGCTGGTTTGCGCCGGCTAAATATTCCCATTGGCCGGCCGGCGTTTGATTTGCAGTACCCCAGCCAGCAATTTCCAGGGCTTTAAAGCTGTTCCTGTTATAAATCTGGTAAACTTGCCCAACCTGGATGGTTGAGGATGTGCCATTTTGAGCGCCTTGTACCACCGCGGCTAAACCTTGTTGGTCGGCAACTCCGTTGGTTTGCCTGTTAATAAGTCTGAATGCATTATTTCCGGTCGATCCATCATCAAAATAAAATGGAAGCAAGCCGTATTTCAACGCCTGGTGTGTGATGTAATTAATATAATATGCCCTGCCGGCCTCATGCAATGTTAACGCATCTCCCGAAAGAGTTTGTAGCCTACGGATTGCTCCATATTCTCCCAACAACACCGGAATACCCTTATCAATGAACTTCGCCTTCATCTTTGGAAACTCTGTAGTAGCATCCGACTCATCGCCCGAGGTGGCATTTCGTGAAGCATCGGTTGTAGAGTGGTATCCATTGCCCCAATAATAGGCCATATTGCCCCAGTCTGCATCGGCGGTTAAACCGGCAAAATTAAAGGGAGTGTAATAGTGTACTTCAACCATCAGGCGGTTGGCGGCCGGATCGGTGGGAAGGGTATTCATGAAATTATTTGAGTTGTCGATATTTGTAGATGGACCCTGGATAAGCAGCACCCGGTAACTGTTGTGCCCACCGGTTGATCTTACCGCATTAACAAACGTTTGATGATATGAAAGCAGCACCCCCATCCCTGTAGCATCTGATACATTGGGTTCATTGGCGCTTGCAAAAATTACATGTTCGTCAAAGCCACGCATTTGGGTAGCTATCTGCTCCCAAAAGGCCTTTTGTTTGGCATTAACTGCCGCCTGCGCGCTGGTAGTGCAATTGTTCTCCAGCCATCCGCCATCCCAGTGTATATTTAATATTACGTACAAACCATCGTTAACGCAGTACTGGACAACCTGCTTCACCCTATCAAGCCATGTTTGCTGAATTTGAGCCGTGGTTTGATTAGAAAACTGGTCCCAGCTGCAAGGGATACGAACGGCGGTAAAACCGCTTCTTTTAACCTGATCAATAAGCGCCTGGGTTACCATAGGGTTGCCCCAGTTTGTTTCGCCGCCTATTGCCTCCAATGTGTTGCCGATGTTCCAACCTAACTGGAACTTTGCAGCAAGCTGCGTTGCTGTACTGGCAACTCCGGTTTGATCAGGCGCAAGCGGCGAAATGTTGTAACTCGGATAACTGGTGGCGGTTAGCTTTTTGGTGCTCGTTTTAGCGAGCGGCTTAGCATCTGGAGAAGCGTTTTGTTGCTTCGTGCACCTTGTCAATACCGGGATTGCAAGGATGCATAAAAAATAACTTAAAGTTTTCTTCATAAAAAGATGGTTAAACTGGCGGCGTTTAAATTTGCCTGTATTAATAAATTGGTTAATTGCTTGTGAAAGTGTCAGACAGCCGGGTAAAACGAAGATATATTTATCATTACGTTTGGTATTGGTATAGGCAGTTGTGTTGATAACTGCCTTTAGCCAACGGGGTATTAAAAAAAATAATGATAAGGCAGTTGCCGTTCCGCATAAGGCGGAGTTTAACATTAGTTTCATTTTTCGATAGGATAAAACGGGCCTGAACCGGTTTATTTTTTTAATTGGTTAAATGTTGTTTTTCCGAGGTAGAAGTACAATTAATGAAACCAACGCAATTAAAGTCAACAAAAAACAGCGGTTGGAATAACAGGTATGTTTTAGTTAGCAATATTTGAATTGGTACCAGGTTTATTAATTGTGTAGTAAAACTACAGAAGAAATAATTGAATGATGGGGCACAAAAGTTAGAAAATAGGGCGCTCAATGTTAAATTGTCAAAAAAACATGGAGTCTGTAAGGGTTTTGTATAAATAGCTGCCTTAGCTAAGATAAAATTGATAAAGATAAAATGGTATATAAGATGAGTGTTGATCGTTTCAATAAACATAGTAGGATGTCTCAGAACACCTAAACATAAATAGCCATTGAAGCTGAGCATCGGGATAAATAGGCTCCGGAACTAAATTTAACTCATAAGCGATCTCTGGGATATTATGATCACTAACTACGAGCGGTTCCGCTGCTTTTTAACCGGATAATCCGGATAGGTTTCCTAACTGACAACCTGTAACAGCTTTTATTTTACGGAGGGTTCGGGCATGGCTCATACACATAGCATGGGCAAAGTCATTGGCTTCAGAATGGAGTTATTTATATTCCGGTGATCAGGTACAGCAATTGAGACTTTTACAATATTAATTACGGGTTTATCTTATTTTTATGCTATCTTAGTATACCCGCTTACCAAAGGGCCAGGTTCCTGATTTCGAAGGATTCAATTATATCTCGATGCGCGTAAAACTTTATATTGTCGTTTCAGCATTGTTTTTTGCTTACACGAACAATTTTGCGCAAAACAGCCAATACCAGTTTTCGCGGCTCAATATAAGCAACGGACTATCTCACAACCAGGTAAATTGCATATTAAAAGATATTAAAGGCTTCATGTGGTTCGGCACGGCTTCGGGCCTTAACCGTTATGACGGTTATACTTTTAAAGTATTTAAGCACGACGTAAATAACAAGAACTCCATTAATGATGATTTTATAACTAATATTTGTGAAGGGCCCGACAAAAAGTTATGGATAACAACGCGGAGCGGATATTCCTTTTATGACCCCGAAACGGAGCAGTTTAACAACGATGTATGGTCAGTAGTCTATCCTTTCAAACTTCCCGGGTATCCGATAGTTTCCAAAATACTTCACAGCGGCAATGGCGACTTCTGGTTTTTGTGTCCCGATTCCGGCCTTTACAGGTATAATGAACTAAAAAAAACTGCCACGCGTTATTATCATCACCATAATTCCAACCCATCATTATATTCAAGTTTTGTTACAGACATTGTGCAGGATACAACCGGCAACATATGGCTTGCTTATGACGACGGCGTAGTAGAGCTATTTGATATAAAACGCAATGCAATTACATACCATACAGATATTTTTAAAAAAGCGGCTAATAATAAGGGCAGGATCTACTCGCTAACTATCGATAGCGAAGGCGATCTTTGGGTGTTTAACCCGAACATAGACTCCCGTGCCTATTATTACAGCCCCCGGACGGGACGGTTCCGGCAAATTTCAAAAGAATCGGCAGAGACACCACTCACCTCGAACATCATTACTAATATTATTCAGGCCGACGACGGCCTTCTGTGGATCTCCACCGATCATGGCGGAATAAACTTATTGGATAAAAAAAGCGGCAGAATTACTTATTTACTAAATAGGGAAGATGATCCAAAATCATTGGGACAGAACACTGTATGGCTTTATAAAGACAACAAAGGCATTATGTGGGCCCGTACGCTTAGAGAGGGGGTAAGTTATTATCATAAAAATATTATCAGGTTCCCGTTATACAGGCACTTTGCCTCAGACCCAGCGAGTGTTAGGTTTGAAGATGTTAATAAATTTGCTGAGGATAAAAAAGGTAATTTATGGATTGGGACCAATGGGGGCGGTTTAAGTTATTTTGATCGCAAAACAGGCAAGTTTACGCAGTATAAACACGATCCGGGAAACCCCAATAGCCTCAGCAGTGATATTATTGTAAGCTTATGTATCGACCATGATCAGCAGCTATGGATAGGTACCTATTTTGGAGGGCTGGACCATTTTGACGGAAAAAAATTTATTCACTACAAACATAATGATAAGGTGCCTACGAGCATTGCTGATGACCGGATATGGAATATTCTGGAAGATTCATCAAACCGGTTATGGATAGGCACTTTTGCAGCCGGTTTGCAAATATTTGACAGAGACAAAAAAATATTTTCGCCTCCCTTTAAGCAAACGGAAATCAGGTGCCCGTATACAGCCTCTTTATTTGAAGACAAACGGGGAAACATTTGGGCAGGCGGGTATTTTGGCATAGATAAAATATTAAAAAATGGACGTGGCGTTATAMATTATAATAAAAAGAAAAACGACCCTAACAGTTTGATCAGTGATGACATCAATAATATAACGCAGGACAGCCGCGGCCTGATGTGGATAGCGACAAGGGACGGACTAAGCATACTGAACCCTGAAACCAACCGTTTTATCTCGCTGACTAAAAAGGACGGATTGCCCGACAACCAGGTTTTGAATGTATTGGAAGATGGCACGGGGGCCATGTGGTTAAGTACATCAAACGGGCTGGGCCGGATAACGTTGACACCCGGCAACGGCACCTATAAGTTTCAATTTGAAAAATTTGATGAAACAGATGGCCTGCAGGGCAGAGAGTTCAGTGTAAATGGAGCTTTGAAAACCAATAAAGGGGAATTGATATTTGGTGGCTCGCACGGCTTCAATATTTTCGACCCACTAAGTATACATCCGAATATCGATGAGCCTAAATTAATTTTCACCGGATTTCAGCTATTCAACAAAACCGTAGCAGCCAATGAAGGAGTTGACGGCCATGTCGTATTATCTAAAGCAATTTCGGCCACACAGCAGATAACGCTGAATCACAGTGAAAATGTGTTTACCATTGAATTTGCCGCCGTAAATTTCTTTAACCCCAATAAAATAACGCATCAGTATATGATGGAAGGTTTCGATAAAGGGTGGCTTACTGCAAGCAATGCTACCCGGAAAGCTACCTACACCAACCTTGATGGAGGCGACTATACTTTTAAGGTAAGGGCTATTGGCCAGGAGGGGAAATGGAAACCCATCTATATAAAAGTAAAAATTAAGGTATTGCCCCCCTTCTGGAAATCTACCTTAGCTAATGTCATTTACGTGTTGCTGATAACCGGGACTCTCTTTTTTATACGCCGGCGCGGAATACAAAAAATAAGAAGGCAATTTATAACCGAAAAAGAAAAGCAGGAAGCAAAGTTGTTAATTGAACAGGAGCGGCAGGAGGTTAAGCGTATGCAGGAGCTTGATCAGTTAAAAACTAAATTTTTAACCAATGTAAGCCATGAGTTCAGAACGCCATTATCATTAATTATGGCCCCAGTTGATAAAATGCTTATTGATGCCGATAAAGAGCGGGGCGAGCAATTGAATATGATAAGGCGAAATGCAAAAAGGTTGTTAAATCTTGTAAACCAGTTGCTTGATTTTCGGAAGATGGAAGTGCAGGAACTCAGGTTACATGCCCGGAGCGGCGATATTGTGAGCTTTATTAAGGAAATGTCTTATTCCTTCTCGGATATCGCCGAAAAAAAACAAATCGCATTTGTGTTCGACTCGGAAATTGAAAACCTGGAGATCAATTTTGACCACGATAAAATAGAACGGATCATATTTAACCTGCTTTCCAATGCATTTAAATTTACTCCGGAGGGCGGGCATGTGAGCGTATTATTATCAACCAAACAAACATCCGGGCAGCAAATGCTCGAAATAAAGGTTATTGATACGGGTATAGGAATTCCCGCGGATAAAAAGGATAAAATTTTTGAACGTTTTTTTCAAAACGATATTCCCGGATCTATGGTTAACCAGGGTAGCGGTATTGGCCTGTCAATAACAAAGGAATTTGTAAAGCTGCATAATGGCGAAATATCAGTGGAAAGTGAACCCGGGCAGGGAAGTTATTTTTCCATTTTACTGCCTGTGCAATTAACGGCCGAGACGGATGAACAATGGCCCGACGACGGGCTTAGCCTGCCCGAGCTTACGGGCGAACAGGCTTTACAACAACCCGGGGATGTTGCCGCGGCTAAAAAACTGACCGTTTTACTGGTTGAAGATAATGAAGACTTCCGCTTTTATTTAAAAGACAACTTAAACGATATCTTTCATATTGTTGAGGCTGCAAACGGCAAGGAAGGCTGGCAAAAAACCCTGGCCCTGCACCCAAACCTGGTAGTTAGCGATATAACTATGCCCGAAATGAATGGGATAGACCTTTGCCGTAAAATACGCAACGATAAACGGACATCGCACATACCAGTTGTATTACTTACCGCCATAACCGGCGAGGAGCAACAGTTAAAGGGCCTTGAAACGGGCGCCAATGATTACCTCACCAAACCTTTCAACTTCGAGATCCTGCTATCCAAACTGAAAAATATACTGGCCATACAGCAGGATATGCGCAAAACATATCAAAAGCAGCTTGATGTCAAGCCAACAGATGTGGTGCCCGAGTCGTTCGACGAGGCTTTTATTAAAAAGACCTTACTGATTATCGAAAAAAATATTGATAATGCCGATTTCTCAGTAGAAGAACTCAGTAGCGAATTATGTGTGAGCCGTGTTACACTTTATAAAAGGGCGCTCACCTTAACCGGAAAGTCTCCGGTAGAACTTGTCAGGTCTATCCGTTTAAAGCGTGCCGCTCAATTGCTTGAGAATTCGCAGCTAACCATATCCCAGATATCATACAAGGTAGGCTTTAAAAGCCAGAAATATTTTGTACGATCCTTTAAAGCCGAATTCAATTGCCTTCCATCGGCATATCAGCAAAAAAACAAACAACAGGCTGATAAAGCCTGATAATCGCGGCGAATAGCCCTGGATTTTACCTTTCTTTTGGCCCATTTTGTTAACCTTCCCAGTGGTATTTTTACTCTTTTGTGCCGTTAAATCAATTTTTAACACTTTAAATATCTAAAAATCAGGGTTTTAATATACTTTAACATTTGTGCCCCTATTTTTGAACAATCGATTGCGTTACCCCTTGTAATTTTAACCTATACAAAACGGCATAAATTCAATATAACTGCCGCAGCCCTGTCATCCGGTAACGGTGCAGGCACATAACCAATTTTAATAGTAACCTGATTAAACTAAGCATTATGCCAAAACGTGTACTTATTAGCGCCTGTTATTTGCCTGCCGGGCAGTTACCAAAAACAGTTCGGCGGCCATCATTAATACCGCATATACAATTGAGCGGCATAGGCTGCCTGCAACAATAACGGGCTTTTTACATAAATTATCTTATTTAATCTGATGCTGGTAGTGTGCCATTCGGCCATTGCACGCAGGTAATAAATTCAATTTAACATATAAATATGGGAGGAAAATAATGCCGAGAAGTTAACCAATAGCCAAATAAACAAACCAATTTATCGTTCCGGTAAGCTTTCAACGGCAAAAACTGAACAGTAAATAGTTTCAAATGGTTGTTGCCGGGTATCCGGATATTTAAAAAATATGATAACAAAACAATTATGAATGAAGAAAAACCAATTAAGCACTAACCAAAAACAATGTACCAATTATCAAACCTTAAAATCCTTTTAAAAGATGGATAAAAATTTACAAAAGAGAGTGAAATACCAGATTTCATTAATCATCGCGGGTATATTTCTTTATATATCTGCCCATGCACAAACCGTAAATATTACGGGCAAAATAACAGGTGCCGAAGATGGCCAGCCGATACCAGGCGTAAGCATTAAGATTAAAGGGACAGGCCTGGGCACTATCTCCAGCATTGATGGTAGTTATGCCATAGCCGCTGAGCCGGGCAAAGTGCTTATTTTTAACTTTTTAGGTTATGCGCAACAGGAAATAACTGTTAAGCAGGCCGGCGCAATTAATGTCAGGCTGAATTCAACATCCAGCAATTTGAACGAGGTTGTTGTTATTGGTTATGGTAAAGCGCGGAGGCCCGATGTAACGGGCTCTATCAGTTCAATATCAGGAGCCAATTTGCGCCAAACGCAACCAACTACTTTTGACCAGGCCCTGCAGGGTAAAGTTGCAGGGGTTGTGGTTCAGCAAGTGTCGGGCCAGCCTGGTGGCGGGGTATCTATTCAAATACGTGGCGTGTCGTCAATAACCGGCTCTAATTCGCCACTGTACGTAATAGATGGTATTATTATTCCACCGGTTTCCGACCCCGGTAACGGTTCTAATCCGTTAAATGCCATCAATCCTGCCGAAATTGAATCAATAGATGTATTGAAAGATGCTTCGGCAACAGCCATATACGGTTCGCAGGCAACCAATGGCGTAGTTGTTGTTACTACAAAAAGGGGCAAAGCCGGACCACCGCAGATAACTTACGATTTCTATACCGGTTACCAGGAAATACTCAAGCGGCTCCCTACGGTAGATTTGCAACAATTTGCTACTTTTATTAATGCCCGGGCCGTTGCCTGGGGCTTTGATGCCAGGCCCGAATTTGCCAATCCTCAATATTTAGGTAAAGGTACCGACTGGCAAAAAGAATTATTCCGGAAGGCCCCGATGATGAGCCACACAATTACTGTAAACGGCGGGGATGCCAGAACCCAATATTTACTATCAACCTCGTATTTTAACCAGGACGGGATAGCCCTTGGATCTAATTTTAAAAGATACTCCGTAAGGCTGAATTTAGATAACAAAACCACTGATTGGTTAAAAATAGGGACCAGCCTTCAATTGGCGCATATTAATGAAAATGTAAATTCAACCGCCAGTAATGTAATCGGCACCGCGCTGAGCATTACCCCCGATGTTCCGGTAACAAACGGTGATGGTTCCTTTGGTGGTGTTACCGACCCCAACGGTTGGGTACAACCTGTTGCCAACCCGGTGGCATTGGCAAAAATTGTAAAAGACCTGAAAAAGAGGAACCAGATATTTGGCAACGTGTATGCCGAAATACAATTTACCAAAGACCTGTCGCTGCGAAATGAACTATCCGGTAATTTCGATTTTAATACGGAAGACAGGTTTTCGCCAACTTATAGCTTTGGTAAAGGCACCCCCAGCCCTAACTACGGTTCCTCTGCCGCCGGCCAAAATTTTTATATTGTAATACGCAATTTTTTAACTTATAACCGTAATTTCAAAAAATTTCATATTGATGCTTTAGCAGGGCATGAATCGCAGGAGAGCACTTTTGAAAATGTTAGCGGTGACCGAAGGAATTTTCCTTCAAACAATGTGCAGGCCATTAATGCGGGGGATGCCAGCACGGCCAAAAATTCCGGCGATAATTCACAATCAAACCCCACCGGCGGCTCTGCACGGGAATCTTATTTCGGCCGTATCAATTTTTCATGGGATGACAGGTACCTGCTCACCGGCAATATAAGGAGCGATGGCTCTTCAAATTTTCCCACCAACAATCGTTGGGGTACTACCTATTCGGGTGGGTTTGCCTGGAAAATTAATAATGAGGCGTTTTTAAAAGGCGTAAAATCTATAAATGAATTGAAGCTGAGGATTGGTTATGGGCTAACCAACAACCAGGGCATACCGGGCAATACTTATGTAACCCAACTTGCATCGGTTACAAATGGCTTATCAGGTACAGCGCAGTTTCAAAACAATTTGTCAAACCCGGATGTGAAGTGGGAAAAAACTAATTATTACAGCGCGGGGATCGACGGATCGTTCTGGAATGGGCGGTTAGGTTTTTCATTAGATGTTTACGACCGCGAAACAAAGGACCTTTTGTTACAGGTGCCGCTTCCGGCATACTCTGGTACGGTAGCGGGTTGGGGCCCGGGATCCATGCAAGCGCCTTTTGCCAATGTCGGCTCGCTAACCAACAAAGGGGTTGATTTACAAATCAATTCTACCAATATTACTTCTAAAAATTTCAGTTGGAAAACTGCGTTCACCATATCGCGAAATAACAATAAAGTGACCTACTTAGGTGCCGGGGGAACTGATGCTAACCTAAGCCAGAAATCATATGTAATTAACGACATAATTGAAAAAACGGTGGTGGGCCAGCCCGTTGGCGAATTTTACGGTTACGTATTTGATGGGATATTTGCAAAGCCATCTGATCTTCTAAACCATGCCCTGCCTGCTAACGCAAGTGGTAACCCTTATCCGGTTTCTCCGGCAGGCGGTGGTATCTGGTACGGCGACCGTATGTTCAAGGATTTGAATGGCGACGGTATTATCGACTCCAGGGATCAAACCTTTTTGGGTTCCCCGATCCCGAAATTCCAGTATGGTATCAATAATACCTTTAACTACAAAAATTTTGATCTGAATATTTTCTTTAGTGGTAGCTATGGCAACAAGGTGTTCAATCAAATGGCAATACAGCAATCCGATCCGCAAAACCATACTACCTATTTTACATCGGTATTAAATTATGCAAAACTGGCTATGGTAGATCCTAACGGCTCTGCATCCGATGTTAACAATGTATATGTTACCAACCCAAATACAACAATTGTAGGCGTGAGAAATGACAATACCAACAGCAATAACCGTCCTAATAGTTTGATGATCGAGGATGGTTCATTCCTGCGGTGCAAAAATATCACCTTGGGGTACCGGTTGTCAGAAAGTCTTTTATCAAAAATAGCTGTTCGGTCAGTCAGGATATATGCCAACGTATCCAATGCATTTATAATTACAAAATATAAAGGCATGGATCCTGAAATTGGTTCGTGGAACCCGCTTCAGGCAGGTTGGGACAGCGGTTATTACCCGCAGCCAAGAGTATTTACTATTGGTGCAAACATAACCTTGAAATAATAAAACGATCACCGATTAAAAATATATGTTTATGAAATCAATTAACAAAATTATCATCATCCTGCTATGTGCGGCAGCAGTGGCCGGATGTAAAAAGAGTTTTTTGGACCGTCCGTCCAACTCGCAGATAAGTTCTCTTAATTTTTACAAAACCACCTCCGATTTACGCCTGGCTACGGCAAGCCTTTACGGCGGTTCGCAGTGGTTTCAATGGAACAATGGTGCCATGATACCATTTGGCGACGTATTGAGCGGCACCGGCAGCTTTCAGTATAGTAACGATTTAGTACAGCTTTTTACACGCACTATTACCGCGCAAAATGGTCTGGTGACAAATGGCTGGGTTGGGTTGTACAATGTTATTGCGCAATGTAATGGCGTTATCAACGCCATACAGACCCAGGCTGATCCGTCCATTTCAGCGGCAGACAAAAATGCGGCCATAGCTGAGGCGAAGTTTGTTCGTGCCGTTGCTTATTATCATTTGGCGGTATATTGGGGTGCAGTGCCAATTATTGAAGACAACAGCAAACTGATTAAAGATCCGCTGCTTCCTCGTAATATTGTTTCGGATGTTTATAAATTCGTTGCCAAAGACTTAACCTTCGCAGCGCAAAACCTTCCAAAAACAGACGAAAAAGGCCGGGTAACTACCTGGTCGGCGCAGGGAATGCTGGGCAAAGTATATCTGACGATGGCAGGTGTAGGCAAAAGCGGTTCACGCGACCAGGCCTTGCTTGACAGTGCCAAAAAGTATGCGGGCAATGTGTGTAAAAGCAATTTAGATTTGCTGCCCAGCTATTATGACCTTTTCAAGGCGCAAAACAACGATAACCCTGAGTCATTGTTCGCGCTTCAATGGGCCGCTGGTGTAGGTTATGGAGGTGGCAATGCTATACAACTTTATTTTTCACCAAGCGCAGATATACTTCCACAAAAACAAGGTGGATGGCAAGCCTTACAACCAACCTATGATTTATACCGGATGTATTCTGCTAAGGATACGGTAAGGCGCAAAGCCACTATTATGTTGAATGGAGATTTTTATCCCGAATTGAATGCCGCCGGTGGTGGTTATAAGGCGACAGGGACGGGCCTGAAAAAACACATTATTGGCAACGAAAAAGACAACAATTCGCCAACAATGGACGGATGGTCATCCCCCGAACATAATGCAATCCTAAGGTTGGCCGATGTGTATTTGGTATATGTCGAAGCTATTTTGGGCAATAATGCCAGTACGAGCGATGCTGAAGCCCGATTTTATTTTAATAAAGTGCGGACAAGGGCCGGCGTTGATATTGTGGATGTGATAACCCCGGCTTTATTGCGCACGGAGAGAAGGGTTGAACTTGCTTTTGAAGGACAATATTGGATAGACCTGGTTAGGTATTCTTATTATGATCCGTCGAATGCTGTGAAGTTTCTTAATGATCAGGATGCCACCCACGGCCGGATTTCGTTTACTTATGACCCTGTAACGCGTAAGGCTACAAGGGATACTATTGCTCCGCCAGTTACGCTTCCGGCAACTATCAATTCATTTACCTTGCCAATTCCGTCATCAGAGTTAACCACCGACCCTAAATTGGCACAGCCGCCGGTACCTTACTATTAATTAAAACATTTTAAATATTTTGTTATGAAAAAGAAATCATACTTACGCCTGTGTTTTTTGCCGCTTTTGTTTATGATCGTGGCTTTATCACCAGCTTGTAAAAAGAATGCAGATGGCGGCAGCAGCGCCCCTCCGGTTATCGCGGCTATTAAAAGTTACGTAGCCTCACCTAATGATACGGTTTTAAATAGCGCCGTAGCAAAAGGTCAATGGGTGGTAATAACCGGGCAGAATTTGCAAAATGCAACTCAAATTTATTTTGATGGGGTTCCCGCCTCTTTTAACACAGCTTTATTTGCCCCCGGCAGTGCTGTGGTGAAAATCCCTAATATAGATTTTGGAAAAATTGATACTGCCAAACTGTATACGGTAAAATATGTTACAGGAGCAGGTTCAGCAACGTTCGCTTTCAAATTAGGCCCGCCGGCGCCAACTATTAGCGCCGTATCCGATGTGTTTGCCGCCCCCGGCGATTCGGTTTATCTGTACGGTTCCAATTTAGTATTGGTTCAGCAGTTTTCATATGGCGGAACCAAAATTCCAAAATTTAACTCGAATGCCGATGGTACCTCCCTTGGTTTCCTGATGCCGGCAACAACATCCGACAAGTTTATCATAGTCACCACTAAATCCGGTACTGCCCGGGATACCATAAATGCAAAGCCAATCATTAGCGGCATTTCCAACGCTAATGCCAACGCTGGTGATTCGGTTTATGTTTATGGTACTTACCTTAAGACTATCCAGTCAATTTCTTTTGGCGGTGCTACTATTACAAATTTCACAGAAAGTCCACATGGCGCTTATGTTAAGTTTTCGGCTCCAGATAGGAATAGCTACTCCAGTGGGCCAGTGACCATTGTTACCAGTTATGGAACGATTTCTACTCCTTATAAAGTAAATACTCAAAATGGCGTTACTGATGGTCTTTTAGCAAATTTTGAGTGGGGTGATTATTTTGGTTATGCCTGGTGGGGAGATGAAAAATTGGCTTTCGGCCCTGTGGCCGATTTTAATGGTTCGATGGGAACAAATAATACGATGTATATATATTTTGATTCTCCTGTTTTAGATGGCGGTGCAAGTAAGTACGCCCCATTGGGTAATTCTAATACGGGTAATCACTGGGTACCTGTGGCAAATCTTACAGATCCTCCTTCACACTGGGCCCTTCAATTTGAAATAAGTGTGGCCCACCCATGGAATGGAGGTACGCTTTATATTAGAACTGAATTTGCAGGTGACAGTTATGTTGCGCGTTATGAGCCATGGAAAATTCCTGGTTCAAATGTTACCAAAGCTTTTAAAACGAAAGGTTGGCAAACCGTAACTATTCCTTTATCTGACTTCAGATCAAAAGTTGACGAATTAGGGGATGGTGAATCAATTACTCAAATAAGCCAATTATTAGGGCCTACTGGTGCGAATAGTTATAATATGACCCTTAAAAATTTCAGTACTTCGCCAACTGGAACTGGTTTTTATGCCGCTATTGACAATATTAGGTGTGTGAAAAATTAAATAGCCTACAGCCCCACGGCAGCATATCGCCGCGGGGCTTTTTAACTAATTAAAATTGAGACAAATGAAAATTAAGTATTCTTTTACAATATTGATATCTCTTATTGCAGTTATATCTTTATTCTCCTGTAAAAAAACGAAGAACCCGGACCCGCAACTAACAGTTAGCGTACCCACCATAACTTTTACGGGTGACGGGGGGACCCAAGACCTATCCGTTTCAGCTAATGCCGATTGGAGCATCAGCAATCCTGCTTATTCGTGGTTGCAAATAAATACAACAACAGGCAAAAGCGGCAGCACTGTTATTCAGTTAACAACATTATCGGAAAATGGTACAGGGGCAAGCCGCTCTGGTGTTTTATTTATAAATTGTTCCAACGGCCAGGCAAGAAGGGTGACGGTTACCCAGGCCCCCAACTTATATCCAGGCTATAATACATCGCCCATAGCGCCAGACATGACCGGAATGAGCAGTAATGCCGTGCAGCTGGCGGCAAAAATGCGTACGGGAATGGGAATAAATTTTGGCAATACCATGGAATCGCCAAACGAAGCCGACTGGGTGAATAGTAAAGTTACCGAATCGTATATAAAATTTGTAAAAAGTTTAGGTTTCAAAGCTATACGGCTTCCCTGTAACTGGGTTTGGAGCCATTTAAGCGACCGGAGCAAGGCAAAAATTGACCCTGCATGGCTTGCGCGGGTGAAAGAAGTGGTTGGATGGTGTGTGGCTAATGATATGTATGTGATGCTGAATGCTCACGGGGATAGTGGCTGGCTGGAAAATAATGTCAACGCGTTAAAGAAAGATTCCGTTAACGCGATGCAAAAAGCGATTTGGGAGCAAATTGCTACAACTATGCGTGATTTTGATGAGCATCTTATTTTTGCCGGCGCAAATGAACCTACGGCTGAAAACGCCGGGCAGATGACCATACTTAATGGTTATCATGAAACATTCATCAAGGCAGTTCGCTCTACAGGGGGCAGAAACAGTAACCGGGTGCTGGTTGTGCAGGGGCCTAGAACTGACAGTTACTTAACTTCTGATCTGATGACTACTATGCCTCACGACCCGACACCTAATCGTATGATGCTTGAGGTACATAGCTACTCGCCTTCTACATTTACTTTAGTAATCGACGGAGATGTAAGTTGGGGCAAAATGGTTTATTACTGGGGAGCCGGGAATCACTCTACTATTGAGCCCGAGCGCAACGCTACCTTCGGAGAAGAGGATGCGCTTATTGCCGAATACGCAAAGATGAAAAAGTTTGTTGATCAAGGTATCCCTGTTATACTGGGTGAATATGCAGTCTGGAGGCGGACTCCTGGCCTCAATAAGCCTACTCCTAAGGATCAGGATATGCACAACAAGTCGGTGGATCACTGGACAACTTTTACGACCAAAACTATGAGAGCGAATGGCCTTATGCCATTCCTGTGGGAGATAGGTTTTATGTTAGACAGAAAAAACAATGTGATAAAGGACCAGCGCATGTATGATGCCCTTAAGGAAGGATATAAGTAATAGTATAGTGTCAATTATAGCATAAGGTTATTTCCCTTCCCTGAGATTGGTTAAGCGTTCGCCAGTCCCCGGGAAAGGTTAACCTCTTTGTTACCTAGCTTAAAGAATAATTAATCAATTGAAATTACCCTTAACGAGTATTCGTTTTTTAGGTAAAGTAAAAAAAGCATGTTTAGAAAAAAAGTGTTGTTAAGTACGGCCCTTGCTATCTCTTTTTTGGGATATAAAAAAGATGTAGAAGCTCAGGCTAATGTGGATAAACCGAAAGTGGTTAATGAAAAACTGGAAGAAAAATTTGCAAATGTTTCGCCGAAACTTCTCACCAATAATGCGAATCCTTTATTAGATTTTATATTTACGGCCGACCCAACAGCTGTAGAATATAATGGAAGAATTTATGTGTATGCCACGAATGATCATCAACAGTATGAGCATGTAGGAAAAGATGGGAAAAATTCATACGAGCATATCCGTACACTGGTCATGATGTCTTCCGATGATATGGTTAACTGGACTTATCATGGCCTCATAAATACAGCAGTACTGGCGCCATGGAGTCAGAATTCCTGGGCTCCTTCCATTACATCCAGAATGGAAGCAGATGGTAAAACGCACTTCTATTTGTACTACTCCAATGGCGGTGGTGGCTCAGCCGTGCTTACTTCCACCTCTCCCGTTGGCCCCTGGAAAGACCCATTAGGAAAGAACATAGTCGACCGCTCTGTCCCCGGTGTRGATGTCGGTGCTCCRTTCGATCCTGGAGTTCTAATTGACGGCCAGGGTACAGGCTGGCTGGTTTTTGGAGCCGGAACGCCCAAAACAAAATATATGCCGGATAATGCCAGGATTGTCAAATTAGGAGCAGATATGATCAGTTTGGCMAGCAGTATTTCTAAGATACCCGCTCCTTATTTTAATGAGGCCAGCGACCTTAACTTTATCAATGGAACCTGGGTTTATAGCTATTGTACGAGTTGGGATGAACGCACTGAATGGCCCTATAGCACTATTGCTAAACCAACCGCATGCAACATATCTTATATGACAAGTAAGACACCCTTAGATAAGGATAGTTGGAAGTATCGCGATAATTACTTTAAGAATACCGGCGACGTTAACGTGGGACCTTTGACAAACAATCACACTCACTTGTTCAAGTTTAAAGAGAAATATTATCTTGCCTACCATGCCATGTATTTACAGGATTATTTTAACACTAAGGGTGGTTTTCGTAATGCGGGTATCGAACCAATACAGGTGGATGAAGGGAATGGCGTGAATATCCCCATGGTCAGCGCAACTTTTAAAGGTCCGTCACAACTTAGCCTATTAAATCCATTCGTTGTTCAGCAAGCAGAAACCACTGCAGCCACTTCGGGTCACGTCCAGTTCGATACTGTTGGTATTGTGGGTAATATGGTTGCCAAAGGACAAATAGATAAACAATGTCTCATGGTGCGGGGAGCCGATTTTAGCAAACAGATTCCTGCCAAATTCGAAGCCAGGGTGAAAGGAACAGGTAGAATTGATGTTTATGTAAATAATCTTAAAGGCCCGGCTCTTGTTTCCCTTACATGTGATGAGAAGGAATGGACTACGCTCTCAAAGAAAATAGGACTGAACATAGTTAAAGGAGTAGGGAATATCTATTTTGTATTTAAAGGAGAGGGTTTTTTGTTTGATGAATGGAAATTCATTTATTAATTCCGATTGCCGGTTTATTGATGCTATTTATAAGTAGATGTCCGATCAAAACGGACTGTTACTGCCGATTCGGTGAAACCGTTAAGCCTTTCTTTTGGGAGCCCCGGTAAGGTGCTTGATCAGCGTATGATGGATGCCAGTAAAGCAGTATATAAACAGTAGTGTTGGATTAAAGCTTTTACTGGAGCAGCGGTACTGTGAACAGATTGGATAGTACCGTTTCTGGTGAGCTAAACTTTAAAAATTCTGTGATCCATAAGGATCACAGAATTTTTACTTCGATCGATTTGGCTAATGAATACTTCAAAAGCAGACAACGTATTTAAAGCGGTACAATTGCCTGCAGGCCCGACACCGCTGAAAAGAGGGGCGTGGCTTGAAAATACACTGAGTTTTACAATAAAGAGATCAAAAGTTTGAAAATTAAATAAGAGAGAGTTTTAGTTGTTTATAAGTGGATGCCTGGGGCCTTTACAGAGAGGTCCCGGCATTTTTCACACCACAAAAATTCTGTTTTTCAACACAAGGGATCATGCCGATAAGGAAGCCGACGATTAAAGATTTTAAAAATACAATAACGATGAAGGCCGGGCAATAAGCTTCGCTATTAAAAATGCAAGGGCAATTTTACTGACAATTGGCCAATGCTATTAAACCTTTTTTAAGGATGCGGTTAGGGGTATTGGACAGGAATATAACGTGGTAAAAGTCCATCAATGAGATCATCGCCGGAGACGGGTAAAGACATTTGGTAGAAATTGATCAGCAAAAATTTAAATACTAAGCATTATAAAGAATGAAAAAACAGTTTTATTTTAAATTATTAATACCAATTACCATTATATTTTTTTTCTCGTGTAAAAAGACAAGTAATGCGCAGCCCGAGCTAACAATAAGCCAGACTGCCGTAACTTTTGCGCCTGAAGGCGGGACTCAGGATTTATCTGTTACAGGTAATGCTACATGGAACATCAGTAACCCTGCTTCGGCCTGGCTGCAATTAAACACTACATCTGGCGGCGGCGGCAGCAGTGTCATTCATTTAACAACGCTGTCGCAAAATAGTACTGGATTAACACGTTCGGGTGTTTTAGTCATCAATTCATCCAATGGTCAATCAAGAAGGGTAACGGTGTCCCAAACATCCAACCTATATCCAACTTATAATACTTCGCCAAAAGCTCCTGATGCAACCGGGATGAGCAGTAATGCCGTTCAACTCGCCGCTAAAATAAAGTTAGGATGGAATATCGGTAATACCCTGGAAGCTCCCGGTGAAACAGGCTGGGGCAATCCTTTAATTACCGAGGATTATGTAAAATTCGTAAAACAACAGGGCTTTAACGCCATTCGCCTTCCATGTGCCTGGAATTGGGGACATTTAAGCAACCCGGCAACCGCACAAATAGACCCCAACTGGCTTAACAGGGTAAAAGAAGTGGTAGGATATTGCGTAAAAAATGATATGTATGTTTTACTCAACATACATTGGGATAACGGCTGGTTAGATAATAACATTAACACCATAAAACAGGATTCGGTTAATGCTAAGCAAAAAGCGTTTTGGGAGCAAATTGCTACAACTATGCGCGATTTTGACGAACACCTGATGTTTGCCAGCGCCAACGAACCTCCTGCATCAGATGCTACAGGGATGAAGGTTTTACTATCTTATCATCAAACGTTTATCAATACGGTACGGTCTACCGGTGGCAAGAACAGTTACCGGGTATTAGTGGTCCAGGGCCCGTCAACAGATATTGACAAAACCAATAATCTGATGAGTACTCTTCCCCAGGATCAGGCGGCGGCGCGGATGATGGTCGAGGTGCATTATTATTCTCCATTTCAATTTTGCTTAATGAACGAGGATGCAGACTGGGGCAAGATGTTCTACTATTGGGGAGCAGGGCACCATTCTATTATAGAACCAGGTCGTAATGCCACCTTTGGCGAAGAGAGTGATGTAAATGCTACTTTCAACAAGATGAAGACAAAATTCGCCGACAAAGGCATTCCTGTCCTGTTGGGCGAATACGGAACCTACAGGCGCGACAATACAGCACATGTTCCGTTAGACCTGGCAACACACAACGATGCCGTGGATTATTGGCTTACTTATGTTACAAAACAAGCCAAAGCCAACGGGATGCTGCCATTTTTTTGGGATACAGGCGGCGCTTTAGACAGGCGAAATTATACAGTAAAAGATCAGCGTACAATAGTGGCCCTTAACGCAGGCGGTAAATAAATGAATACCTGTGGCTTTTAACAAAAGGCCCGGTATTTTTATACAACATTTCGGATTATCGGCCTTGCCAATGCATCTTAATCGACAATGAAAAATAAATACATAATAAAAGGGGTATTTTGTATCCTGTTACTGGCAACGGTAAAAACAACCACACATGCGCAACCTTCGGCGGCGGCATCAAAACGCGAACACGCTTGTATAGATAATGACTGGCGCTTTGCATTAGGGCATCCTTACGATCCGGCAAAGGACTATTATAACGGAACAGGAGGGTTTTCTTATTTCGCTAAAACCGGCTACGGCGATGGCGCTGCATCGCCAGGATTTGATGATAGGGGGTGGCGTAAAATTAACCTCCCGCATGACTGGGCGGTTGAACAGCCTTTTAGTCCTAAAGCTAGCTCAAGCCACGGATCGAAGGCAATAGGCCGTAACTTTCCAGATGCCAGCGTGGGCTGGTATCGTAAACCTTTTGTTGTTCCCGCTACCGATCTGGGTAAGCATATATCCATAGCCTTCGACGGTGTTTTTCGTAACAGTGTAGTTTGGGTCAACGGACATTACCTGGGTACCGAGCCCAGTGGGTATAATAGCTTTGAATACGATATTTCTGAATATTTGAACTATGGTGGTAATAATGTTATAGCGGTACGGGCTGATGCAACCATGGAAGAAGGCTGGTTTTATGAAGGCGCCGGTATTTACCGGCATGTTTGGCTCAATAAAACCGACCAGCTGCATATTGCTGCCAACGGAACATGTGTTACAACCCAGGTGAAAAACAATATTGCCGATGTTACTGCAACGGCCACGATTATTAATAGCGATAAAAAAGCAAGGAGCTTCAGCGTAACACAAACCATTGTTGATGTCGATGGTAAAACGCTTACTACCGGAAAAACGACAGTGCTTACTTTGAAACCTTTTACATCGCAGGATGTTAAAAGCGTTTTAYCTGTAACTAATCCKAAGCTRTGGTCGATAGAAASCCCCTTCCTGCACCGGTTGCTTACCRCCGTTGAAGAGAATGGCGCTGTTACCGACARTTATACAACAACATTTGGAATTCGCACCATCAGGTTTGATGCCAACGAAGGTTTTTTYCTGAATGGCAAACACGTTAAAATAAAGGGAACCAATAATCATCAGGATCATGCCGGTGTAGGTGCTGCCATGCCCGATGCTTTACAGGAGTTTCGGATCCGTACTTTAAAAGGTATGGGTTCCAATGCCTATCGCTGTTCACATCATCCGCCAACGCCCGAATTGCTGGATGCCTGCGATAAGTTGGGTATGCTGGTTATAGATGAAAACCGCTTAATGGGCGTAGCATCTACAGAGCTAAATGACCTGAAAAGGATGATCCTGCGCGATAGAAACCATCCCAGCATCATCAGTTGGTCAATAGGGAACGAAGAGTGGGGCATTGAAGGTAATATTACCGGGGCGCGTATAGCCGCTACTATGCAGGCCTTTGCCAAATCTGTCGATTCAACCCGGTATATCACAGCGGCTATAAGCGGTGGTATTGGCAATGGAATATCAACAGTAATAGATGTGCTGGGCTATAATTACGTAGCAACTAAAAATACCGACGAACAACATAAAAAGTACCCCAACCAGTTTAGCTGGGGTACCGAGGAAGGATCGACCGTAGCCTCACGAGGGATTTATGAGGATGATATGGGCAAGCAGCAACTTGTTGCATACGACAGAAAGCAAAACGACTCTTTTTATAGCCTGGAGCAAGGCTGGAAACATTACGCCGCACGTCCGTACCTGGCAGGGATGTTCATTTGGACGGGTTTTGATTACAGGGGCGAGCCTACACCATTTGGATGGCCCTCTGTCGGATCATATTTTGGAATGCTTGATGCCTGCGGTTTCCCCAAAGACGATTACTATTATTTAAAGTCATGGTGGACTGACCAAACCGTTGTACACCTGTTGCCCCACTGGAACTGGCAAGGTAAAGAAGGGCTGGAAATACGGGTGTGCGCCTATAGTAATTGCGACGAGGTTGAACTTTTTCTGAATAAGAAAAGCCTCGGTAAAAAAACTATGGAGCCAAACGGGCACCTGGAATGGCAGGTGAAATATGAGCCGGGAACATTGGAAGCTATAGGTTATAAAAAAGGGATAAAAGCGGGCAGCGATGTTGTTAAAACAACCCTGGTCCCGGTCAATATTAAATTACAGGCTAACAGGGAGACAATCAAAGCCGATAGCAAAGATATCGCCTTAATTACCGTACAAACTACTGATAAAAATAATTTAAGGGTGCCAACGGCCGACAATGAACTGGGCTTTTCAATTGAGGGACCGGGTAAAATAATAGGTGTTGGCAACGGAGATCCCACCTCGCTGGAACCCGATCAATACTTGGAACGGATTAACCTTGTTCAGATAGGCAATTTTAAGGAGAAATTTGTAGATGATTTAAATGTGAAGGCCGAGGTTGCGGAAGATTATGACGACAGCGGTTGGCAAACTGCATTTAAAGATGTGCGGGATAATAATTTTGGGCAAAAAGTAAAAGCTTTGGTTTATAGGGCTGGCTTTTCCATTCCCACTGATGCTGCAGCTTCTACCGCTACATTTTTCAGTAAAAATATCGGCAAAGTGCAAAGCATTTATATTAACGGTAAACAGATAGCTAAAGAAATTAAGGAGAGTGGCGAAAGCCCTGAATTTAAACTGGATGCCTCATTACTGCACCCGGGCATCAATGCCATAGCCATTGTTGCTACGCCATTACTCAAAGCAAATATCTGGTCGGGCGTTAATACCGATCCCGGCTTAATACAGCTGCTTTATCCGGCTGCGCCTTATAAAAGAAAGCTATTTAACGGGAGTGCCCAGGTTATTGTACAATCAACCGGGCAGCCAGGCCAGATAATATTAAAAGCAACTTCGCCAGGTTTAAAAGCAGCTGTTGTTCAAATTACCGCTGCAGATAAATAGCATCCACATAAAGAGAAGAAATAATAATTTATGAAATATACCATTGCCTGTTTTATGGCATTTTTCGTTGCCGGCGGCGTTTCGGCACAAAATAAAAGCGAGGTTGCGCTTAAAGCGAAGATCAACGGCATCGTCGGCAAAATGACGCTGGAAGAAAAAATAGACATGCTTCACGGCAATGCACTGTTTTCTTCGGCGGGCGTAAGCCGTTTAGGTATCCCGGAGCTAACCTGCGATGATGGCCCCTTAGGCGTACGCGAAGAAATAAAGCGCTTTGACTGGGCGTCGGCCAACTGGACAACCGATTCGGCCACGTTTTTACCAAATGGTTCGGCAATAGCCGCTACCTGGAACCCCCTAATGGCAAATAAATACGGAGTAGTTATAGGAGAAGAAGCCAATGCCCGTAAAAAGATTGTAATGCTTGCACCGGCATTCAATATTTGCCGGATGCCCCTTTGCGGCCGTACCTACGAATATTATTCGGAAGACCCGTATTTAAACAGCCTATTGGCTGTCGGGGCTGTAAAAGGAATTCAAAGTCAGCATGTGGCAGCCTGCATAAAACATTTTGCCGCCAATAACCAGGAGCTTAACCGCGATAGCGTAAATACCATAGTTGATGAAAGAGCTTTGCGCGAAATCTATTTCCCGGCATTTAAAGCAGCCATACAGCAAGGCAATGCCTACACCATTATGTCGGCCTACAATAAGCTGAACGGCTATTGGTGTTCCGAGAATGACTATTTATTAAATAAAGTACTAAAAAAGGAATGGGGCTTTAAAGGAGTGGTCATGTCGGATTGGTCCGGGACACATCATACCGTTGCAGCGGCGAACAACGGGCTGGATATAGAAATGGGCTCAAGCGGGCCGTATGATCAGTGGTATTTTGCTAAACCTTTACTTAAAGCTGTTAAGGAAGGCCAGGTTTCGGTAAAAACAATTGATGATAAGGTACGCAGGATTTTGTGGGTAATGTACCATACCTCTATGAGCACTAACCATCCTGCAGGATCAATCGCTACACCGGCGCATGCCAAAGCCGCCTATCATATTGCCTCAGAATCCATCGTTTTGTTAAAAAACGACAACCATTTATTGCCTTTAAAAGCAGGTAATATTAAAAGCATTGCGGTCATCGGTGATAATGCCATCCGCACATTTGCTTTGGGAGGTTATGGTGCCGGTGTAAAAGCTAAATACGAGGTTACCGCGTTGGTAGGTATAAAATCAAGGTTCGGCAAAACGGCCAGCATCAGTTTCGCCCAGGGTTACAAGGCTAACTATTTAGCAAACAATAGCGATGAACAAAACCGTGGTTACGATCAACCCGATCAAAAGCTGATTGACGAGGCGGTAGCGCTTGCAAAAACCAGCGATGTTGCCATTTTATGTATCGGCTCCAACCGTGAATATGAAAGTGAAGCCCATGACCGTAAAAGCCTGGAACTGCCTTTTGGCGAGCAGGCACTGGTTAACGCGGTTACAGCTGTTAATGCCAATACCATTATTGTAATCATGGCCGGTGCTCCATACGATCTGAATGAAATCAAAAAAAACAACCATGCGGTTGTTTGGTCATGGTTTAACGGTTCAGAAGCAGGTAATGCGCTGGCCGATGTATTAAAAGGAGTAGTAAACCCATCAGGCAGGTTGCCATTTACTTTTCCTGTATCGTTAAAAGATTCCCCTGCTGCTGCTTTAAATACTTATCCGGGTAAAGGCGCAACGGCCGAATATAAAGAGGGTATCCTGGTTGGCTACCGCTGGTACGACACGAAGAAAATTCAGCCGCAATTTCCTTTTGGTTACGGGCTTTCCTATACTGAATTTTCTGTCAGCAAATTTTCTACAGATAAATCAAGCTATAAAAAGGGTGAAACCATCCACACAAAATTCACTATCAAAAATACAGGAAGCAAATCCGGGGCCGAAGTTGTGCAGTTATATGTAAGTGATCCGGTTTGTTCGGTTTTACGCCCTGAAAAAGAACTGAAGGCTTTCCAAAAAGTTTTCCTGCAACCCGGCGAAACGAAAACAGTTGAACTGGATGTAAAGGTTGGCGATCTGGCTTTTTACGACGAGACGAAAAAATCATGGAAAGTTGAAGCTGGTGAATTTGTTCTTCAGTTAGGTAATTCATCACGTAATATTTCAAAAACAGTAAAAATCCGGGTTAAATAAACCCATTTCAGAAGTAGTGTGAAGTTTATAGAAAATCTGTGAACCGGACAAACAGGTTATCAGCAATACCGATAAACTCAGAAATAATTTTCAGTGGAAATGGCCTGTTGGCTTGTAAATAAGTGTAAAAAACAATTAATAATATTGACTTTGACGAAGAAAAAAATATTACCCATTTCAGGTTTGTGCCTGTTCCTGTTTACAGCAACAAACGTGAGAGCGCAAAACCCAATTATCCAAACCAGGTTTACAGCCGACCCAGCACCTATGGTGTACCATGACACCGTGTTTTTGTACACAGGCCACGACGAGGATAAAGCTACACCGTTCATTATGAAGGATTGGCACTTATTTTCAACCACAGATATGGTGAATTGGACCGACAGGGGCGCGCCGTTATCGGTAAAAACATTCTCATGGGCAAGTAAAGATGCCTGGGCCGGGCAGTGTATTTTTCGTAATGGTAAATTTTACTGGTATGTGCCAATGACCCGGACCGACGGCAAAGGTATGGCTATTGGGGTAGCCGTTGGCCCAACAGCCGAAGGGCCATTTATTGATGCCATTGGCCATCCCTTAGCTTATACTGGTCGTGGCGATATTGACCCCACGGTATTTATTGATACCGATGGGCAGGCTTATCTGTATTGGGGAAACCCACACTTGTTTTATGTGAAATTAAATCAGGATATGATCTCTTATTCAGGAGATATACAAATGGTGCCGTTTACAGAGCAAGGGTTTGGGAAACGTACCGGAGATCCCAACCGTTTTACCCAATACGAGGAAGGGCCCTGGTTTTATAAACGAAAAAAAATGTACTATATGGTATATCCTGCCGGCGGTGTGCCGGAGCATATAGCTTATTCTACCAGTACGGGGCCAACTGGTCCGTGGGTATACCGGGATACACTTATGCGCATTATTAAGAAACGCGGCGCATTTACAAATCACCCCGGGATGATAGATTACCATGGTAACTCATACTTCTTTTATCATAACGAAGCTTTACCGGGCGGAGGGGGCTTTACAAGGTCGGTTTGTGTTGATCAATTTACTTATCAACCTGATGGTACAATTCCTATGATCAGCCCTACTACCGAAGGCGTGATCAAAGCAGTAAGAAACCTTGATCCTTTTGTTCGTCAGGAGGCAGAAACAATAGCCTGGGAATCGGGTGTTAGTACCGCAAAAGGTAATAATGGCATATACGTAACAGCTATAGATAGTGGTGATTATATTAAAGTACGAAGCGTCGATTTTAAAAGTGGCCCAAAATTATTTTGGGCGGATGTTGCAGTAAATACTGATGGAGGTATGATAGAGATACACATTGACAGTCGTGACGGTTTCTTATTAGGTACTTTATCGGTAAAAAACACAGGCGGTTTGGATATATGGGGAACCCAATCTGTTGCGGTTAACAAAGCAACGGGTATTCACGATGTATACTTTGTGTTTAAAGGTAGCCAGGGGCATTTGTTTAATTTCAACTGGTGGAAATTCAATTAGAAATAAATAAGGGCTTAAGAATTTACTTAATGTAGTCGTTCGCGTAAGATTTGTACCCGAGGGAAATTTTAAAGGAAATGACCAGTTGACCTTGTAAAAATAAGTGTTAAAAAAACAATAAATAATATAAACTTTCATGATGAAAAAGTTATTACCCATTTCAAGTTTGTGCCTGTTCCTGTTCGCTGCAACAAGTTTAAAAGCGCAAACCCCTAAGCTTACGCTTGATTTAACCAGGCCCGGCGCAAATGTAAGCCCGCAACTGTATGGGTTGATGACCGAAGAGATCAACCATTCGTACGATGGGGGTTTGTATGCTGAGCTGATCAGGAACAGGATATTTAAGGACAACCCAAATACGCCGGAAGCATGGAGCGTGATCAGGGAAGGTGGCGCGAAAGCCACTATTAAATTAGTTGCCCCAAACCCCAGCAATGTACCCAACGATCAGCAGCGCCAGGCAATTAATGGCTCGTTAACTACTTGTTTAAGACTTTTGGTGGATACCGGCGGTGGCCGGGCCGGTATTGCAAATGAAGGTTATTGGGGCATACCTGTTTTGCCTAATACAACTTATAACGCTTCTTTTTATATGAAGGGTACGAGCAGCAAGCCGTTTCCCCCCCGCCCCTGGGAACCCAAGCCTACAGTTACTGTTCCGGTAATTGCCGATAACACTGCCGGGCCTATAACCGTAAGTATAGAAAGCAATGACGGTAAAACGGTTTATGCTTCGGGGGTTATTAATTTGATAAAAAGCCCCTTTTGGAAAAAATATGAACTCAAATTAACAACCGGCGCCGGTGTTAAACCAACATCTGATGCCCATTTTGTTATTTCAACAAACCGTAGCGGGGCTTATTATTTTAACCTCGTCTCGTTATTTCCGCCAACCTATCATAACCGCCCGAATGGGAACCGGGTAGATATCATGAAGTTATTGGCCGATATGAAACCCCGTTTTTTACGTTTTCCAGGCGGTAATTTCCTTGAAGGCCCGAAATTGAACGATGCATTTCCGTGGAAAACCACTTTGGGGCCGCTTGAGGGACGGCCCGGCCATACGGGCTCATGGGGCTACCGCCCGAGTGACGGAATGGGCTTACTTGAATTTTTAGAATGGTGCGAAGACCTGAAAATGGAACCATTGTTGGCTGTTTTTGCAGGCTATTCGCTTGATGCCGACCATGTAGACGCTGGTCCGCTGTTGAAGCCTTACGTAGATGACGCGCTTGATGAAATTGAATATGTAACCGGCGATGTCCATACCTATTGGGGCGCTAAGCGCGCGGCAGATGGACACCCGGCGCCCTTTAAACTCAGCTATGTGGAGATTGGCAACGAAGACGGGTTTGACGAATCTGGCAGTTACGACGGACGTTTTGCCCAGTTTTATGATGGCATTAAGGCCAAATACCCAAACCTTCACTGTATTGCAAGCATCGGAGGTAAGGACTGGCTTGGAAGCAGGAGTAAATTAACCATCCGCAAGCCCGAAATTGTAGATGAACATTATTACCGCAATGCCTGGGGAATGGAAGAGGATGCAGCCCATTATGATAACTACGACCGCAATGGATATAAAGTGTTTGTAGGTGAATGGGCAACAACGGAAGGCATGCCCACCACCAC
>NZ_JBFUKX010000055.1:0-45093 GCF_056400605.1 Mucilaginibacter sp. P5_A4 | reverse complement strand
ACTTTATGTCGTCTGGTAACGCTAACTCTTCCACTACCTCTGCTTTGATTACTGCCGGTTTTTTCTGCTTCTTTTGCTTTGACATCACCATCCGGTGGATCTGAGTGCGGGATATTCCATACTTTGATGCTAAAGTACGATAACTTAAATCGCCTACATTACGGTCTTCAAGAATCAATTTTGCTAATTTCTCATCCATGTTTGTTTACTTAATGTGTAAACCTATTTCAGGACAAGACACTCTTGATGTATTAAAAATTCTAAGTTATTGATTATCAGCAACAAAGGTGTTCCATTTCCTGTTTTTGCTAAATACTTATATTGCTGATTATGAGGCACAAAGGTGTTCCACCCGTTCCATATGTTTCACCCGTTCCGATGGAACACCTGTTTACTTCACCACATCAACCCATTGGCCCTTAATCAAACTATTGATCGAATTGTTATACATCGCCTCGCAATACACCGCCGGTAAATAATACCTGCCCGCATAAGCAGCATTCAGCATTACGTAGTAGGTAACCTCGCGGCCTTCGGATAAGCTAAAATAGGTGTTAACCCTGTCGTCCCTGATATCCCTGTAGTCGGATGGTGATGATTTAAAAGCTTCATCACTGTTCAGCATCCGGCTGTTCAATATCTCCCATCCCGATGGGAAGATCTGGCTCAGAGCCAGGTTATCATATCTGCCGCGCCTGCCGGGGTTTTTAATGTTCACCTGTGCCACAAAGTCGGTTCCCTGTTTCAATGAGGATGGATCTATCGGCTTACCGCCAAGGGTAAAGTAGCCAACCCGCATCTGTAAGACCTGCGGATCGATAAACGTTTTAACGTCGAGGCCAGATGAAGGCTGTCCTTTTTGTATCAGCCTCACATACAGTCTGTTTGTGCCTAAGTTCTTTATTGTTACTTTACCGCCGTTGGTAGCTAAGGCGCTTTGCCAAATGTAGGACGGTGAACTAACATCAGACCTGGCAGCACCCGACTGGAAATTAAAGATCATCTTACCAGGTGATTTGTTCTGCCCGCAATATTGCGCAATAGCTATCAACGAGTAGGCGGTTGTTTGGGTACTATACCAATCATCCTGCGAAAGCCTTGCAGCTACAGTTCTAAGCTGCGTAGCTGCCTTTGCCTGCTGACCAAGCAATGTAAGGGTTTCCAATATCATTGCCTCATCCCGCAGGTCGGAACCATAAGTGCCGTACATGGTATTATAAGGTTTTATGGTAGTTGGTAAACCAGCAATCATCCCTATACCCATCTCAGGCTGGCCGGCCAGTTTATAGGCTGCAGCCAGGCGCCATTTAGCTTCTACACTTAAATATTTAAATTCGCGTAAACGGTTCATCGCCCCTAATTCCGGCGAGCGGGCTAAAGCAAGTAAATACAGGCGGTACGCCTGGTTAAGGTCATTGCCATAAAAACTCCTGCTATCCGGCGCCCAGGCTAAAGCTTTTTGTTTTTGGTATTTTTTCCATTGTGCTATAAATCCTAATGGCATGCTGTAACCTTTAGCCTGCGCAGCCAGCATAAAGTGCCCGGCATAGTTGGTTCCCCATTCATCTGCACTGCCGCCATCCGGCCAGTAGCTTAAGCCGCCGCCGGGTACCTGGAATCCATTGAGCCTGGCAATAGTAGCCTTGATATTCCTTTCTGATTCTGCCTTTTGCCTTGGCGACAGATCAAGCAACTGGCTCAAATACAATTGAGGGAAGGCCGCCGAAGTGGTTTGCTCCACACAACCGTGGGGATAATCTATCAGGTAATCAAGCCGTTTATCCAGGTTTAGCGGTGGGATGGAGGCAACCTCCATGGTGTTTTTATTGGTACCGCTTATACCTATTGCCTGGTAGGCAGTACTCCATGTTTCCCCCGGTTTAAGCTCTTTCTGTAAGATGCGGGTTACCGGCGGATTAGGGTTACGCACATTCAGTTCTACATCATAAGCTGCTGTTTCTGATCCGCTTTTGGCGATGATCTTCACCTTGCCTACACCCACAAAATCCTTTACATCTAAATCAAAAGTTGCCAGCTGATCGCCTGTTTTGGTAAAAGTGAGCGTTTTGGTATTGTTGCCTGCAAGATTGTTGAAAGCATTGCTTTGTACCGATACTGTAACTGTTTTGATATGAGGTTCCATAGCGAAAACAGTAACAGGTAGCTGCACTTTTTCGCCCGGACCCAACACCCGTGGTAAAGTAGCCAGTATCATCAGCGGCTTTTTAACCGCCACAACTTTTTCGGCAACACCATAGCCACCATCGTGCCCAGCCACAACCATTACCTTTACAGAACCTACATATTGCGGTAGTTTAAAGGCCGTGGTTTGCTTTTCGCCTGCACCAAGGTGAAAAGGCCCCATGAATTTCACAACCGGCTTAAATCGGTTTACAGATACATTCTTGTTGGTGCCCAGGTTACCATCGCCACCGATGCTTAATATCCGTTCCAGTCCACCGCCATACGCGCCTATCACATAATCAAACAGATCCCATGTTTTTACGCCAAGCGCCTCACGGGCATAAAAGGTATCATGCGGATCGGGCAGTTTGTAATTGGTAATATCCAGCAGGCCCTCATCAACAATAGCAATGGTATAGGTCATTTCCTTACCCGATGCCTCGGATACCGTTATGGCCGATGGTGTTTCGGGCCTGATCTTATCCGGCATGCTTATCACCGGCTTCAATATCGTTTCGGGGTTGTTTACCGTGAGGGGTATAGCGCCATACATGCGGATGGGCAGGTCGTTTATTGTTTGAGAATGTCTTTGCAGCAGGGTCACATTCACAAAAACGTTCGGCGCCATTTCCGCATCTACGGTAAAACTATATTGGGTTTGCCCTTTTTTAGTATCTATCCAGGTAGTTTTTAAAACTTTGCTGCCATTTTCAAAGCTTATTAAAGCGCGGCCATCAGCAGCTGTAGGGATGGTTAAAGTAGCCTGTTCGCCAACCTTGTATGCAGGTTTATCCGAAGTAAAGGAGAGCATTGCGGCCTCGGTAGGGTTACTTTGCTGCAACCTTTCCGACCAGTTTGGCCAATCAACATAAATGATTTTGCCGGTTGAGTGGCCTGTTTGTTCGTCTTTTACCTTAATGAGATAGCGCCCCCAATCGGCTTTGGGGATGCGCAATGTCCATTTACCACGCCCGTTTGTAAGCTGTATGCTTTGGGTTTTGATGAGCTTGTTGTATTTATCCTGGGTAAAATTGCTCGTCTCATCGCCGGTTTGATCCCACCACCAGCGCCATTGTACTTTGTACAGTTCCAATTCAACAGTACGGGTACCTGTAAAAGCGTTGCCATTTACGTCAACATCGGCAATATCAACCTGGTGATCTTTATCGGTAACCAGCATCCCCGAAAGTTCGCTGCCAGATGGTGTTTTGATACCCACATAGCCGGGGTAAACATTATATGGCATGGTAACCTGCTGTATGCTGAAATTGCCACCCGGTTCAAATACTTTTACCAAAAAGTTGGCCCGCAGCTGCCCCGGCGCCTGTTTCTCTACGTTTACATTAGCATCAACATCGGCATTGCCGTCAGCACTTAGCTTGCCATCAAAAACGGTTTGGGTTTGGGTATTGAAGGCCAGGGTAGGATCATCAAAAACATAATCCTTATAGTTTTTAAAGCTGGTTGTCTGCGGTGTTAAAAATGCATCAACTTTGGCTTTCAGGTTTTGGGCAGCCCCACCAAACAGCCATCGCGCGCTTAGCTTGCCGTTGGCATTGTTGCCCTTGGTGAGTTCATTGGCACCACCAAACGTAAGGCTTAGCTTTAAACGGTTTGGCATAATGGTTTCCACCTTAATCTTCTTCTCAAAAATAGCCCCGCCCACTTTTACCCGGGCTGTCCAGTTCCCGGTAGGCGAAGATGTTTCTGTAGCAGTATGGAAACTATAAAAACCATCCAATGATTTGGTTTGCGTGATACGCCTGTAAAGTTTTCCGTTGGGATCTGTTAGTTCAAACTCAACCGGGTGATCGGCTGGCAAGGTTTTTAGCTTATCTTCCAGTATAAAGGTCATAAATATGCTGTCGCCTGGGCGCCAAACACCACGTTCGCCGTAAAGAAAACCTTTTAATCCGCCTTGAACCTGTTCTCCACTAACGTTAAAGCGCGAGAGGGGCAGCGAGTTTCCATCATCAAGTTTTAAATACCCGCGCTGACGGCCTTTTTTTGCTACCAGCAGGTATGGTTTCCGTTTCAGTTCAAAGTTGGCTAACCCATCAGATCCTGATGTGGTTTTTAAGATCAGCTGCTTTTGATAATCGAGTAATTGCAATTCCACACCATCCATAGGTTTGGCGGTCATGATATCAGTAACCGCTATCAGCATGTTGTTATTGTTACCCCGTTTGGCAATCAGGCCAATGTTTGATGCGATTATATTGCGGGTAGCCCAGCGTGTTTTGGTGTAGTAGGATGGCGTGCAGGCGTTATCCTTATCCTGCCAGCTGTAGCCTTCAGGGTAAAAATTATCATATCTCGACCAAAAATCATCGTCTTCGTCGCTTACCTTGTTGGCATTATTGCTGTATTCTCCCTCACCTTCATACCCCTCGTCGTCGTCTTTTTTTACCGCACCTCCCAAGCTACAGTTGTACAGCGAATAATCCTGCCTGAAGCCTATAACCACCCTGTAAATAGCGCCAGGTTCTGTACGGATCATCTGGTCGAGATCCAACATAAAACGGTTCTTTTTATTCAGGTTTACCCCTTTATCTTTGTCCAGCCGAATGGTTTTTTGTACAATAGGTTTACCAACCTGCCGCAATTCCTGTCCGCCATTAAAATCGTTATTCTGGAAGTATTGGGGTACGTTGCTCTCATATATCTTAATGATGCTTACATCAACCGCTTTTAGATTCACGGCTTCAAAAGGCATCATCAATTTACCCGAATCGGGCAGAATTACGCCTTTGCCCGGGATAGTTACATTTGGCAGACGGTTTTCAAAAAATACATTAGCGGTATAAGTTTTAGTGATCTTTTTGTGAGCGATATTTTCGACCCCTTCATTTACAAACACGCTATAATCGCCCTGTAAGCGTTCAGAAGCGTATACTTTAACCATACTGCCATCAATGGTATAGGCCGCATCGCCTATATTTGCGATTCCAATAAGGCCATTCAATTCCTGGCCAACCATGATAGCATCTGAGAATTGTACCAATACATATTGGTCGTTATCCTGCACTGCACGAATATTCAGCACCTTAAAATCGCCTATCGCGGGTACATCAAAACGCTGATCGCCCTTTTTATCAACATTTAAAACACTGCCATCCCAGTTAATGGTAACAGGCGTAACCGAGCCCGATTGCCGTTTTAGGCCTGTTATTTTAAATGTATGCGTTTTTGTAACAACATTATGACCCCAGGTAATTTTAACCGGCCATGTGTAGTTTACGGTAATGATTTTTTCAATCAATGCGGGATCTTCCGTATCAGAAGTCTGGATATTGCCTTCCAGTTTCATTTCATCAGCAGATGTACTGGTAGCTGTTTGCAGTCCGTTAAATGCCACATTAAAATCGGGCTTAATTACCTGGAAACCAAATTTGAACTTGTTAAAGCCGGAGGGGACATCAATAAGTTTCCCTAATTTAAATTCGGCACTGTAACTTTTATCAGGGTCGAGCTTTTTATCGGGACGAAATTCAATGGTGCGGGCATCAATCCAATATGCTTTACCTTTTATTGACGGTGAAAAATCAAAAAGATCATTATCAACTACTTCGTTTTGCTGATGAGTAACCTGCACCGTACTGGCAAGACGGATCCTTACAGGGCTCTCCTTAGAGATAACCCCGGTTGTATAAGATTCGATGTACTTACCAAAGGCAGGATCGACCACAGTTTTTTTGCGGCCATTTGCAATAAGATAAGCGATGATTAATAGTACTGCAAGCGCAGAACCAATTGTAATTAAGCTTTTACGTTTGCGGAAGCTGGTATATCCGTTATCCATGGAATAGGTTTATTTATTGCATGAATGTATAAAATTTATAACAACAAATAATTATTTGAGAAATATTTAATAGTGAGTGGGGAGTAGTGGATGGTGAGTTGTTTGATTATGTTAAAGAGTTAAAACAATCTTCGTCAAACCAGCTTTCCTAAATGACCAATGGCAACTACAATATCATAACACCGGGTTTATTTAACACCGGGAGTTTGATGAAATTCATTTCTACAATGCTCTCCGGCAGGAAAATGAATTTTTTATCGAAGATGTTTGTGCCTATATAATAACTGAGCCAATACTCATTATTAAGGCCGAAGGTTTGCTCATCAATAGGCTCGATAAGCTTAAAGCCCTTACTGCCCACAACCGGGATCATGTGTCTTAAAGTAGAGGTTTTTACCTGTTCGCCATCCTTTTCACCATAACCTTTTGAGGTAATAAGTACGTTCTCTATAGGCTCATTTTTTAGGTTAATGAGGTATACGTACCAGATTTTACTCTCCACACTTTCGCGCTCCAGAGCTACCGCTATGGCAATATCTTTAACGCTGTTATCGGGGAGGTCTTTTATCATTTTATTTATTTAGTGAGCGGTTGATTGGGTTGATTAGGTGAGTGGTTGGATATTAATACGATACGACTTACTATTACAACTATTCACCTAATCAAGCATTCACCAATAACCTACTTTTTCTTAGTCGGTGCTTTTTTCTTAGCAGGTGCTTTCTTGGCTACCGGTTTTGCAGAAGCAACCGCTTTACCAAAGCGTCCCTTTTTTGCGTCTTTAGGCATGGCATCAGCTAAGGCCTTGCATTCTTCATAAGTTAGGGTAAGGGGATCCTTATCCTTCGGGATCTTAACGTTTAGCTTGCCAAATTCTATGTAAGGGCCCCAACGGCCATTCAATACTTTTACTTCCGGATCCTCATCAAACGCTTTGATCAGCTTTTCGGCATCTTTTTTACGTTTTGCTTCAATCAGCTCAATAGCTTGTTCTTCGGTAACATCCAGCGGATCAATATCCTTTGGTAAAGAAACAAACGCGCTGTTGTGGCTGATGTACGGCCCAAAACGGCCAATAGCAACTTTCATTACCTTGCCTTCATATTCACCAACAACTTTAGGCAGTTTAAATAACTCCAAAGCTTCTTCAAGGCTGATGGTTTCTATACTTTGGCCGGTTCTTAAGCTGGCATAAAGTGGTTTTTCTTCTTTATTCTCGTCAGTAGCATTTTCGCCAACCTGTACAAAGGGACCGTAACGGCCAATACGTACCGACATTTTTTTGCCACTTTCGGGGTGAACACCTAATTCACGCTCGCCGGTGGCTTTATCGGCAGTTTCAATAGTGCTTTGAACACCTTTATGAAAAGGATCATAAAATTTGCGGATCATATCTGTCCACTCTTTTAAACCCTGGGCAATCTCATCAAATTGCTTTTCAACACTGGCGGTAAAATTAAAGTCGACTATCTCTTTAAAATATTGTACCAGGAAATCATTTACTACAGCGCCAATATCGGTAGGAAACAACTTGCCGCGCTCGGCACCGGTATTTTCCGATTTTTGTTCTTTCGTTATTTGATCAGCTTTTAAGGTAAGTACCCTGAAGTTGCGTAATTTACCTTCACGCTCTTCCTTAACCACATAACCACGGTTTTGTATGGTTGAAATAGTAGGGGCGTAGGTAGACGGGCGGCCGATACCCAGCTCTTCCAGCTTCTTAACCAGGCTTGCCTCCGTATAACGTGCAGGCGGGCGCGAGAAACGCTCGGTGGCCGACATTTCCTGTAAAGCTAAACGCTGACCCCTGGTTAAAGGCGGCAGCATGGCATTGTCTCCATCCTGCTGCGGCTCATCCTCATCATCCTGCGATTCGAGGTAAACTTTCAGAAAACCGTCAAACTTCATTACTTCACCATTAGCGGTCAACTCATCTTTACGGGTTGATATACTGATTTYTGCAACAGTCTTTTCAAATTGCGCTTCACTCATTTGCGACGCGATGGCACGTTTCCAGATGAGTTCATACAGGCGTTTTTCATTAGATTCGCCGTTGATTGTATGATTATTAAAATAGGTTGGCCTTATAGCTTCGTGAGCTTCCTGCGCACTTGCGTTCTTGGTTTTATATTTTCTTAGCTGATGGTATTTGTCGCCATAAGCTGATATAATTTCCTGTTGAGCTGCATCTAATGCGGTTTCGGATAAGTTTACCGAGTCTGTACGCATATAGGTAATATAACCGGATTCGTACAGCCTTTGCGCTACCTGCATGGTACGTGCTACTGAGTAGCCGAGCTTCCTGCTGGCTTCCTGCTGCAGTGTTGATGTAGTGAACGGCGCAGCCGGTGAGCGTTTGGCAGGTTTGGTTTCCAGCGAACGCACATCAAAATCAGCCCCTATACAATCCTGTAAAAACTTTTCAGCATCTTCCTGTTTAGTAAAACGTTCGGCAAGCTCGGCTTTAAAGGCTTCTTTGCCTTTGCCAAACACAGCCACTATTTTAAAAGCCGCCTCTGATGTAAATTTATTTATTTCGCGTTCGCGGTCAACAATAAGTCTTACAGCTACCGATTGCACACGACCGGCAGAAAGCGAGGGCTTCACTTTTTTCCAAAGAACAGGGGAGAGCTCGAAACCCACAAGCCTGTCTAAAACGCGGCGTGCCTGTTGGGCGTTCACCAGGTTGTAGTCAATTTTACGCGGGGTATCAATTGCTTTTAATATTGCAGGTTTGGTGATTTCATGAAAAACAATACGTTTGGTTGATGCATCTTTTAAACCAAGGGTTTCAAATAAGTGCCATGATATAGCTTCTCCTTCGCGGTCCTCATCCGATGCAAGCCAAACCATTTCTGCTTCTTTAGCTAATTTCTTCAACTCGCTTACTACCTGCTTTTTATCTGCAGGCACCTCGTATTTTTGAGCGAAGTTGTTACCTATATCTATCGCATCTTCAGACTTTACCAAATCGCGGATATGCCCGTAGCTCGACTTCACAATGAAGTCTTTACCAAGGTATCCCTCGATGGTTTTGGCTTTCGCCGGAGACTCAACTATCAGTAAATTTTTGGCCATTTAAGCAGTTATTTTTTGCAAATAAAACATAAAGAAAGCGAAACGCCAATTAGTTTTTGCTAAAGATGTTAGAAAGTTGGAATGTTTTAAGGTTGAAATGTTGCTTTGGCGAGCGTAGACTGTAATAAAATCGGAAGGTAAAACACCGGATATTGCAATCGATAACATTGCAAGATTCCAACCTTAAAACATTCAACAAATAACGGATTACATTAAAAAACCGCCACCCAGCAGATCGTTACCTTCATAAAACACAGCCGACTGGCCCGGGGCTATGCCAGAAACATTATGGTGAAAATCAACCTTCATGTGTTCGCCCATTTGCACAATACTGCTTTGCGTACCGGCATCCTTATACCGGATCTTGGTGATCGCTTCAATAGGCTCGGTGATACTGGCGTATTTAACCAGGTTAAGATTTTTTACCCAGGCCTGTTTGCGTTCCAGTTCATCAGCTGTACCTAATACCACAGTATTTGTTTGCGGATCGATACTGGTAACAAACATTGGTTGCCCCAAAGCAATGCCCAAACCCTTGCGCTGACCTATTGTGTAAAAAGGATATCCCTTGTGCTTGCCTACTACAGTGCCATTAGCGAGTACAAAATTGCCACCGGCAACACGTTCCTCCAGGTCTTCTACTTTATGCCTTAGAAACGATCTGTAATCGTTATCTGGTACAAAACAGATCTCGTAGCTTTCGCTTTTACCGGCCAGTTCAATCTGCCCCATATCCATGGCCATCTGCCTGATTTCGGGTTTAGAAAAACTGCCTAAAGGAAATTTAGTACGTGCAAGGTTTTTTTGAGATACTCCCCAAAGCACGTATGATTGATCTTTGTTTTCGTCTTTGCCTTTTGATATTACATAACGGCCGTTATCCTGCAGACGAATGTTTGCATAGTGGCCTGTGGCAATAAACTCACAATCGAGTTTATCGGCACGTTTTAATAAGGCATCCCATTTAATATGTGTATTGCATAATACGCATGGGTTAGGGGTACGGCCTGCAAGATATTCATCAACAAAGTTGTCGATCACAAAATCGCCGAACTCATTGCGAATATCCAGTATGTAATGCGGAAAGCCATAACCTACGGCCAGCGCACGCGCATCATTAATACTATCCAGACTGCAACAACCGGTTTCTTTGGAGCTGCCTCCTGATGATGCATAGTCCCAGGTTTTCATGGTAAGGCCGATCACTTCATAGCCCTGTTCGTGCAGCATCACTGCCGCTACCGAACTATCAACGCCACCGCTCATTGCCACTAAGATCCTGCCATGCTTACTCATAATAGGCGCAAAGATACGATATTGTGATTTATGTTGATAGGGACTTGGGTCAGGATAGGGTAAGATTTACGTTGGGCGTACTTAAGCAAAGGAATTTAGTTAGGTAATGCATCGTTTTGCCATTACCAAATTTGTAAATTATAAAAGGCGCTATTTAATCAATAGTTAATTTAAGCTGTTGATCAGTAGGTTATATAGACTATATGAAGTTTTAATTATGCCTGAATTTAATTTTATGCCATTAAATATTAGTCTTGTTTACTCAGGATAAAATTATAGCCCATTGTACAACGGGCTATAATTTTACATACTGGAAGGGTTAAGATATCTATATCAAATTAGAATCTTTAATACAAACGACTAACTTTTTTTATTAAGCCATTGTTTAATCCGGGAATTGATAAGTATACCTGCCACCATAAAGGCGACTAACAGGTATACGGTCATGATGTGCTGTGGCATTTTTAACTGGTTTATAATTTTAATAAATGTAACGGGGATGCTGCAATAATTCCAAATGATTTGAAAAATATATATCTGACGGATAAGGAAAAAAAGTCAAATCGCAGTGTATCTTTTATAATAAAAGGACTATATTTTCTTATTGCGGAGTTATCAAGTTTTTAGTTAAAAATTGTATTTCAAGTCGATGAATAAAAAAAATGCGTTTAAAAGACTTTTTATTGCTTGAATTTTCTGTTTTAACATAATGTTACAGTAATACTATTTCAATGTTAAAAGATTTTTTTTGCTAATTTTTTAAAGAATAAATGTAGAGTTGACTATTCTAAAACATTTCGTACTGTTTATTAAAATTAACGTAAAAATGATATTGCCTATTGTAACATTCGATTTACAATATAAATTTGCTTTACCCTAATTAATTTAATAAAATGATACGCCAATTAACATTAGAACAGAAGTTGCAAGGAGTAATTTTGATGATCATTTGTTTTGTAGCCATAGCGAACTACTTAATTAAGTAAATCTGCTAAACAAGAAACAATTAAGGTGCTTTTTGGAAAGCACCTTTTTTTATGCAATAAACTCTGGGTTGGGTTATGAATTCCTTATCTGGCCATCGCCTTTAACTATCCATTTGTAGCTAGTAAGCTCATCCAGACCCATGGGGCCGCGGGCATGCAGCTTTTGTGTACTGATGCCTATTTCGGCGCCTAAGCCAAACTGTGCGCCATCCGTAAACGCGGTAGATACGTTGGCATAAACCGCTGCGGCATCAACATCGTTTAAAAAGGTCGCTATGTTCTCAGCATCTTCGGATATAATTGCCTCGCTATGTTTGGAACTATTCACAGCTATGTGTTCTAAAGCTTGCTTAAAACTATCCACCGTTTTAACGGCCATTTTCATCGATAGAAATTCGGTGCCAAAATGTTCCGGCTTTGCTTTATGGAGAAGGTTTGCAGGGTAATCGTTTTTTAAAGCCAGGTAAGCAGGTTCATCGGCAAAAATTTCAACCTGTTTCTCTTTCAGGATATGGGCAAGCTGCGGCAGATCATTTAACCTGTCGGCATGAATTATCAGGCAATCCAGGGCATTGCATACGCTAACCCGGCGTGTTTTAGCATTGGCAATAATCTCGGCGCCCTTAATCATGTCGCCAGTTTGATCGAAATAGGTGTGTACAATACCAGCGCCTGTTTCAATAACAGGTACTTTACTGTTATCTCTCACAAAATCAATCAGCGACTGGCTTCCGCGTGGTATCAGCACATCCACAAAGCCAATAGCGTTTAACAATGCTGCGGTTGCCTCGCGCTCGGCGGGGAGCAGTGTAACTACATTCGGGTCTATATGATGTTTAGCGAGTACTTTATGTATTATGGAAACAATGGCACGGTTTGAATGATCGGCATCGCTGCCGCCCTTTAAAATACTTATGTTGCCTGTTTTAAAGCACAGCGCAAATACATCAAAGGTAACATTTGGCCTTGCCTCATAAATTACGCCAACCACACCCAGCGGCACGCGAACTTTAGTAATGGATAAGCCATTGGGCATATGCGTTTCAGAAAGCTGTTTACCCAAAGGGCTATCGAGGTTGGCTACACTGACCATATCGCCTGCAATAGCTTCAATACGGGCAGCGGTAAGTTTCAATCTGTCGTATTTTGGATCTTCTGGATCCATCAGGTCAAGATCCTTTTGGTTTTCGGCTAATATCGCATCTGTTTGGGCAACAGCCTCTGCAGCTACAGCATTTAAAACCTCGTTTATAAGGGCAGGGGCAAGGGTTGGCTTTCTGCCAGCTATAAGCGCGTTTTGGAAATATTGATTGTAATTCATGTGTTAACCCTGTAAATAAAGATAATCATAATGTACCAAAGGCTTCTGATTTTTTTGGCCAATGCGTTCCCGGGCTTTATCTGAGCCGTATTCGGCAATGCCAAGGCCTATAAGTTTATGGCTTTCATCAACCAGCTTAATGATATCGCCTTTTTTAAAGTCGGTTATTACCTTGGCAACGCCCACGGGTAATAAACTTGTGGCCTTGCTGGATACCAGCGCTGCTTTAGCTCCGGCATTAACCTGAACTGAACCAGTAGCCGATTTTTCTGAATGGGCAATCCATTTCTTTTTACCCGAAGCAGTTTTGTTTGGGATAAAGCGGGTATGGATCACCTTGTTTTCCAATACATCAGTAAGTATATTATTCCTCTTGCCGTTAGCAATGTGCACCGCTATGCCTAATTGAGCTGTTTTTTGCGACATGGTTGATTTGGTGATCATTCCGCCACGACCAAACTGCGATTTACCGGATGAAACAAACTCGGCAAAATCAACCACAGAGCCTGCAACTTCTTCAATCACAGCAGATCCCGGCGCTTTTGGGTCGCCGTTATAAATTCCATCAACATTGGTTAATACAATTAATGCCTGGGCATTCAGCATAGAGGCAATTAAACCGGCCAGTTCATCATTATCGGTAAACATCAGCTCGGTTACCGATACCACATCATTCTCATTAACCACGGGTATTACCTGGTGCTGTAACAACAGGTCGAGGCAGTTTTTCATGTTGAGGTAGTGCATCCTATCTCTGAAATCCTCCTTGGTAACCAATACCTGGGAGCAAAGGATCCCAAAACGCTCAAATAACTGCGAATAGGTATTTATCAATTTTACTTGCCCTATAGAAGCCAGGAGCTGCCTTGCGGCTATGGCATCATACTTTTCGGATATGTTGATCAGGCTTCTGCCAGATGCTACGGCACCCGATGAAACCAGGATCACCTCTTTACCTTGTTTTTTGATCGCAGCTATCTGGCCAACCAGGTGCTCAATGCGCTGCAGGTCGGGAAGGCCGTTTTCCTGGGTAAAAACATTGGAGCCGATTTTAATGATGATGCGCTGGTAATTAAAAGACATTTTGCCGTAGTACAGATTGAACCGCCAATATTACAAAATTGACACGGAACAGGACAGGATTATTTGAAAATATATCCACTAAAATGGTAGATTTAATAGAAGTATATATGCATTTATCCAAAAAAATCGAGAAAAAACAAGAAAAATGTTGACACAAAGCAAATAATTTATATTTTTGTCGACTAATTCCATAGACTATGTATCATATTTACTTAATTAATACCTCTAATCAGTTTAAAATGCAGCTCGT
The DNA here is from genome assembly GCF_056400605.1 of Mucilaginibacter sp. P5_A4. Lineage (NCBI taxonomy): Bacteria > Pseudomonadati > Bacteroidota > Sphingobacteriia > Sphingobacteriales > Sphingobacteriaceae > Mucilaginibacter > Mucilaginibacter sp. P5_A4. Next base: position 31,093 of record NZ_JBFUKX010000055.1, on the reverse strand, counting down.
TAATATGTGTTGTTGTTGATAGGCCCCCATGCATCTATCTCCATCAAATTAATTAAACACATACTTAAAAAATTGCGCTAACCCCCTTCATGAAAACTCTTCATAATACGATTAAACTCATAGTACTTTTTCTTGTCCTTGTCCCGGCAATAGGCCATGCACAGCTTAATGGTTCATACATAATAAGCGGCGTTGTAAAAGACGACCATGGCGAACCACTTGTAGGTACAACCGTAAGCATAAAAGGAACCACAAACAAAACCGCGTCTGACAGCACGGGTAAATTTTCTTTAACAACAAGTGCCAAATTACCCTATACTTTAATTTTTACAGCATTAGGTTTTCAGCCGCAGGAGTTCTACGTTAAAAACGCCAACAGCGCTTTAAATATCCAGTTATCAAGTCAATCGTTATTGATTAACGAGGTGGTGGTAACTGCATCCCGTAAAGAAGAAAAGCTGCTTCGCTCTCCTGTAGCTATCGAAAAACTGAGCATCAACGCGCTTAAACAATCTCCCGGCCCAAGCTTTTACGATGCATTGGAGAACGTGAAAGGCGTACAGATGACCACCACCAGCATCACCCTTAAGGTACCTAATACACGTGGTTTTAACAGCCCGAACAACTTTAGGTTTATGCAGCTGGTTGATGGTGTTGATATGCAATCGGCTACCTTGGGTGTACCCCTTGGTAATGCTATTGGCCCAACCGAGCTGGATATTGCCAGTATTGAAATTACCCCAGGCGCGGCAGCGGCCCTTTATGGTACTAACGCGATAAATGGTTTATCCAACTTAATAACCAAAGATCCTTTTAAATACCAGGGACTGAGTTTTTACCACCGCCAGGGATTAAACCATGTAGGTAACGACCGTTTAGGTGCAAGTTCACTTACCGAGGACGCTTTGCGCTATGCCAAAGCCTGGAATGATAAATTTGCCTTTAAACTGAATGTAAGTTACATGCAGGGTACCGACTGGCAATCAGATACACGTAAAGATCAAAACCCTTATAACCTGAAAACGGCAAATCCGGGCTTTCCTGCACTAACCGGCACAAGCAATGCTGCTTATGATGGCTGGAACAAATATGGCGATGATGCCCTTGCCGGAAGTAATACCGTTGTTGTGAAAGGCCTTACCGTTGATGGTAAAACAATGCCAGGCCTTACCGTTGCCCGTACAGGATATAATGAAGTTGACCTGGTAAGTCCTAAGGTAACTAACCTGAAACTTGATGGTACACTATCTTATAAATTAACGCCCAGTACAGTATTGTCTTACACCTACCGCTACGGCAGGTTGGATGGCGTATTTCAGCGCGGTAACAAAATTTCATTGCAGGACGCTACGGTACAAAACCATAAAGTTGAGTTAAAAGGCAAAGAGTTTTTAGTTCGTGCTTATGAGTCGATAGAAAATACCGGCAATTCATTCAACGTAAAGCCTTTGGCCGATAACCTTGATCTGAACCATGCAAGCAATTCGGTATGGGGAACAAGCTTTAAAAATGCGCTTAATTCTTATGGCAGTGCAAACGGAGGTTTAACATCTGCAAACCTGGCTGCTGCCGAGCAATATGCAAGAGCTGCTGCAGACGCGGGAAGGGTAGAGCCTGGTACAAAAGCATTTGATGATTTAAGGAAAACCATTATCGGTATTAATAACTGGGACATCAAATCGAGCCTGATACCTAATGCCCCGGCTACCGGTGGCGCCGCGCTGGTTCAAAAAAGCCATTTATATAACGCTGAAGCCCAATGGGATTTAACAAACAGGGTAAAAGTGGTCGACCTGCTGGTTGGCGGCGATGTGCGTGTATACGCCATAACCCCGGATGGCAATAACTTTGTTGACTTTACCCGTTCGATTGCCGACAGGAACACACCTTTGGCCGATGGTAGTTTTGGCAAAAATGTGATCTACAAAAAATATGGAGCATTTACCCAGGTAACCAAAACTTTTTTCGATGAAAAATTAAAGCTATTCGGCTCAATCAGGTGGGATTACAATCCTTACTTTGATCCTAAGTTCACACCTCGTTTAGCGGCAGTTTATACCGTGAATGAGAATCATAACTTTAGGTTTACCTTCCAGAATGGTTACCGTTTCCCATCATTGTTCGAGGCATTGTCTTATGTAAACAATGGTCGTGTTAAACGTGTGGGCAGCTTACCATTTATAAATGATGGATTAGGTTATTTAGGTAACAGTTATACCCAGTCGTCTGTAGTTGCTTTTAACGCTGCAGTAAATGCTGCCGGTGGTACCGACCAGGTTGCTTTAGCCAACAGGAACCTGTTAAAAGTTGCCGATTTGCCGCCTTCAAGACCAGAGCAGATCACTTCCTATGAAGTAGGTTACAAAGGTATTATATTGAACAATAAAGTATTTATTGATGTGGATGCCTATACCAACCGCTATAATGGATTTTTAGGCCAGGTGCAGGTGTTTGTGCCTAATAGTGCTACAGTTGGCTCAGATGCCGGGGTATTGGCTATGCTTGATGTTAACCGCGACCCAACTACCGGAACTGCCAGCAACGCTGCCAGCCAGGGCCAAAGCAGGTACCGCGTTTATACCAATGCTAAAAATATTTATAATAACTATGGCTCATCGGCCGGTATCAGCTATAACTTCTATAAAAGATATACCGTATCTGGTAACGTAAGCTTCAATAAACTGAAATCGCAATCAAAATCAGATATTTTTGTTACCGGCTTTAATACTCCTGAATGGTCGGGGAACGTATCATTCGGTAACCGCGAAGTTGCCAAAAATGTAGGCTTCAACATTGTTTACAAATGGCAGGAATCATTCCTGTGGGAAAGCCCGCTGGTAACAGGTACAGTACCGGCAATAGGCACATTTGATGCCCAGGTTACTTACCGTGTACCAAAATACTATGCAACCTTTAAGGCAGGCGCAACCGATATATTCAACAAACGCTATTACCAATACGCGGGTGGCCCTACTATAGGCGGCCTGTACTATGTATCTGTTACGTTGGATGGTTTGTTAGCCGGTAAATAAACAACAGCTTTTTAATACGTTTTATATAGTTTTTTTGAAGCGGATGGGGGGAACTCATCCGCTTTTTGCTTGATATAAAAATGAATTATTACAGTCGCAAAATTCATGGAACCAAGCAATGGCTTCTCTTAAAAGTTCAAAAACACGGACGCACCATGATCTGTTGACCAACTTTATAAATACGGAAAGACTTATACTGCGACTTCTTTAATTTCAATATGTTTGTGTCAAGGGATCAGTAGATTCTGATGGACATATCAGGTGCCGGGATCAAAACATTTATACACGACGAAATAAGCTTATAAAATGGCAGCAGTCAAATCAGTTTTACTTTTTATGCTGGCCGGGCTGTTTGAGATCGGCGGCGGCTATTTAGTCTGGCAATGGCTTAAGAACGACAAACCAATTTGGTGGGGTATGGTAGGTGGTATCATATTAGTTTTATATGGCGTTGTGGCAACCTGGCAAACGGCTGATTTTGGGCGTGTATATGCTGCCTATGGCGGCATCTTTATCATTATGGCCTTGATATGGGCCTGGAAAGTAGATAACTTTCAACCAGACAAATGGGATGTAATCGGCGCAGTGGTAGCGGTTATCGGCGCGTGCATCATTATCTATATGCCAAGAAAGTAATATAGTTGACGCCTTTTAGCACAGGTTTTGTGCCGAAGCCTTTGAGCGATAGCTGACCTGTGCTTCACCAAATATTTTGTCATAAAGTCAATGGCTTATTCTTCATTCAGTATATCATTCAATTCTTCTTCTGTAAGCCCTTTTGCAGTCATGTCTTTGCGAAGCTCAGCCAGGAAACGCAGATAGGCCTCTTTATCGTCATCCTGAAATGCTTTGGCCAGGGATACATTAACACTATTGCTGATTGCTTTCTTTTTTTGTTCAGGTGCATTGCGCCACGCTTTTGCCAGCCTGTCATCTACTTCAATTACTATCCGCTCCATATCTGATTATTTTAATGATAACGTTGATTATCAAAAATACGAAATTATTAAAAGGTTTGATTCTAACTTCAATACTTTCTTCCCGGCCTCAATCGCGCATAGTGCCGCTTATTGGGTACCGTCCTGGTAATCGCCAACCACCACATGTGTCCGATACACAGGCCTTTTCGTTAAAGTGTTGGGAAATGACACGATACTGTCAGGACCAAACTTACGAAGTTTTCAAAACTTCGTAAGTTTTTACGCGATTAGACAACAGGTAGGACGGAAACAATTCCCTTGCTCTGTAAAGCGGAAATTAAGACGAATCTACATGACCAATCTGCATGTGTGGAGATTGCTTCGTGCCTCGCAATGACGCGGTTGGAAACTGATTTTGAGGTTAATTTGATCATACTGAATGATTAAAGATATTGTTATTGCTTTTTTGTTTCGTAATTTGGTTGCCCAAAGGCTTATCAGGGTGAGGTGGTTGCGTTTAGCATAAAATTTGATAAAAAGATAAAGGAATCTATATGAAATTTAAAAAAACACCAGTTCGAACTTGTATCGATAAGTTTCTTTTAATAACAGTAACTGCCCTCTGTATGTTAACTGTATTGGCGCAAGCACAGGTTGCGTCAAAGAAAAAGCGTGTGGGCGGGCAGCCCAACATTGTTTTTATTATGAGCGATGACCATTCGTATCAAACCATAAGTGCTTATGGTGGGGCGGTTTCTAAACTTGCACCTACGCCTAATATTGATAAAATTGCGAGCGGGGGCATCATCTACCGTAAGGCATTTGTTGAAAATTCTCTTTGTACGCCAAGCAGGGCATGCCTCATGACCGGTCTTTATAGTCACCAAAATGGCCAGCGCCAGCTTGCCGAGGGAATAGATAGCACAAAGGTATTTTTTAGCGAGTTGTTACAGCATGCGGGTTATCAAACGGCGATTGTCGGAAAATGGCATATGTCGATAGATCCCAAGGGATTTGACTATTACCATATCCTGGATGACCAGGGTAAATACTATAACCCAACGTTTAAAGGGCCCGAAACCGGGAACAAATTTATCCAGGAACAAGGATATGCCACCGATCTGATTACTGAACATGCCCTTGATTTTTTAAAAAAACGTGATAAAAATAAACCTTTTTGCCTATTGGTACACCACAAAGCACCTCACCGCAACTGGATGCCCGATGGGAAATATCTTGATTTGTACAACGATGTAAATTTCCCCGTACCCGAAACATTCTTTGATGATTATAAGTCGAGGTGTGAAGCGGCCAAAACTCAAAAAATGTCAATTAGTAATGATATGGAACTGGTTCAGGATTTGAAGTTAGAAGAGCTGAAAAATGATTTGGTAACTCCTTATGATAAGCTTTCCTATACATTTTTGATGAGCGAGCTTGGTAGGCTAACACCTGAGCAAAGGGCTGTGTGGGATAAGCATTACAAGCTAAGGAACCAGCAATTTATTAATGCGAAGCTGACAGGAAAGGAACTTGCACTTTGGAAGTACCAACAGTTTTTAAAGGATTACCTGCGGTGTATCAAATCGGTAGATGATGGGGTGGGCGAAATTCTGAAATATTTGAAGGATAATGGCCTGGAGGATAATACCATGGTTGTTTATACCTCAGACCAGGGATTTTATATGGGCGAGCATAACTGGTTTGATAAGCGGTTTATGTACGAAGAATCTTTCCGGACACCCTTATTAATAAAGTATCCAAAAGCGATTAAGCCAGGAATTCAAAGCGATGCCCTGGTACAAAACATTGATTATGCACCAACATTTTTGTCGCTTGCAGGACTTAAAAAGCCACAGGAGATGAGCGGAAACTCGCTTGAAGCAACATTTAAGGGGGCCAAACCAAAGGGCTGGCGTAATGATCTGTATTATCATTACTATGATTATCCTGCATTTCATATGGTACGCAAACATGATGGGGTACGTACCGAACGATATAAATTAATTCATTTCTACGGCAAGGGTGGTATGAGGGGAGCAACTACAAGGTACCAGACAACTCCCGGCTTCAGGGAATATAATGTTCTTAAATTAATCAACAATGCGGGCTATGTAACCAACGATGATGATATTGATTGTAACGAACTTTACGATTTAAAGACCGATCCGCAGGAGCTTCATAACCTTTTTGGTAAACCCGGCTATGAAAAACTTACCGACAATCTTCAAAAGCGGCTTGATAGCTACCGAAAAAAATTGAAGGTGCCAACTGATGAATTTTAATACAGTAGCCTCGTTAGTGTAAGTATTGGGAACCTCTTAGCCGTCATTGCGAGGAACGAAGCAATCCCCGATTTACAGAGTAGCTGTGCAAATCCGATCTGTATTTTGGGGATTGCTTCGTCGTACCTCCTTATAATGACGTGTTTGCAAACTGCTGATTATCAGTACTGTTTTTTAATATAATCTATGTCATTGCGAGGTACGAAGCAATCGCATGCTATACAGAGCGGACCTGTACAGCTCGCGATTGCCGCGCTGCGCTCGCAATGACATGGTTGTTTTCTGATAAATCTTGTTATTACTTGGCAGTCACCTCGTGCAATCCGCATTCTTTTTTGGATTGATCTTCCCACCACCAGCGGCCGGCGCGGAAATCTTCGCCTTCGGCTACGGCGCGTGTACAAGGCATGCAGCCAATGCTCGGGAAGCCTTTATCGTGCAGGGAATTGTAAGGAATATTGTATTGTTTGATATAGGCTTTTACATCATCAAGGGTCCAGTGAAAAATAGGGTGGTACTTTGCCAATTGGTTTTGTTCATCCCATTCCACATCGTGCATATCATGCCGGTTAACTGATTGATCGGCACGGATACCGGTGATCCAAAGCTTGTTGCCTTTTAAGGCGCGTTTAAGAGGTTCTATTTTGCGAATGCCGCAGCATTCTTTCCTATTTTCAACCGATTCATAAAAGCTGTTGGGGCCCTTGGCATTTACCATCTGCTCCAGCAGTTCGTGGTTAGGGTAATAGGCATGGATGGGTTGTTTATACCTGTCCATAGTGGCGCTCCAAACCGAATAGGTTTCGCGGAAAAGCCTGCCGGTTTCTAAAGTAAAAACTTTGATGGGGAGCTTATTGGCAAAGATCATGTGACTGATCACCTGGTCTTCCCATCCAAAACTGGTTGAAAAAACTATTTCACCGGGATACAGGTCGGCCAGTTTGGCAAGGGCCTCAACGGGCCCAAGGCCTGTGGTAATATCTGTTAATTGTTCAACTACCTGGTTCATATTATATAACCTTTAAAACAAAGGAAACAATTGATTTAATGCTCACCAATATTACAATGATACCTACTGATACCATGATGGTTTTGGTGGAGATTTTGTTAGAGATTTTTGCCGCTATAGGCGATGCTAAAGCGCTACCCAATATTAAACCGGCTACAGCCTGCCAATGATCGCTGCTTACCATAGCGATGAAGGTGATAGAGCCCATCAAAGCGACGAAAAAGCGCGATAATTTTACAGTACCTAACGAAAATATAGGGCTGCGGCCACCTGCAATAAGGGTAGATAATACGATGGAACCCCAGCCGCCGCCGCCAACAGCATCAATAAAACCGCCGCCTAAACCTAATAACGAAATACGTTTTACCTTATCTGCCGATTTTTTTTGCTTTACCTTAAATGCTTTTGATAATATTACACCGCCCAAAGTCAATGTATATAAGGATACTACGGGCTTGGTATACATACTGTAATGCTCCAGTGACGATAACAGGTAAGCTCCTGTAACAGCACCGATAATCCCTGGTATTACCAGTAATTTAAACAGTTTCCAATTGATATTACCCATGCGGTAATGCATCCAGCCGGCTATACCGCAGCTCAGGATCTCAGACAGGTGAACACCCATACTTGCCGAAGCAGGAGGGATACCCATTGAAAGGGAAAAGGTGGTAGAAGTAACACCATATGACATGCCTATGGCGCCGTCTATCATCGCGAATAAAAAACCCGCCCCTAAAAAATAATAGAACTGCGGGTTAACACCCTCTAAAAATGTTTTAAATGCGGGCTCCCTGAAATACAGCGCAGTTATAACTATAGCTATAGAAAGAATAATGGTTGACCATATCAGCCAGATAAAATTCTTAATCACTATCGACTTAGGCTCAACCAGCACCGATGTTACGCTGTTCAGCTTTTTAACCTTGGCAGCAAAATCTCCGCTGAGGGTTTCCCTTAAAGCACTCATTTGCTGCAGGGTGACATCCAATTCATCGGGCAGGCTTTCATTTAAAACCTCTTTTAAGCGTTTGGCTACCGTTGGCGATTTGCCATTGGTAGATATAGCCAGCTTCAAATCACCTTTTTGTACTATTGATCCTAAATAGAAATCGCAAAGTTCGGGCTTGTCGGCTACATTGATGAGCAGCTTGCGGTCATGTGCAGCCTGGCGAACATAGTTGTTTAGCTCGCTGTCATTAGTAGCTGCAATAACTACTTCGGCGGTATTCAGGTCATCATCAGTAAATGATTTCTGGATAATGTTTAAACCTTCGTTTTCTGCGGCAAGGCTGTGTATCTCTGGCAAAAATGTCTTTGATATTATGGTTACCCTCGCATAATTGCTATTATTTAAAATAGCAGTCAGTTTTTCCAGGCCCACATTACCGCCGCCTACCAATACCGTATGCAGGTTATTCAACTTCAAAAAAACCGGGAACAACTGGTTGCCGCCGATTTCTTCGTGCTCAATTTTTGTTAAACTCTTATCTTTCGGCAACAACGTCATAAACCTCTTTGATCAACTGAAACTTTGGATGCAGCGAAACCACTTCGCCCAAAACTATGATAGCCGGCGAACCGATCTTATGCTCTTTTACTACCTCAACAATACTCTCCACGGTGCCTATGGCAACCTTTTCATCTACCGTTGTACCACTTTGTATAACCGCTACAGGCATCTTGCCCTTACCTTCGCCTTTAAATATTTCGGTAATCGCAGCTAATTTATTAATCCCCATCAATACAACTACGGTAGCCCTGCTACGGGCTGCATCATACACATCGGGTGATATTTCACCGCTTGAAATGGTGCCGGTAACTACCCAGAAACTTTCGCTTAAACCGCGGTGGGTCACCGGGATGTTTTGCAGCTCGGCAACAGCTATCGAACTTGAGATACCAGGGATAACCGATGCCGGAATATTAAACGATGCCGCGAAATCCAGTTCCTCAAATCCGCGGCCGAACACAAACGGATCGCCGCCTTTTAACCTTACCACATGGCCGTAATTGATAGCGTAATCAACCATCAGTTTATTTACAGCCTCCTGGGAGTAGGTATGGTCGCCGGAGCGTTTGCCAACATACACCCTTGTTGCAGTTTCGGGGGCATAGTTAAGTAATTCTTCATTCACCAAAGCATCGTACAAAACAACATCGGCAGTTTTTAATGCTTTAATAGCTTTAACAGTGATCAGGTCGGCATCACCCGGACCTGCACCCACTAAAGTTATTTGCGGTTCTTTTATTTTATCACTCATTATTGTACCAATGCCTCTCTGAAAGCTTTACTTTTTCCTAAAAATTCTGTTGCCTGGGCTAAATATGCAGCGGCAAATTCGGCTGAGGGCTCATTCTGGTTAATCTGCAATACAAGGTCGTTAAACGAACCTTGAAGGTCAAACTCGCCTGTAGCAACGTATTGCGCATCAAATTCCTTAATAATGGTAGCCTGTGTGCTGCCGTTTATAGCTTTGTCAAGCAACAACGCTTTGGCCGAACTGATGAATACATTGTAAGAATGATAAATAGCATCAGACCAGGCGCCTTCTTTGAATGAGCCATTAGCCCAACCCATTTTTTCTTCCGATTCAAACAGCAGGGTAGCAACAAGATCAATCACAACACCGGCGCATTCGCCAACACCAATTGCCGAAACATAAGTTTCCTGGTGGCCCCAATCAATAAATTCATCATCGGTAAGGGTGGTTAAATCGGCAAGAGGCTTTAACATGCGGTAAAAATAATCTTTACCCTGCCTGTCGTAATAGGCGTGGAAAGTTTCACCTTCCGGCGAAAACTCTTTATAATCATTCAACACCATTCTTAAAACATCTGTAGCTCTTTTTGATGGTACTTTGATCACCCTTTCGGCTGCACGGCCAACGCCATCGCCAACAGTACCACCACCCAGCATCACCTGTACCGAAGGTAATACCTTTGTACCGGCTTTAAGCGAGCTGCCATGGAAACCAATATGAGCTAAACCATGCTGGCCGCATGAGTTCATACAACCGCTGATTTTTATTTTGATCTCGCGGTTATAAATAAGGTCTTCGTATTCGTTATAAATCAGGTCTTCCAGTACGCGTGCCATGGTCATGCTGTTGCTGATACCCAGGTTACAGGTATCGGTACCGGGGCAGGTGGTTACATCGGCCACGGTATCAAAGCCAGGTGCGGCAAGTTCAAGTTTAGCCAGGCCTTCATATAATGCAGGCAAAGCATCTTTACGTACAAATTTTAATAATAAGCCCTGGTTTTGCGTAATACGGATCTCGTTGGCCACCAGCGGCTCTAAAACTTTAACCAGTTGGCGGGCAGTTTCAGATGGGATATCACCAACAGGAACTTTAATATATACGCCATAAAAACCTTTTTGCTTTTGTTCAAAAACGTTTGTAGCCAACCATTGCTCATAGCGGAAAGGGTTGCTGATGCTAACTTCCGCATAAGTTGTTTCTGCCGGAAGCTTCGGTAAAGCGATAGTATCACGGTTGATAGGATAGCTTTTTACCTTTATAGCAGTCCTTTCAATTTTAGCAAGGCGTAAAACCTCATCCAAACCTATTTTTTGGATAAGATATTTCATGCGGGCCTTGTTGCGGTTATTGCGTTCACCATAACGGTCAAACACCCGGATGATAGCCTCAATATATGGGATCAACTGATCCTCTGGTAAAAACTCTTCAACTATGCTGGCCAATATAGGCTGTGCGCCTAAACCGCCACCTAACAGGATCTTAAAACCGCGTTCGCCGCTGGCATTTACCTTTGGTATAGCGCCAATATCATGAACATAAGAAAAAGCCGTATCCGCATCGCTTGATGAAAACGAGATCTTAAACTTGCGGCCCATTTCCTGGCATACCGGGTTACGCAAAAAATACTCAAAAGTAGCATGCGCGTAAGGCGAAACATCAAACGGTTCCAGTGGATCGATACCGGCCGTAGGGGAGGCGGTTACGTTCCTTACCGTATTTCCGCAGGCTTCGCGCAGGGTAATATCATCCTGCTCAAGCCTGGCCCAAAGTTCGGGAGTGCGGTCAAGACTTACATAATGAATCTGGATATCCTGGCGGGTGGTAAGGTGCAGGTTGCGGCTTCCGTATTCGTCAGATATATCGGCAATTTTTAGCAGCTGCTTAAACGTAACTTTTCCAAATGGTAATTTAATGCGTACCATTTGCACACCGGGCTGGCGCTGGCCATAAACGCCACGTGCCAAACGGAGGCTCCTGAATTTTTCGTCATGTATCTTACCTTCACGAAAAGCCCTGATCTTTTTTTCCAGGTCAATAATATCCTGTTCAACTATCGGGTTCTCCAGTTCTGTTCTGAAGCTCTGCATATCTTATGTTTTAATCAATTATAAAAAAAGCCCCTTTGGCTTAGGCTAAAGAGGCGTATGTTGGTTAATACTAATTATAGCCGTGCCTTACCGCCGCTTAAACAGCAATACATCCGCATGTAAATAATTGTATTAATAGRATTCATTATGTTTTATTTACCAAATATATACATAGTATAGGGAATTGGTAGAATTTAATTTAAAAAAACTGCTATTTGACAGTTTTATGAGATTATATATTGATGAGTGTTTGCTCGCGCGATATGATATCGGCAATGCTGGTTTCGCTCAGGATCTTCAAAGTAGCGTCCCTTACATCAACAAAAACATCCCTGATACCGCAGGTTGTTTCCTGGTGGCATTCATCGCATTTATGGTAAAAATTTAAGCTGGCGCAAGGCACCATGGCAATAGGGCCATCGGTTATACGCATAATGCTTACCAAAAATATTTCTTTGGGATCGCGGTTAAGGCTGTAGCCGCCGCCTGCACCTTTTTTACTATACAGGAAACCCGCGTTGCGAAGATCGAGCAGTATCTGCTCAAGAAACTTTTTGGGGATACGTTCGGCCTCGGCGATTCTGGAAATTTGCATTGGTGGCTGATCCATGTTTTTGCCCAGGATCACCAATGCTTTAATTGCGTACTTGGTTTTTTTGGAAAGCATTTTCTAAAATAAAACTCACAAAGTTAAACAATATTAAATAAAAATATCCAGTAATACTATAGAGTACAACGATACTATATTATTTACCTTTTTAATGATTTAAAATTAACAATTATTTGAAAACCTATGAAATCGCGGCGCTTTTTCATTGCAAAAACAGGGCATTTTAAGTTTTATTTGCTTCGAATGATAGTAAAATGAATAATTGCAATCAAAAATGATAATCAATTGGAGTTTTTATTGATAAAATGCTATTTTTTATCTGAATGACCAAGGCTTTTTTCGGGATTAACCTTATCTCTTACCAATTGTTTTAATTCTTTTATTTCCGGGAAGCGGCCTTCTCTTTTTCTATCAAATAAAACAAAATCGTCTACCCTGATGGTATACCTGCCGCTTACCTCGCTGGGGTGCAGGGTTACACCATATACATCATCTGTAAACGTGGTAAGCAATTCCTGGGCCATATAAGCGGCCCGCATCATCCAGTTACATTTGGGGCAATATTCAATAGTAATGGTGGGTTTCATTTTATTAATGATTTATTTTCAAAATAAATCGCTCCTCATCGTGCGTACTTAAAACAGCGATAGCATCACCAACTGCTACAGTACCGGCACCCTTATGGATCAGATTTTGCCCGAAAAGTATTTTATTATTCTTAAACCTGTATTTAGCCAACGTTTTTAGTGGCTCTTTGGCTTTTATGCCTGTTTGCTGATCAATGGTGGTCATGATACAGCGGGCACACAATTTGGCGCCATAAAAACTAATGCCGGCAATATCCAGGCGGTTCATCAGGTCTTCTTCAAAAGGCTGCCCGCCGGTGAAAACAATGTTTGGACGAAACCTATTCATAGGCAGCGCATCCTGCAGGCGGGCGTTCAGCTCATTTAACGAAGCCTGGCCTATTAGCAGGAAAGGGTAGGCATCAGCAAAAGAGGTGATGATACCCGGGGGCGCATAGTGTTGGTCAACCTCGCGTTCAGTTTCATCCGGCATAAAAACCAGCCTGCATTTTAAACCCAAAACCCTGGTAAACCATTCATCAAACTCGTCGCCAACATACACCCCTGTACAGGTATCGTCCCAGATCACTACATCGTGTTTGGTTTGCTCCTGGTATCCAAAAGGTATTTTAACAGCACCATTTAAATGGTGACTAACCAATAAACCGTCGTCTTCAATCTGCACCTTTACCAGGGCCATCTGTGCGTGCTCGCGCTGGGTAATAAAGCGGTTTTGTTCGTCAACCAGCATCCAGCGCCTGTCGTACTTAAAACCGCGCGAGGTAACTTCAGCTTTGGTAACAGCTACTCCGCCTAATGATTTAATGGGATATATATACAGTTCGCTTATCTGGAGCATAAAGGTTGATGGTGATGAGGTAAAAATAAGAAAAATTGTGCTGAAAGTATAGCTGCCGGGTAACGGTTTATAGAGGTGCTTTTTTCAATTTTTTCAAATTTAATAATCCTGTAAATCCGGCCCTTTCCTTAAATCGTGTAAAAACATAGTTACACAGAAACCCTCCTTCACAATCGATTGCAGTTTTATTTTCAAATGATTGCTTTAGTTAATTTTAATTGATAATATTGTTTTATCCAATTGAAAAACCATTTCTTAATTTACTCACAACCAATTAGTGAAATTATGCCATTAAACAATGTAAGCGGCAATGCCAAAGCCGGAAATACCTACGATGCTATTGTTATCGGCTCGGGAATCAGCGGTGGCTGGGCGGCTAAGGAATTAACCGGGAGAGGCTTAAAAACCATCATGCTTGAGCGTGGAAGAAAGTTTGAACACATTAAAGATTATAAAAGCGCGGGTAAAGACCCCTGGGACTTTGAACACCGTGGAGCTGTAACACAGGAGCAGCGCAAAGCAAGGCCTGTAATATCACGTAACTGGGGCGCGCAGGAAGCTATTATGGATTATTGGGTAAATGAGCAGGAGGCGCCCTACCACGAAGTTAAACCTTTTAACTGGTGGCGATCATACCAGATGGGTGGTCGGTCTATTTTATGGGGCAGGCAAAGCTACCGCTGGAGTGATTTTGATTTTGAAGCAAACGCTAAAGACGGATGGGCGATTGACTGGCCTATCAGGTACAAGGACCTGGCCCCGTGGTATGATCATGTAGAAAAGTTTGCCGGCATCAGCGGGTCGTTGGAAGGGCTTCCCCAATTACCGGATGGGCATTTCCTGCCACCCATGGACCTGAACTGGGTTGAGAAAGATGTGGCCGAACGGATTAAAAAGAATTATGGTGGTACAAGGCATATGATCATTGGCCGGACAGCAAACCTTACAGCGGCCATACCTGGCCGTACGAAATGCGAATTCAGGAACAGGTGCTGGGAGGGATGCCCGTTTGGTGGATACTTTAGTACGCAATCATCAACCCTGCCTGCAGCTTTGGCAACGGGAAATTTAACCGTAAGGCCTTATTCAATAGTTACAAAAATTATTTATGATAAGGATACCAAAAAAGCAACCGGGGTAGAAGTGCTTGATGCCGAAACCAACCAGACCTATGAGTTTCATGCTAAAATTGTATTTGTAAACGCATCTGCATTAAACAGTGCCTGGGTGCTCATGAACTCGGCTACCGACATCTGGCCTGATGGCTTAGGCAGCAGCAGCGGCGAACTGGGGCATAATATCATGGATCACCATTATAACCTGGGTGCATCCGGCATGGTAGAGGGCTTTGAGGATAAATATTACTACGGTCGCCGCGCCAATGGTATTTATGTGGTACGTTTCGCCAATTTATTTGGCGACAAACGCGATTACCTGCGTGGCTTTGGTTACCAGGGAGCAGCAAGCCGTACCGGGTGGAGCCGTGAAATAGCCGAAATGAATATTGGCGCGCAATATAAGGATGCTATATGCGAACCAGGTGACTGGCAGATAGGCATCGGCGGTTTTGGCGAACTGTTGCCTTATCACGATAACAAGATCACCCTTGATAAAAGCCGCAAAGACAAATGGGGCCTGTCAATTTTATCTATGGATGCCGTGATCAGGGAGAATGAAAAGAAGATGCGTATCGACATTGTTAAAGAGGCCAAAGCGATGCTGGAAAGTGCCGGTGTTAAAAATGTTAAAACGCATGATAGGGGGCATAACGTAGGCGATGGCATCCACGAAATGGGTACCGCCCGTATGGGCCGCGACCCTAAAACCTCGGTACTTAATGAACATAACCAGGTGTGGGATGCCAAAAATGTTTTTGTTACCGATGGTGCAGCCATGACCTCATCGGCATGTCAAAATCCGTCATTAACCTATATGGCATTAACCGCCCGTGCAGCAAATTTTGCTGCCGATGAGCTGAAGAAGGGGAATTTGTAATTTTCAATTTGAAGATTTGAGGATTTGAAAATGAGTATTCGAATTTTCATTTACAAAAAGTCTTGATACTAACTACTTGAAATTTAAACATGAAAAAACTAACTATTATTTGCTTACTAATAGGCACATCCATTATTAATGCAGCAGCCAAAACCAAGGTGTTGGTTTTCTGTAAAACAGCTGGTTTTCACCATAATTCTATTGCGGTAGGTGTGCCTGCAATTATGAAATTAGGGGCGGAGAATGGTTTTGATGTGGATAGCACTACTAACTCCGAAAAATTTACAACTGCCAACCTGAAGCAATACGCGGCTGTAATATTTTTAAGCACCACCGGTGATGTGTTAAATGATACGCAGCAAGCAGCATTTGAACAATACATTAAAGCAGGTGGTGGCTTTGTGGGTGTACATGCCGCTACTGATACAGAATACGATTGGCCATGGTATGGGAAACTGGTGGGCGCATATTTTAAAAGTCACCCCAAGCAGCAAGACGCTGTTCTGCATGTGGTAGACCGTAATTTTATTGCCACCAAACATTTGCCCGCAGACTGGAAACGTTGGGACGAATGGTATAACTACAAATGGATAGGTGATGACCTGCATGTACTGATCAAAATAGATGAAAAAAGTTATACCGGCGGCGAAAACGGCGATAATCACCCCATGAGCTGGTACCATAGTTTTGACGGCGGCAGGGCATTTTATACCGAATTAGGACATACAGATGAATCATATGCCGATCCGTTATACCTGAAACATTTGTTGGGTGGGATTGAGTACGCGATAGGGAAGAAGTAGTTTTCTGAACCGGAATTTAAAAACAGACCGTCATTGCGAGGTACGAAGCAATCCCAAACTATGCAGATCGGTTTGCAAAGCTACTCTGTAAGGCGGGGATTGCTTCGTGTCTTATAATGAAGTGTTTATAAGTCACTGATTATCAGGTCGTTTTTTAATATAATCTATGTCATTGCGAGGCACGAAGCAATCGCATGCTATACAGAGCGGACCTGCACAGTTCGCGATTGCCACGCTGCGCTCGTGACGATTAGGAGGGTTGCGTGTAATAAAGCATGCTGATGATCAAAAATCTATAATGATGCGTGATATGTACTTCAATAAAACTACATTAAAATACCGGCGATTGTGGCCGACAGATAGGAGGCCAGCGTTCCGCAGATTAATGCCTTAACACCCAATTTGGCAAGGTCGGCACGCCTTTCGGGGGCAAGCTCACCAATACCACCAACCTGTATGGCTATGGAACTAAAATTGGCAAATCCGCAAAGTGCAAAACTTGTGATCACCAATGTTTTGGGATCCATAGTCCCCTTCACCTTAACAAGGTCGAGGTAGGCTACAAACTCGTTCAGCACCATTTTGGTGCCCATTAATGAGCCAGCTAACTTTATATCTTTATGAGGTACGCCCATCGCCCATGCAAAAATGGAAAATACAGCGCCTAAGATCTGTTTCAGACTAAGCGTTTTAAGATCGATATTGATAAAATCCAAACCCATATGGAGGTGGGTGGCTAAAAAGAAACCTGTTTTGCCCAACACATAATCCAACAGGCCTATTATAGCTATAAAGCCAATCAGCATCGCTATTACGTTTAAACCGATCTTTAAACCATCACTTGCTCCGTGCGATATAGCGCCAACCAGGTTGGCATCAGTTTTTTTAACTTCGAGAGATACACTTCCTTTGGTCTCGGATACTTCAGTTTCCGGCCATACAATCTTAGAGATCACCAGGGCTCCCGGAGCAGCCATGATACTTGCAGCCAGCAGGTATTCGGCTGGCACGCCCAAAGCTATATAGGTTGCCATTACACCACCCGCTATACAGGCCATACTGCCTGTCATAGATGCCAAAAGCTCAGACATGGTCATGTGCTTCAGATACGGCTTGATCATGATCTGCGCTTCAACCTGCCCAACAAACGCACTTCCTACGTTTGATACTGCCTCGGCGCCACTTACCCCCATTAATTTATAAACTACCCATGCAAAACCTTTTACAATCCGTTGCATAATACCAAGGTGGTACAGTATACTGATTAATACCGCCACAAAAACAATAGTTGGTATCACCCTAAAAAAAAATATAAAGCTATATTGGGCACCTAAAACCCGGGTAAGCTGGGCATCTTTATTTGCAACAATACCAAAAACAAATTCGGCGCCCTGGTCTGAGAATGAGAGGATCTTTTTTACCCCTTCGGCTAAAAATCCAAAACTTTCTTTGCCAATATCTGTTTTTAATATGAAGAGCGCTAAGCAAAGCTGAACAGCTAAGCCCGATAACACCACCCGGTAATTAATGGCCTTGCGGTTGTTTGACATTAAAAAAGCGATCCCGAAGATCAGTGCAATACCTATGAACCCGGTATATCTTTCCATGCAATAGTTATAGTAAATTAATCAGGGCTTAAATTATTAAAAAGATATGAGATTTGAGATATGAGATTTGAGATTCACGCGGGTAGTCTTTCTGGAAAGTTCAAATATCAAAAATGTGAGATTTGAACAAGCATTGCTGTCTCAAATCTCACATCTAATATCTCAAATCTAAATTAAGAGGCCTTACGTTTATTCAGCTCGTCGCGGATTTTGGCTGCTTTCTCGTATGATTCTTCGGCAAGGGCTTCCTGCAGTTTTGTTTTTAGTTCGTCAATGCTTAACGATGCAAAACCGCTGCCTACCGCTGTGCCTACTGATTTTTCTTCCTGGCTTTCATTGATGTTTTCGAGGTAAACAAAGTCGTTGCCCTCAATAACGATACCTGCGGTTGACAGTATAAATTCGTAGGTAAAAATAGGGCAATCAAACCGCACGGCTACCGCTATGGCATCTGATGTGCGGGCATCAATCTCAACCGAGCGTTTACCATCGCTGCAGATCAGCTTTGAATAAAAGATCCCATCCACCAGGTTATAAATAATAATTTCCTGAACCTCTATTTGATAGGCCTGCGCAAAGCTCTTAAAAAGATCATGCGTAAGCGGACGGCTCGGGGTCATTTTTTCTATCTCGATAGCGATAGCCTGTGCCTCAAAACTACCAATAATAATAGGTAACCTGCGTCTGCCGCTTACCTCACCTAAAACTAAAGCATAAGCGCCGGATTGCGTTTGGCTATATGATAGACCTACAATATCCAGCTTAATTTTTTTCATGTTGTTACCCATCGCACCTGTTATTTTATGCTGAAGCCTTATACTCTTTAACTGCCGCTATTAATTGGGGCACTACCTCAAACGCATCACCAACTATGCCATAATCTGCCACTTTAAAAAATGGAGCTTCCGGATCTTTGTTAATAACCACTATAACTTTTGAAGAACTGATGCCTGCCAGGTGCTGAATGGCTCCTGAAATTCCTATCGCAATATACAAATTTGGACTGACAGCTATGCCGGTTTGTCCAACATGTTCACTATGGGGTCTCCAGCCGGCGTCTGATACCGGTTTTGAGCACGCCGTAGCAGCACCCAATAAGCCGGCAAGCTCTTCAATCATACCCCAGTTTTCGGGACCCTTAAGCCCCCGGCCTGCCGAAACAACTATTTCGGCATCTGGTAATAAAACTTTATCTGTTGCGCGAACTATTTCTTTGATCATCGCTTTAAAATCAGATTCTTTTGTTTCAACACTAAAATCCTCTACCTGTGCAGTCCCCCCGGTTTCTACAACTTTATAGGAGTTTGGCACCAAAGCAATAACTTTATTGGCTGATGTTAATTCAACCACAGCAAACGCTTTGCCCGAAAATGCGGTTTTCTTTACAGTAAATTTACCACTATTTTGCTCAGGTAATGCAACAACGCCGTCGGCAACTCCGGCTTCCAGCTTTACGCCCAAACGCGGCGCTAAACCACGGCCAGAGAATGTGTTGGATAACACTACAATATCAGCGCTTTGTTTTTTTGCGGCTTCGGCTATAATTGATGCATAGGCCTGGTTTACAAAATTTTTGAGCTTATCGCCGGTAACATTTAATACTTTTTCGGCACCGTATTTACCTAAAGAAGCCAGTTCACCAGCCGCTACATTGCCAATTGAAATTGCCACAAGACTGGTATTATTCTGATCGGCAATAGCCCGGGCATAGCTTACCGCTTCAAAAGTTGATTTTTTGAACTTTCCGCCGGCATTTTCCGCGTATATTAAAACTGACATATATTATGTGTTTTGTAAAGATCGATTTGAGTTGAATTAAATAACACGTGCTTCGGTATGTAAAAGTTCAACCAGTTTAGCTGTATCACCGGCTGCAACCAGTTTTACCTGCCCACGAGGGGTTGGTGTTTCATAACTGATGATCTCTGAAAATGTTTTTACTTCCACAGGCTCAACAACAGTTAAAGGTTTGGTACGTGCCGACATGATACCGCGCATATTAGGGATCTTAGGTTCAGCAACACCTTCAGCAGCACCGGCAACAAAAGGGTAAGGGATAGTCAGGATCTCTTTACCGCCTTCAATTTCACGCTCAACCGTAGCGCTGCTTTCATCCGCATCCAGTTTTTTGATGATGGATACCGATGGAAGATCAAGCAACTCGCCCAGCATACCTGCTACCTTTGATCCGTTATAGTCTATAGATTCACGGCCAGTCAGGATCAGGTCGAAAGGGTTAGCTTTTACATATTGCCCTATCTGGTAAGCTACATACCATGCATCATGAGGTTTGGCATTTACACGTACCGCATCGGTAGCGCCAATGGCCAAAGCCTTACGGATGGTAGCCTCTGTGCTTACCTCGCCAACATTTATAACAGTTACTGTACCTTTACCGCCATCGGTTAGTTCAATAGCACGTGCAAGTGCTATCTCATCGTAAGGATTTAATATAAATTGAACACCATTTGTATTAAATTGGGTGTTGTTATCAGTAAAAGTTATTTTTGTGGTGGTATCAGGAACATTACTTATACATACCAGGATTTTCATATCAATAGGTTTTGGCAAATTTAAATAAAAAAGATAGAGTTTAAAATGGAGTTGAGCAGATTAGATAAGCTACTTGAATTTATAAAGAATGAACCCAACGACGAGTTTTTAAAATATGCGCTCGCTACAGAATATCTCCGTCTTAATCAGGTAGATAAGGCATTGAGTTACTATGAAGACCTTGTTAACAATCACCCGGATTATGTTGGCACGTATTACCACTTAGGCAAGCTTTACGAGGCGCTCAACCGCAAGGATGATGCCATAACCACCTACGAAAACGGCATGAAAGTAACAAAAGCCAAACGTGACAACCACGCTTTTTCTGAATTACAGGCTGTTTACAGGCAGGCCATGGGGGTTGAAGAGGACGATGATGACTATTGATTTTGTTGCTGTTTGATGGTTCACAGTTCATGGTAACTTCATTTGATTTTGAATTTCAATTATCAAATTAGCAGCGAATATTCTTGCAATGAGCCATGTACTATCAGCCATGAACCCCATACCCAACTATGACCTGATTAACCAATGAGCATAACCAAGCGACACCTGCTTTTTCTCAGAGATGTTTTAATATACACCTTCACTGCTTTTGGCGGGCCGCAAGCCCATATTGCGGTATTACTGCGTGAGTTTGTACATAAGCGGCGTTACATTACCGAAGAAGAGTTGATGGAGCTGAATGCCCTGTCGCAGGTATTGCCCGGCCCATCATCAACACAAACGCTGGTAGGCATAGCCTGGAAAGTAGGAGGGCTGCAGCTGGCCTTAATTACCTTTATGATATGGATACTGCCATCGGCGGCTATTATGGGCATGGCAGCCATTAGTTATATGATGTTTGCCAACCAGGTTAAATTTAATCATGTAATAAGTTATGTACAGCCCATGGCTGTGGGTATTGTTGCTTACGCCACTTATAGTTTTGCCCATAAATTTTTAAAAACAAGGGTAAGCACTATGCTGGCCATAGGATCACTCATCGCTACGCTTATTTTGCAAAACGCCTACGCTTTTCCTTTACTCATCTTGCTGGGAGGGATCATATCATCGGCAATGGAAACCCAGCCCCAGGAAAACGAACTGCGGGTAAAGCTATATTCAAATGTAAACCCCAACAAAGTGGCATACTTTATAGGGATCTTGTTGTTTTTTGCTGCTTTGGGTGCTATAATTAACCAAACATCACCATTTAGTTTACCTATTCGTTTGTTTGAAAATTTTTACCGCAATGGTATACTGATATTTGGTGGCGGGCAGGTAATGGTGCCGCTAATGTATACCGAATTTGTAGAGGTGAAGCATTACCTAAGCAGCTCCGAGTTTCTTTCGGGCTATGCTTTGCAGCAGGCTTTACCCGGTCCAACGTTTTCGTTTACTTCCTTTTTGGGAGGCATCACTTTAGGTAACAAGGGCTATGGTATTGGCGGGCAAATCATAGGCAGTATTGTAGCTGTTATAGGTGTTAATACACCCGGTCTTATCCTTATTTTGTTTATTGTACCATTTTGGGAAGACCTAAAAAAGATAACCCGTATCAAAAACTCTTTAAACGGTATCAACGCCGTAGCAGTAGGTTTTATGGCGACAGCATTAATATTGTTAGTACGCCCGTTTGGCGGTAACTGGGTAGCATATATACTAATGCTTGTTACATTTTTACTGCTTCATTTCACTAAGATAAAAACGCCGCTGATAATTTTGATCGGGGTAGTTTTAGGGTTAGTAATTTGATTTGGGGATTAAATAAGTTACATACATCTGCCCATATCTAATTTGCACATCAAAAAACTCCCCCTTCAGGGGGTTGGGGGGCTAAAATGGAGGTTCATCATCAATATCATCCATTCTTGAAGGACGAATAATAAAGTTGCTTTGTTTTTCAAAATCCTGCGATGGTGCAAGGCCTGAGAAAGCACTACCTGAAGCAGGAGGGAAGCCGTCCATACCTTCTTCAAGGTTTGTAAACTTCACATATTTGCCAACAAATTTTAGTCTTACCGTGCCGGTTTCACCGTTACGGTGTTTGGCTATAATTACCTCGCCTACACCTTGTGTGGGGTTACCGTCTTCGTCTTCAGTTAAGCCATAATATTCCGGGCGGTAAAGGAATAATACCATATCCGCATCCTGCTCAATTGAACCCGACTCACGCAAATCTGATAGCATTGGTCTTTTAGAGTTACCCGGTCTGGTTTCAACCGCACGACTTAACTGCGACAGTGCGATTACCGGTACGTTTAATTCTTTGGCTACAGATTTGAGTGCACGCGATATACTACCAATTTCCTGTTCGCGGTTACCGCCACCTTTACCCTCGCTTTTACCATGCATTAACTGTAAGTAGTCAATGATGATTAGCTGGATATCGTGCTGAGATTTTAAACGGCGGCATTTAGCTCTGAATTCAAATATATTTAAAGCCGGGGTATCGTCGATAATTAAAGTAGCTTGTTCCAAACGGCCAATTTTGGAGTGGATCTGCTGCCATTCCCATTCCTCTAAAGTTCCTTTCCGGATCTTTTCCTGCTCAATTTCGGTTTCGCCGGATATTAAACGGTTAACCAACTGAACCGATGACATCTCGAGCGAGAAAACTACAGTTGGCTTGTCAAAATCGACGGCGGCATTACGGGCGCAACTTAACACAAAAGCCGTTTTACCCATCGCCGGACGTGCAGCGATGATTACCAGGTCGGATTTCTGCCAACCGGAGGTCATGCGGTCAAGATTGGTGAAGCCGGATGCCACACCTGTCAGGCCGTCCTTTTTATCTTTAAGAGCTTCAATGTCTTTTAATGCTTCGTGTACCAGGTCGTCCATTTTACGGGCATCACGGCGCAGGTTATTCTGGGCTATTTCAAAAAGGTTTTTTTCGGCTTTATCCAACAGGTCTAATACGTCGGATGTATCTTCATAAGCGCTTTGGATCACCTCTGTTGAGATCCGGATCAGTTCGCGCTGGATAAATTTTTGGATGATGATACGGGAGTGAAACTCAATATTGGCTGCGGACGCAACACGGCTGGTGAGTTCGGTGATATAATAAGCCCCGCCTATCATCTCCAATTCGCCAAGCTTGCGTAGCTCTGCGGTTACGGTGAGGATATCAACCGGCTGCGATTTTTCAAAAAGCAACTTTATGGCCGAGAATATTTTTTGATGGTTATCACGGTAAAAAACCTCGGGTTTTAAAACATCGATCACAGACGACAGCGCGTCTTTTTCCAGCATCAATGCCCCTAATACCGCCTCCTCAAGATCTGTTGCCTGGGGTGGAAGTTTCCCCAGCCCACTATAAGGAGTTGGGTTAGTTATCCGGCTACGACGTTCGTTGGTGTTGGGCTTGTTATACTGGCTCTCGTTATCAAAACTCATAAGGCAACAAAAATATACAAAAATATTTCAGACCGGAAACTATTCAACTAACATAGTGTATTGAGCTTTTAAACCAATCATTATCAGCTCGATAATTTGAGGTGCGAAATTAACATACAATTGTTAATAAAGTGTTGGTGTACAATAACAACCTTTGGTTATCAGTATGTTAACCCGGTGTTGATAACGTTTTGGCATGTTAACTATTAAAATTGAACCAAAATGCCAATCGAGTTCAATAACTGCTTAATCAATTAATATAGCTACTTTTGCAAAATAATTCAACAGTAAAAATGACATTTAATTCAAGACCTCAGCGCGAAAGTAATCAAATGGTTTTTGGCATCAGAGCCATTATGGAGGCCATTACTTCGGGCAAAGAAATTGAGGCATTATACATTCAGCGTGGTGCCGGCGGTGGTTTATCGCAGGAGTTGAAAACTTTGTTAACCGAATATAACATAACCGCCCAGCAGGTACCGGTTGAAAAGCTTAACCGCTTAACGGCAAAAAATCACCAGGGCGCTGTGGCTTTTATTTCACCTATTATTTATCAAAAAATTGAAAATATTATTCCCGAGGTGTTTGAAAAGGGAGAGGTGCCACTTATTCTTGTTTTAGATTCGATAACCGATGTACGTAACATGGGGGCCATTGCCCGTACAGCAGAGTGTGCCGGTGTGCATGCTATTGTGATACCGGCTAAAGGATCGGCACAAATAAATCCTGATGCTATTAAAACATCAGCAGGGGCATTGTATAAAATCCCTGTTTGCCGCCATGATAATTTTATGCAAACGGTAAGGTTTTTACAGGAATCGGGCCTGCAGCTGGTTTGTTGTACCGAAAAAACCAAAGATGATATTTATGTGCCGGATTATACCGCGCCAACCGCCATTATCATGGGATCGGAAGAGGACGGAATCCGCAACGAGATCATCCGGATCTCAGACCATCTGGCCAAGATCCCCATGTTTGGAGAGATCGAATCGCTTAATGTATCCGTATCTACCGGAGTGATTTTGTATGAGGCGATAAGGCAGAGGGGGGTTAATGGTTGATTAAGTTGATTGGAGGAGTGGTTAAAAAACCGATCAACCATTCACCCAATCAACCACTCACCAACCACTAAATATATTTCGTTCCAAACTTACTCTTCACATCAGCCACTACCTGTTTTACATTCTGCTCCTGGTCGCGGGGGCAAATGAGCAGGGTGTTGTTGGATTCTACTACGATGAAGTCATGCAATCCCTTCAGTATCACCAGCTTTTCGCCAGGTACATTTACCATACAGTTGGATGAGTCATACATGATCACCTTCTCCGACGGGATAACAGCGTTGCCTACATAGTCCTTTTCGGCAAGGTCATAAATGGAAGCCCAGGTGCCCAGGTCGCTCCAGCCAAACTCCGATGGCAGCACATAAACATTATTRGCTTTCTCCATCACCCCATAATCTATCGAGATATTAATGCAATGCTGGTAAGCTTTATGAATRTACGATTTTTCTTTATCCGTATTGTAGTACGGTTTGGCATCTGTAAATATCTCGTGCATCTCGGGCAAATAGGTATCAAACGCTTTTACTATYGCTTTYGCCGACCATACAAAGATGCCCGCATTCCATAAAAAGTCGCCGCTCTGAATGAAGGTTTTGGCTATCTCCAGCGTGGGCTTTTCGGTAAAGGTTTTTACTTTATGAAAATCTTCATTAATGGTATTTTGGGTGTACTGAATATAACCATAACCAGTATCCGGTCTTGACTTCCAGATCCGGAAGCTGGGCTTTTACCAATTTGGCATAACTTTCATTGGTTACTATGTAAATGTTTTCTTTGGGACACACTTTCAGAAAGCGTTCGTAGGTGTTTTGTATTAATGTTTTGCCGGTTCCTAATATATCGATAAACTGTTTGGGATGCGAAGCACGGCTTATCGGCCAAAAACGGCTGCCTATTCCGCCTGCCATGATAATGGCATAGTAATTTTTGTTCATGTGTAATTTTAAGAATTAAGCTGAATATAAAAAAATCAAAAATGCAGTAATGATACATTCCGGACTAAAATACAATAACAATATTAATTAAGATATGTTTTTATTACAGATTTATTAACAATTTCCTTAGTTAGCTCGAAACGCGTAAAATCCATATTTAAATCTTCAATACCCCTATTTGCCCGGCAGCAAAATCCGGGAACAGCACCTTGTCATTATTTATCTTTAAATGCTTGTCGGCTACCTCAATGAATACATTTCTAAAATCCGTTGTAACGGCCAAATCACGGCCGTCTTCCAGGTTGTCAACAGCTAATGGCTGCAAGGTGCCATGCACCTTGCCACCATTAACATTATTGCCTAAAATAAAATTACATGAAGCCCGGCCATGATCTGTACCACCGGTACCGTTTTGGTGAACGGTACGCCCGAACTCAGTCATGGTCATTAGGGTAACTTCATCCTGATAGTTGCTGCCAATATCTGTCCAAAAAGCCATCATACTATTGCTAAGGTCGGTCACGTTACGGGCAAATATACCATTAGCTGTACCCTGGTTAAAGTGAGTATCCCAACCATTCGATTCGGTAAAGGCAATCTCCAAACCTACATTCATTTTTATAAGCTGGGCAATTTGTTTTAATGAACTGCCTAATGCCGAATTTGGATAAACAGCACCATTGGCAGGTGTATAATTTTTAACACCGGCCCTTTGCAGTATTTTTAAAGCATCGAAACTTTCTTTGCCTGTATCTTTCAATAATCCGGGTGTAGCTTGATCATATAGCTCCTCGAAGCTTTTGGCGGCAAGGTTGGCCCCCATAGGGTTACCACGCATTTGCAGGGCAAAATCCTGCAGGTTACTGATGGCCACGGCCGGGTTATCGCCATAAAAGGATCGTGGTATTGCCGATGTTAAGCTCACCGCTGTAAATGGAGTTAAAGCATCGTGTCCTAATAATCCAACCGCCCTGTTAAGCCACCCGCTTGCTGTACCTTTATTAAACGGGGTTCCGCTTTCCATGTAATCCTGGGCATCAAAATGTGATCGGGTGTTATTTGGCGAACCAATGCCATGCACAATACCCAATCTTTTTTCGCGAAACATTGGTTCAAAAGCATTCATGGATGGGTGCAAGCCAAATTTACCATCCAGATCAATCAGCGGATTATCATTGCCATTTTTTGCCGCATCCATAAATAAATTAGGGCGGCCTTCTTTCAGATATTGATCCGTAAACGGGGTAACGGCCATCAGGCCATCCATCGCTCCGCGCTGAAATATGCATACAAGCGTTTTTCCTTTTTTGTATGGCGCTATTATTTTATCCTGCGCGGCAGCTTCGGCAATAAACGCCGGGATGCCGCCCATCAGACCGACACCAAATAGCGTTAGCCCACCCGCTTTTAAAAATCCTCTTCTTGATAACATGATCTTTATTATTATTAGATTAACGCCTTTGATACTCCGGCGAACCTATTATTATCCCTACTACCTGCGCCAGCATTGATTTGGTTTCATCTACCTTCGGCATTACCTGCATGTTTGCCCTGGTATCAGAACCAGCTGAATCGCCCGGCATCAAAATTGCACCCTTTACCGGAGATGAAGCATTATTGCTCGCCTTATCTACCTTTATCATTAACTGAGGATCATTCAGCATGGGAGAAAGCTGTTTTATTGCTTTATCCAGGGGTCTTTCGGGCATAATGATCTTGCTGTAAATAACCAGTGCAGCCTGAGCGCTTTCGGGCTCGTGGTTATTGTTCAGTTTTAGCAGGTCGAGCTTTACCCCGGGTATCCGCCCGGAAGCAAAAGCTAACCCAAAATTCATCCGGTTCAATAAAGCCCCGGTATTAATCCAATATTGTCCCTTGTCCGGGAAGCCCGTTGGGGCCTGGTAATAATATATTTTTTCGCCCATCCTGTTTATCCAGTTATACAACTGATAAGGCTGGGTTACCCGGGCATTCAAGCTTCGAACGGTATTAATAGCCAGCTCAAACGGCGATTTTGTTTTTTCCCGTAAAGCCGACGCCGACCAAAACTCGGGCGCCGCAACCATGGCAATAAGCACCTGTTTAATATCACCGTTGCTATTTAAAAACGTTTTGGCCATCTTATTTATCAGGGCTTGCGGCGGCGTATCACTCACAAATCTAACTGCCAGTTTGCGTGAAATAAACTTTGCTGTTGATTGCTGATGCGCCAGCATATTCAATAATTGTACGCCTTCATCATATCCGCCGTTGGGGCCAAAATGTTTGCCCAGTACTACCTTCTCACTGTTATCGTGTCGATTAAGGTTAAATAAAAAGTCGCCATCATGCACAAATCCGTCGATAGCGGTTTTCTTCTCTATAGCTTTTGACAAGATGTTATTCCCTTTATCATAATTTTCCATAGGATAAACCGACCAGCCTGTAAGAACCTTTGCCGCCTGCGTTACGTCCTGTTGTGTGTATCCTCCGTCAACACCAAGGGTATGCAATTCCATTACCTCGCGGGCATAGTTTTCATTAAGGCCACGTTGCTGCCTTACTTTTTTTAGTTTATTCATCAGCATACCTTGCTTACTACTATCCGGCAGCGCATCGGGCATCATTTGCTGCTTAGGCACAATTGCAAATGAACTGCTAAAATTATCAAGGTAGTACAACATCGCGGGAGACTTTGCAGTAGCCAGCAGGATATCGCCGAATTTGCCTAAAGCATTGGGCCGTATTACATCGCGCTCGTAATCCGGGATAAATCCGGCACATTGGTTTTTGGTGATGGATACATTAAAATGATTAAACCAAAAGCTGGTCATCACCTCCAGAAGCTGGTTATTACTATATGCTGCTCTTAATATTTTTTGATTGATAAACTGACGAAAGAGTTCCTGCTGAGGCTTCATACCATTTTGCTCCATATAATCCTGCAGCATTTTTTTGTATTCCGCTTTATTGCTTTGTATCGAATCTTTATTGATGACTCCGCTTTTTATGGCCTTTTGAGCTGCCTGTCCAGGGCGAGGATATATATTAGCTATTTCCGTATTGCTTAGTTTAAGTGCATCAAAATGGTCTAACTGCTGATTAAGTGAATCGTCGGGCAATTTGGCATCAAGTTGCTCGCCGAACCATTTTTCGAGGCCTGCTTTTGCAACTTGGTCAACTTCACCAGGTGTAGCTCCATAGGTAAAGCGGCTTAATAAGTGTGCGGCAGCTTGCCTTTTAGTAAGACCAGCTTGTTTATAAGGGAATTTGCAGATATCATTAGCATTATACCTGCTATAAAATGAAGAAAAAATAAAAAAACCACCAACCAAAACGAATACCGATAGAAAAGTGCTTTTTACTGGTTTCATACTAAGCTATTAGTGATTGACAATTGTATGACCTAAATACCTGTTTAAGGTTTAGTTCTTATTCATTTTAATTTATAAATGCAAAGTATTAAGAAAATAAAAGACCTGCAAAACAGTTTTACGGGTCTTTTATTAAGTATTGTTTAATATTAATTAAATGCAAATCGTTCTGCGGCCATATCAGCAATGGCGTTGCCTATGGCCAACGACGCCGTTGCTGCCGGCGATGGTGCATTTAAAACATGAAGCATATTATCCTTTGCTTCAATTTTAAAGTCATCGAGCGTTTCGCCATCGGCAGATATGGCCATTGCCCTTACACCTGCCCGGCCAGGTTGCAAATCGTCCATTGTAAGACTTGGGATGAGTTGTTGTAAACCAGTTAAAAAACGTTTTTTTGAAAATGCGCGTCTGTATTCATCCAAACCAAAACGCCAATGTTTTACAAAAAGATTCCATGTTCCTTTAAATTTTAAAGCCTCAATAGTGTCACCTAATGAAAAATCAGTTTTTTCATATCCTTCCCGTTTAAAAACAAAAACCGCATTCGGGCCGCATTCTACTGTACCATCAATCATACGGGTAAAGTGTACGCCCAGGAAAGGGAACTCCGGATTAGGCACCGGGTAAATAAGGTTTTTCACCTTATTTTTCCCTTGTATTGTCAAATCATAATAATCGCCCCTAAAACCAACAATATGAGCTTCGCTGGGTGCACCAGCGCTTGATGCAAGCCTATCGGCCTGCAGGCCGCCTGCAGTAATTAAATACTTTGTATTAAAGCTAACTTTATTGGTAATTACGGTTGTGTAATTTGTATGGTGTTCAAATGCTTTTGCTGCACAATTAGTGAGCACTTTACTTTCTGGAAATTTAGCTTCAAATAGTTCGCGGTATTTACGGGTAACCGCAGCAAAGCTGATAATACCCGTACATGGTACCCAAATGCCCTCAATACCTTCGCAATAAGGTTCTATTTCTTTTATTTTTTTGCTGTCAATCTTTTCGATGCCTTCTACACCATTAGCAAGGCCATTATTAAACACCTTGTTCATGTGTGCCAGCTCGGAATGTTTGGTGGCTACAATGATTTTTCCACAGATATCATGAGGTATCTTATTTTCCTGAGCAAAGGCAACCAGTTCGCGTCGGCCGTCAACACAAAGTTTAGCTTTATAGGAATTCGGTTTGTAATAAATACCCGAGTGAATGACACCTGAGTTGTGTCCTGTTTGATGCGCTGCTACTTCACCTTCTTTTTCAAGGACAAGAATTTTTTTATCGGGGTTGCGTGTATTGATCTTATAGGCAGTAGCCATACCTACAATGCCTCCGCCTACAATAATGAGGTCATATCCGTTTTCCATTTCTTTAAATAAGTAGCCCAAAGCTAAATAAAGGAGAAATATTATAAGGCAAAAATCTATAAAACTCAAAAAGCTCAATTTTATCCCGATGACAAAATTGAGCTTCTTAGTTTAACCGTGGTTACTATTTGTTATAGTATGTAAAATCCTTGTGGTTTATCTCCGTTTCGGGTAACGATTTAAAGTAATCCAAGGTGATCTTTAAGCCCTCGCTTCGCGAAACTTTTGGCTCCCAGCCTAATATTGCCCTGGCCTTGGTAATATCCGGCCGCCGCTGTTTGGGATCATCGGTTGGTAATGGCAGGCTAATCAGTTTCTGATCTGTACCCGTTAGCTTGATGATCTCCTCCCCAAACTGCCGGATGGTTATTTCATCCGGGTTACCTATGTTCATCTCATC
>NZ_JBFUKX010000054.1:0-43294 GCF_056400605.1 Mucilaginibacter sp. P5_A4 | reverse complement strand
GTCCAGCATTGCATAGCCGGCATTTGTAAGTGAGTTTGCCGAATAGGAATCAGGTTTAGGGTTAATTTCATCAATTTTGTAAATATTATTGTTGATAAGGTCTTTTCCAAAAAGCCTATTCAACGGCCTTTCTCTTACTGCAGGATCATCGTTTCTTAATAATACACCTATAAACCTGATGTCGAAATTCCTGTCGCGATAAAACGAGTTTAACCCGGTTTTTAAGGTAGCCGTTTTACTAAACATTTTTATTGGCTGCGAATAATTAACGGCTGCAGAATATGCGTCTTCATTCAACTTCGAATATTGCCTTGCATTGTCTTTTCCTAATGTTGACAAATTAGCCCCAAAGCCAACATCTGGGTTATTTCTGTCCGCAATAAGCCTTGTGTAACTAACTTTACGTTGATCAGGCTGATCATTCAATACATTACTATAACTTAATGACCAGTTGATTTTAGCATTATTATCTCCTAAAGGATGATTACCTTCAATTGTAGATTTTAACAAAGATTTTTGCAATAAATCAAAGGCAAAAAACTTTACGTCACTTGATGTAGCAGCATTTGTACCTGTCCTGGATAAGAACTGGTCGTCATATATTCTGTTATACGTGTTTTTAAAGGTTATTTTGTTCTTGCCAAAAGTGTAACCAAAATTAGCTAACGCGCCTATATTGGTCGAAAATTTGTAAATATCATCCTTGTAGTCGTAATCATAATAATCACGCACTACATCGTTATAAATATTTTGCGAATTACGGTATGTTAATGAAATAATGGCACCAAACCTGTTTCCACTCTTTTCAAAGTTTTTTACCCTGCCAATAGTAAACTGGTAGTTTTGGGTAGGCAGGGCTTTATTACTATAGATATTCCAATCCTGTGGTAGTTTTTTGAGCGCCGATATATTCTGTTCGGTTGTAAGGCCATTTATTATCCTGCTGGATGAGGGAAAACCAGCAGCTAAACTTTTGCCGCCATCATCAAATCCAAAATAATCAGTAGCGTTCCTTGTTCCACTTTTAAAATCCTTAAAAGTTGATGCAGTATTGTAGCCGCCGCCAATTCCCAGTGTAACAAAATTCTGATCGGGAAGATCTTTGGTGCTGATTTGAATAGCGCCGCCTGTAAAATCGCCGGGCAAATCAGGAGTTCCGGTTTTACTTACAATGATATTTTCTACAAGATTAGAAGGTACAATATCGAACGAGAACGCTTTTCTGTTAGGCTCAGTACTTGGTAGTTGGGCTCCATCCAGTAGTGCCGTATTATATCGATCACTTAACCCTCTGATAACAACAAACTTATTATCTTGTATGGTTGCTCCACTTACCCTTTTTAATACATCAGCCGTACTTCTGTCTGGTGATTTTCTGATAGTTTCTGATGATATACCATCTGATATTGACGCACTGTTTTTTTGAACGGCATATAGCGAGGCAACGGAGGCCTGGCGGTAGGTGGCCCTTACAACCACTTCTTTAAGCGCTTGGGTAGTAGCTTCCTGCAAAGCCACGTCAAGATTAGTTACCGCTCCTGCTTTCACCTCAATTTCTGAAATTGACTTGCTCTGGTAACCGATATACCTAACAACTATCGTATACTTTCCCGGCTCCAATGCAGATAAAATATAACTTCCGTCAACGCTGGTTGACGCCCCTTTTGTTGAGCCCTGAATGCCAACTGAAGCGCCAATAAGCGTTTCGCTTGTTTTTTGGTCTATTACCTTACCGGCAATTTTACCGGTACCCTGGGCATGTAATAAACTTGTACAAAATGCCGATAATATAAAAAGAAGTAATAATTTTTTCACGTGCTAATTTTTATCAGCTGCAAAACTACCCGCTTCGTGTTAAGTGAATGTTAATATAAAATTACCATATCGAATATCTTAGATATTAGATTTGATATTAAGTTAATCACTCATCAAATCTTCATGTTTCGTTGTTTCCTTTGCGGAAATGCTTAATGGAAATTAATTGGTTTTAGGATATTATAGATAAGTTTTATTTAATGGCTAATCATAAAAAAGAAGAGTTTACCTCTACAGATCAGCATATTTCATTAGTAGCCAAAGCAATGTCGCATCCGGCACGGATTGCTATTCTGCGTATTTTGGCCAAACATCCTAACTTTACTACGGGAGAAATTGTTGAATTATTGCCATTAGCCCAGCCAACAGTTTCACATCATCTGAAAGAATTAATCGCTTCCCATCTGATCACTGCATCCAATGAAGGTAAAAAGTCTATCTACCAGGTAAACTGGCAAAGCTGGACCAGCTACACCGGGGTTTTTGACAACCTGCTGGACATGATGCAAAAAAAATAATACGTATTCTTTAAACCAGGCATATCCGGCCTGTATAGCTATAATTGTTACTGTATCGCGGCAAAATGCAGGCTAAGTAGCGGGATAGATTTGCTTCCATTTTGTAATGGTGACGGCTTTGGTAATTGGCGTTAATTTATTTTTCTTATATATTGCAATGTTGCTTTAAAGCAATATTAATTTAATGTTAAGTTAAATGTCGTACGCAAGATCAGCCTTATCAAAATTCGATGCCGGTGATAACGAACTATCAACTTTCGCAAAAGCTTTGGCTTTGCCTATAAGGGTTGCCATTATCAGGACGATTGTTGAGCATGGGAATAGTATATCAAAGGACATGATATACACACTTCCCCATAATTCCGACATAATCAGCAGGCATATCTCTGAATTAAGAACTTTAAAAATCATCAGGCAAACCGGGATAAAGGGAAACATCACATACAATATTGACGAAGACCTTTTTAGCCGGATGTCGGCCATGTTCTCCATGCTTTTTAAAACAATTGATGATTTGCGGCCGCTTATTGAAGATCTCCAGGCAACAGAAAAAAAGGATGGGGAGAAACCGCCTGTTTTTGAAAACTTTGGTGCATTTATTCACTTCCACCGGATGGATTTAAACATGTCTCAGGAAGTTTTTTCAAAAAAACTTGGCATCGACCGGGCAGACCTTAGCCGTATTGAGCGCGGCAGGAAAACCCTGGACGCCGATAAATTAAAACTGCTATCCAACGCTCTCTATATCGACCTGCTCACTTTGAAAAAAGAATACTACAGCCACCAGATAAACGAATTGGCCAACGAAAGCGGGCTGAGAGTTACTATTACAGCAGACAAAGCAGTTAAGGCTGATTATTAAACCCGGTAATATCAACCACAGGTAGATCAATCCAACAGCGGGACTGTGATCTTACTCCTATATTTTTGTACAATCCCGCCGGGCGAATCAGTTTTTCTCCCGGTTTTTGTATTTTTAACCGGGAATATATAGCCACAAGTCACTGATTTGCGCGGTTGCACGGCGCGGGCCACAAGCCGGTGATGCTTGTGGCTGCAGGGTATATATCGTTGAATAAATACCTATGAAAAAAAGTCTGTTAGACAAAATATATTCGCCAATGATTATTTCATTAGGAATGATTATCAGTTGTGCATTAATTTGGCCCATTTTTGGAAAATCCAATCATAATTTATTATACGGAGCCTTTTTAATTTTTGTGAATATTTTATCATTTATTTGCCCAAAGATCAACGTAAAGCACGAAAAAATAGAGTTAGCGATTCGTACGTTGCTGATAATATTATTTATAATCGCTTTACGTGTTTGGGGGCAAAATATAAAGATATAATGTCTGACACATCCTTGGCTGGCTGTCTTGTTCCGGATATTACGTTTCATCCGGGATTTATATTTTTAACATACGATCCGCAATTATTTTTGATTGCTTAACATAGTGCTGTCCTAAATGCATGGCGCATACTTAGCATGCAGGTCACAAGGCAAGAGCTTTGCGACAGCGGGGTGGGAAGCACGATATCAATTTAAAAAAATAAG
This sequence comes from Mucilaginibacter sp. P5_A4, assembly GCF_056400605.1. NCBI lineage: Bacteria > Pseudomonadati > Bacteroidota > Sphingobacteriia > Sphingobacteriales > Sphingobacteriaceae > Mucilaginibacter > Mucilaginibacter sp. P5_A4. The sequence goes on along the minus strand of NZ_JBFUKX010000054.1, from coordinate 39,403 downwards.
ATATGAAATATTTAATTTTGATTGCGTGTTATTGTTTGTTAAGTGTGAAAACGTCTGTAGCTCAGGATGTAACAAACGGACCAGGTCCGGATCTTAAAGTAGAATTCAACTATAACCCCCCGACCTTCATTGACTATTCCCGGTTTGTGGCCGATATGAAGCTCCGCGTAGACCTAAAATCGGTAGTTGACAGCGTTATCGCAGACAATTTGGTAGGTTACTATGTTTACACTTTTAGAATAAGCAATAAGGGCGAGATTGAATCTCACTCGTATTCTCCTGAAAATGTATTATTATACAAGATTATTGAGCGATATATAAGGGACGTTTTCAATCATCTTGAGTGGAAACCTGCTTACTTAAAGAAGAACAAGAAGGTTAAAGTAACATCCTATCTGATGCTTACGCTGTATTTTGAATCTGATACCAACTATGATGTTAAGATTGATATAACGATGCTGGGAGATGCAAACAGGAAGAGGCTGTATTATTTAACTATACCATATAAGAAGTTAAAGAAATATTAATTATGGCCAGGAGCGGCAATACCCCCGGCGTGGTTCACGCGTGTCCGCAGCTACCGCAAGCGTTTTTTGGCGCCCCCTGCGTCAACGGATGAGCCGCAATTACAAATTCAAAAATCCGGAAGGATTATATTTTGTAAGTTTTGCACCTGTTTTTTGGATAGGCATTTTTGTAAGAATGCAATATTTTGATTGCCTAACATAGTGCTGTCCTGAAGGTATGGCGCATACTAGCATGTGGGTCACAAGGCCGGAGCTTTGCGACAGCGGGGGAAATTGTAATTTACTATTGGTAAAGAACCCAGTGTTGCCAATAGATTATCCAAAGTAAAAACAAAATGAAAAAAGCCATCATACTATTCTCAATTAACTTGGTTATGCTAACATCTCTTTCCTGTAATAGTAAGAAGGAAAAAGAACAGAATAAGAAGGAGAAAGAAAAAGCTGTGATAGGGTCTGCCAGGTATATTGACTTAGCGAATAACGAAAAGGAGAGAACCCGCCTTTGGAAAGCGGCTATCGATAGTGGGGATCTTCACGCTTATAACAAAATTGCGAACGCATATTTGATGACATACAAGGAAGTTGACCTTTATTATTATTCACTGATCATGGCCAATAAGTATCACAGCGCAGATGCATATCTCTATTTGTACACCGTTTTGACGCATGAGGCATCCACAGGGGATGTCGTAATACTTAGTCATGATAAAGACACCAAAAATCTGGCTTATTATTACCTTTTCAGAGCTAAGGAATTAGGTTCCATAGACGCCAGACATGTTATTGAATTAGAATTTGGCAAAGGAAAACCTGTGCCAGGTTCGTCATTTTTTCTTAAGCAATTAATGAATCATCCATAAGCCTTACTATCGTACGTTCAGGCCCTCCCGCCAGCGTTTCGCTGCCACAAGGCAAGAGCATTGCGACAGCAGCGGCCAAAGTTAGGTATAAGGCAGGTTGTATTTTGGTCCCGGAACGGCGCGTTATATGGTGCCCTTAATAGTTTGGAAGGATAGTTTTAAGTACATGGATTTTACTGTATAAAAGTGGTATTTTTCTGAATTTCTTTGAATATTTATACCACAAAGTTTGTATTTTTTGAAGTATAAATCACCGGTTTTCTATTCTCTTTTTGATGTTACCAGATTGTAGTTAATTGCCTGCTGACAAGATCCTGTCAGTGTTCCGGATACTCCTAAAAAGTGAGCATCCATCTCCACGCCTGCCTAAAATCCTTTCTTCCGGGTAATTCCCGGCTTCCTGCTTTTCTTATTATCGCCAGTAGCGCCAACACCCTCAGCGCCGTAGCTGCGGGCCATTTTGGCAATGCGCTCTTCCATGGTTTCGGTGGTAAGGCGCTCGCGGCCCAGGCTGTCAACCATAATGGGGAAGGCAAAGGGGGTAGGGCGCTCAATGGTTTTCAGGATAATGGTTTGGGTACCAATGCGCTGCAAAGCCGCCCTCAGCCTAAACTCTTCCAGCTGGAAGGCCAGCGCTTCGTTATAGGCCTGCCGTACCAGCAGGTTATCCGGCTCGTACTCGGTAAACACCTCAAACAGCAGCGAGGTAGATGCCTGTAAATGCTTGTTCTTCACCGGCTGACCGGGGTAGCCTGTAAACACCAACCCGCCTATGTGCGCAATATCCCTGAAACGCCTGCGGGCCATCTCGTTGGCGTTCAGGCTATGCTGGATATCGTCGAGTAGGTTGTCTATCGAGAAGAAGCTGGCATCCTCCAGTACTTGCTCAATGGGCACATCTTCATCGGTAAGTAGCTCAAAACCATAGTCATTCATGGCGATAGAGAAACTGGCTGGCTTTATTTTACTGATGCGATAGGCCAGCAGCGATGCCATGCCCTCGTGTACCAACCGACCCTCAAAAGGGTAAAACAGCAGGTGGTGCCCTTCCCGCGATTTAAAGGATTCGATCAAAAATTCATGGCTTTGCGGCAGGTGTGATAACTCCTGTTGTAGTTTGAACAGCGGTTTAAGCGCGATAACTTCTATATCCTTTTCGATGCCATGCGCCACCTCGTCCAGCTTATCCCGGAATACAGCTGATAGCTGGGACGATAGAGGCATCCGTCCTCCATTCCAGCTGGGGATAATGCCTTTGGTAGAATTTGATTTTTTAACATAAGCGGTCATCTCTTTCACCCGGATAAATTCCAGGCTGCGGCCCGCAAACCAGAAGGTATTGCCAGGTTTCAATTTTGATACAAAGGATTCCTCAATAGTGCCCAGGCTGCCGCCGCTGAGCCATTTTACCCGGATGCTCAGCTCGCTGGTGATGGTGCCTATACTTAATCTATGCCGCATAGCCACCCGGCGACTGTTTACTTTATATAGGCTGTCCACAATCTCCACCTTTAAAAACTCATCATACTGCGCCAGGGTTTTGCCGCCGGTGGTTATAAAATCCAATAGCTGACCAAACTCGTTTCGGGTGAGGTCGGCAAAGGCGTAGGTGCCTTTTACTTCCTTAAACAGGTCTTCGGCCCTGAAGCCATCCGATACCGCCAACGTAACCATATACTGGATCAGCACATCCATGGTAAGCAGCATGGGGTCGCGGCTTTCAAAAATTCCTTTCCTGATAGCCTCTTTCAAAGCCGCGCCTTCCAATAGCTCAAGCGAATGGGTTGGCACAAAATACGCCCTCGATACCGCGCCGGGGTGGTGGCCGCTTCGTCCGGCACGCTGCATAAAGCGGGCAACACCTTTCGGGCTGCCCACCTGCACCACGGTATCTACAGGGCGAAAATCAACCCCAAGATCAAGGCTCGAAGTACATACAACTACTTTCAAAGCTTCGGCATGCAGTGCCTGCTCCACCCAATTGCGTAACTCGTTATCCAGCGAACCATGGTGCATAGCCATAATGCCGGCATACTCCGGGTAATTATCCAAAATGGCATGGTACCAGATCTCGGATTGCGAACGGGTATTGGTGAATATGAGTGTTGTTTTACTGCGGGCCACAATCTCCATCACCTGCGGCAATAGTTTTAAGCCGATATGCCCGGCCCATGAATAGTTCTCCACGTTATCCGGGATAATGGATTTAATCTCCAGTTTCTTTTCCAGGTTGGCCCGTACCATTTTGATCTTTTCCGGGGGGAAATCATTACCTAACAAAACTTCGGCGGCCTGCTCTAGGTTGCCAATAGTAGCACTGATACCCCAGATACGGAGTTGGTGGTTTGCGGTTTTATCCGGATGCTCATTTCCCATCACAGCTAACTGAGAACGGCCAGCTGAAGCACGGCCCTTTAGGCGGGATAAGCCCAACTCCGCCTGCACACCTCGTTTAGTTCCCAGTAATTCATGCCACTCATCAATCACCACTACCTGCAGGCTGCCGAACATTTTGGGGTATTCTTTTTGGGCCAGCATCAGGTGCAGGCTTTCGGGGGTGGTAAGCAGTACTTCGGGTAGTTTTTTCTTGAGGGCGGCTTTTTCAGCAGCCGAGGTATCACCGGTTCGGGTGGCAATTTGCCAGGGCAGGCCCATCTCATCACATGTCTCCTGCATGGCTTTGCGAATGTCGTTGGTTAAGGCGCGCAGCGGGGTTATCCAAAGCATGAGTAAGCCGTTGTTTTTTTGTGTGGAATAGGTATCGGGATGTTTATTAATAAAATCGGCCAGGAAAGGCAAAAACAAAGCATAGGTTTTTCCGCTGCCGGTAGGCGCGTTTAGCAAACCGGAGTAGCCGGCCAGGTATGCCGCTTCCATTTCCTGCTGGAACGGGAACTGATGCCAGTTTTTTTGCTTGTACCAATGCTGTATAACCTGCCGGCCTTTTTCTATCATGGTTTATTTTAACAAAGGAATAACACTTTAGTTGGATAATCAAAAAATTACCATCGCATAAATGCGGCTATTAAATAAGCTCCTTTTTTAGAATCTATAAATCAAAAAAGGGATCAATGGCAGTTTGAAAATTTATTTCGGTCATTTTAACTAATGCTCGGCCCCTGGATACTATCTTTTTGATATTTATAACGGTTTTGCGTTCGCTCGAATAATAATAGTGTTATTGACACTTATTTATGAGGTTACCCAGCATCATAAATATTAAATTAAAGAATATAAGTATCCAGAAAATGAGTGTTTAAACTGTAAGTCTGCACGGTCTTACAGTTAGCCGGCAGGTATCAAAGCTAAGGCTAAATTATTAGTGTTTTAAACACAATTATTTCTGTGTTTTTGATTTGTAAATAAAAAATATTGCCTAAATTGCTCGCTATTATAACCTAAGTGTTGTTCTTGATATAGCTATAATTTCGGTATAGATAAAATTTGAAAGATGTGTAATTCACTGAAATTATGGTCTGTCGTCTAATAAACCCGTTATTAATTGGTGTTTAATAAGTTTACTTGTTAGCTGTCAGTAACTGCACATGCAGAATTAAGATGTTTTCCTGTTTTGTAAAAGGGCAAAGCAATGATGTTTTATATCATAAAAATGAAGGAGTTGCGTGACCTTTCGGATAATGAATTAATCGAGCTTTTCGAACAGGATAATATTGCCGCCTTTGAAGAAATTTATAATAGATACTGGCTTAAATTATATGCTGCCGCCTATAAGCGACTTAAAGAACGAGAACCCGCAAAAGAAATAGTACAGGATTTTTTTACCGGTTTTTGGATCAACAGAACTCAGATTAAAATACATTCCTCACTCCAGGGATATTTGTTTACTTCAATAAGATATTTAGTATTAAACTATAAAAGAGCAGAAGCGGTAAGAAATACTTACAGCGAATTATTTCTGTTGATGAACGATAGCTTTGATAACTCCACAGAAGAAAACTTCAGGTATAAGGAGTTAAAAGAAAGGGTTGATATAGAGGTAAATCAATTGCCTACTAAGTGTCGTTTTGTTTTTGAACTAAGCCGGAACCAATATAAAACCAATAAGGAGATAGCCCAACTTTTAAATATTTCCGAAAAAACCGTCGAAAATCACCTCACCAAGGCGTTAAGGTATTTAAGGGTTAACCTTAATAGCTTAATTCTCTTTGTCCTTTTCTTTTTGCGCCACTAAGCGCTTTTTGCAGCTCCYGGAATCCCTGGAATTTTATTTTTTTTTAAATTATTTTAAATCAGAGTAGGGGTTATCCCCGATTCAGGTTACATCTTATTATAAACCAAAGTTAATTCTTGTCCAAAACAAGCCCTTAATGAAAAAGAAATTATCATCAGAGATCCTGGAAAAATACTTTAATGGGGAATGTAATGAAGATGAAATGGCCGAAATATTTGCCTGGTATAAATCATTCGACTCTGATCAGGACGATGTTTCTAATTTACCTGCCGAGGAACGGGAGGTGTTTAAAATGTTGATGTGGAATGACATCAGGAATAATATCAGGGAGGCTGAGAATGACAATGTTGTTCAGCTTGGCAGGGTACGGTCGTCGCGGTTCAGGTCGGTGGTGTATTGGTTATCCAGCTGTGCTGCTGTTTTATTAATCCTGTTTTTTGTAAAATATAAAATTTCTCCAGGGAATCCGTTACCGGAAAACAGCGAAAAAGTAGTGGTCACTAATGCGACAAATACCATCCAAAAAATAACGCTTTCTGACGGTAGCAAGGTGTGGATAAGTCCAAAATCAACATTGACTTATTTAAAAGTATTAAGTAAGCAAAAGCGAGAGGTGTTTTTAAGTGGCGAGGCTTTTTTTGAAGTAACCAAAGATCATAAAAGAACATTTTCGATTTATAGCGGAAAAGTTATTACCAAAGTATGGGGAACAAGTTTCCGGGTACGATCATATGCTGAAGACAGTACCACAGAAGTAGATGTGATTACCGGGAAAGTTTCAGTTAGCATCACCGGGCAAGAGGGTAAAAAAGCAGGATCAAATACCGCTAATCAGGCTGATGATTTAAACCAGGGAGTGATGCTATTGCCCAATCAGGGGGCGGTTTATGATAAGAAACTGGATCATTTGAAAAAAAATACCGAGGTGAAAGACGTTTCGATAAACATGTGGAAAAAAGCAAGCTTATCTTTTAATAACACACAACTGAGAGATGTATTTAAGGTGCTTAATAAAAACTTCAACGTTAATATAAGTTCAAAAGATGAAAAAATTAATTCAGATTATTTGAAGGCCGATTTTAATAATGAAAATCTTCCTGCTATCATGGAGATCCTGAAAAGAACCCTGGATGTTAATTACAGCGTTCATGGAAATGAATTTGTTTTGGAAAGCGAAAAATAACCAATTATATAAATAACCAATAAACCCCGAATAATTAAATTATGGAGAAACGAATTAGTACTTAACCCCATCAAATTTTCTTGAAAAAGAATAGGAGTGCTGGAGACACTCCTAAACCTTTTTAATACCCGGAATGCAACGCCTTAAACAAGGGGGACCGGGAATTTTTTGTCTCAATTTTTATCAAAAGAAACACTTAAATGTATGAAGATTTATTTACAAAACCATTTTGACTGGTTTAAAATTATGAAAGTCACTTTTAGTCAGTTAGTAATAGCCCTCATTTTTACAGGAATGTCCTATGCTACGTCAAGCAAAGGGCAGGCTGTATTAGATCGGCGGGTTGATTTTAATATCCAAAACTCAAGCTTAAATTTAGTTTTGAAGCAATTGGAGAAAGAAACAAATTTAAAACTTGTTTACCGCAAAAGTCTTGTTGAAAAGGAGCAGGGCGTGTCCATTAATGTAAAGCAGGGAAAGATAGGAGAGATACTTACCGAACTATTACAGCCCAGGGGTATTACTTTTGAATTCATTAGCGATCGGATTGTGTTAAGTAAAGTCAATAAAAATGACAATACAACTAACTTGCCGGCACCGGCGGAGGGTGCTACACCCGCAGAAGTCAATACAATCGAAGTTATAGCCAAATCAATAACGGGTAAGGTAACTGATGAAAATGACCAGCCTTTGCCTGGAGTGAGTGTTAGAGTTAAGGGCACCAGCCTGGGTACACAAACAGATGCAAGCGGTAAATACGCCATAAATGTTCCTGATGATAATGCCGCCCTGGTATTTTCTTTTATTGGATATACGCAGCAGGATGTTTTAGTTGCCGGCCGTAATGTTATAAATATATTGCTTAAAGCAGCGCCAAACTCGTTAAACGAAGTTGTTGTAATTGGGTATGGGAGCCAAAAAAGGGGCGATGTAACCAGCGCGGTTGCTACGGTAAAGGCAAAAGATTTTGTTAAAGGGGCGGTATTGGATGCCGGCCAGTTATTGCAGGGTAAAGTAGCCGGTTTAACAGTTGGCGCCCCAAGTGGTAACCCAACCGATGGTACACAAATTTTATTACGTGGGAGCACAACTTTATATGGAGCTAATTCAAATCCTTTAGTAATAATTGACGGGATTCCCGGCGACCTTAAAACAGTGGCTCCGGAGGATATAGAATCAATAGATGTGCTAAAAGATGGCTCTTCGGCCGCTATTTATGGAGTTAGGGGCTCAAATGGTGTAATCATAATAACTACTAAAAGGGCAAAAGGAACCGTTACCAACAGTATTGATTACAGCGGCTATACCACTACCCAGTTTATTGCAAAAAAGCTGGATGTACTTACCGCTCAGGATTACCGCGACCAGATTAAAGCCGGAACAAGAAATGCTTCATGGGATGCCGGAAGTACCACGGATTGGTTAAAAGAAGCTACCCGCACACCATTTACGCAAGTTCATAACCTGACGATAAAAGGCGGAAATAGTACAACTAATTACCTGGCATCTGCAAATTATCGCGGGCTGCAGGGCATTTATAAAAAGAGCAACAATAATACATTTACAGGTAGAATTGATGTGAACCATAGTATGTGGGACAATAAGTTGAAGCTTAATCTCGGAATACTTAATCAGACCAATAACTACGAAAGAAATTTTAATGGAGGCAGCTTTAATGGCTGGATTTACCGGCAAACAGTGGTACGTAATCCAACGGAGCCTGTACGTAATGCCGATGGTACTTTTTATGAACAAACCGGAAACTTTGATTACGAAAACCCACTTGCCCTTTTATATGAAAGCGACGGGCAATCGAAAAACGTAAACTCCCGAATGAACGGTACTATTGTTTACAAGCCTATTGCTGATTTAAAATTATCTGCCCTTTTTTCTTACTCAAGGTTTAACGGAAATACCGGATACTCGGAAACCAAGCACCATATTTCTACAGTTAAAAACAATTTAAATGGTTTCGCGTCAATAAGCTCTGATCTGTCTGTTGACCGGTTGACCGAATGGACAGCTGAATATTCTAAATCAATTAACGATCACCACTTTGTGGTTTTAGGTGGCTATGGTTACCAGGATAATGTTTCTACAGGTTCATATTTTGATAACCAGAATTTTCCTACCGATCTATTTAGTTATAATGACATAGGATTAGGTGAAGGGGTAAATGATAAAACTGCTACAATGAGCAGTTATAAAAGGCAAACAAGCCTGATCAGCTTTTTTTCGCGATTTAATTATAGTTATAAAGATAAATATTTGCTGTTGGCAAGTTTAAGGCACGAAGGGGCCAGCCAATTATATGGAGCCAATAAACCCTGGGGTAATTTTTGGGCAGTTTCCGGAGGTTGGAAAATTACCAATGAAAACTTTATGAAAGATCAGCAATTATTTGATCTCATAAAATTACGGGCGGGTTATGGTGTAACCGGAAATCAGCCATCAGACAGCTTTCGCGGGCAGGCGTTGATAGGATACGGAGACTATGTATATTCAAATGGCAAATGGACAAGAATCCTGGTGCCTACTCAAAATGGTAACCCATTGATCAGGTGGGAAGAAAAAGCCGAAACAAATCTTGGAGTCGACTTTAGTATATTAAAAGGCAGGGTGAGCGGTAACATTGATGTTTACAACCGCCGGATTAAAGGTTTGCTTTATGATTACGCGGTACCAAGCCCACCTAACCTGTACCCAACTACAAGAGCCAATGTGGGTACAATGCAAAACCGGGGTATAGAGGTAATGCTAAATTTTGTACCGGTAAAATCAAAGAATTTTACGTGGAATACAAGTGTTAACTTTTCAACCAATACAAACAAATTGATTAATTTATCAAACGATCTTTATCAAACAACTTCACCCTATTTCACTACCGGCTTTGCAGGTATACCAATTCAAACCTTTACCAGTATTGTAACTGTAGGCAAAGCTATTGGCGATTTTTATGGATATAAAGTTATTGATGTTGACGCGAATGGTAAATGGATATATGAAGGCAGGGATGGCAAACCTGTCAGCTACGATAATTTTGCACATAGCTTTGAAGACAAAAAAGTAATTGGTAACGGTGTGCCAAAATGGTACGCGGGTTGGAACAATAATTTTTCATATAAAAATTTCGATTTAAGTATTACCATGAGGGGCGCATTTGGTTACCAGATCCTCAACTCGCAAAGAATGTATATGGAAAACCCGGCCATTCAAAATTATAACATTTTGAAATCCGCCTATGATCCTGTTTTTGGAAAAACACAGCTAAAAGTTAACGCGCTGGAGATTAACAGCTACTATGTAGAAAATGGAGATTTCTGGAAGATAGATAACATCACATTCGGATACGATTTCAATAATATAAAAACCGGTTATATAAAGGGTGCGCGTATTTACGTATCAACGTTAAATACCTTCACTATTACCAAATATAAGGGGTTGGATCCGGAAGTAAACAGGCTTGGCTTAAGCCCCGGTATAGATGAACGTGATAAGTATCCTACAACCCGTTCATTTACTTTAGGAGTGAATTTGAATTTTTAATATCTAAAAAACAAGGACAATGAAAAAGCTCAAACAAACATATTTGGTTATCGCGGTATTTGTTTCCGCAATAGCTATAACTGCCTGTACCAAATTACAATATAGTCCGTCTAACGCCATAGTAACAAGTGATTTTACCGCCACAAAAGCCGATTTGCCGTCGCTGGTAGGCGCCGCATATTCTCAATGGCGTTTTATAATGCTTGACTGGAACGGCTTGTGGCGGGCCCAGGAGATAACAGGAGATCAGTTAGTTATACCAAAACGCCCATGGGGATGGTTTGATGATGGTGTTTACCAAAGGTTACACAAACATACCTGGACTACTGATGATGATGTGGTTAACCAAACCTGGGCCCGAACATACAAGGGTATTACAAATTGTAACAGGCTTATTTACCAGATAGGGTCGGGCCTTATTACAATTTCTGATGGCAAGGAAGCAGTGCTTGCCGAATTGAAAGTTGTGCGGGCCTCATACTATGCCATTTTGTGCGACTTTTATGGTAATGTTCCAATTGTAACAAAGTTTGATTTGCCGGCAGGGTATTTGCCAAAACAAAATACCCGCAAGGAAGTCTATGATTTTATTGTTAAAGAACTTACGGATAACATTCCTTTATTAAGTGCTGCAAATGATGGCACTACGTATGGGAAATTCAATAAATGGGCAGCCTATACATTGCTTGCCAAAATGTACCTTAACGCTGGTGTATACACCGGAACAACTAAATGGGCCGAATGCATTACCGCCTGTGATGCTGTTACAAATTCGGGCGCGGGATATATATTAGAGCCCACTCAGAAAAACGTATTTGTAACAGAAAATCAAGGCTCAAAGGAGATTATTTTCGCATTGCCTATGGACGAGAATTATACAAGCAACTGGAACGCTTTCGACCTTCATATGCAAACATTGCAGCAGGAAAACCAGGCTACGTATAATCTTAAATACACTCCCTGGGGTGGTATTTGTGCAATTCCTCAATTTATAACCTCATTTGATACAACTGATGCACGGTACCTGAATAACTGGATAAAAGGCCAGCAATATACCTCGGCAGGTGCAAAATTGTACGTTGCCCAGGGCGATTTTTCCGGCAAGCCATTAATCTTTATCAACAAGTTGCCCGGACTTGAAAAAGGGGAATCTGTGCATGGTTTTCGTTTAGGTAAATTTGAAATAAAAATGGGCGCCATGAACAGGTTAAGTAACGACTATCCTGTTTACCGTTATGCCGACGTGTTAATGATGAAAGCGGAATGTCTTCTCAGAACCGGGCAGGCCGAAGCTGCCGCTGCCATTATTACCCAGGTTAGGCAAAGGGATTTTGCATCAAACCCTGCTAAAGCTATTGTTACCGGCGCGCAGTTACAATTGGGGAGTTCATATGCCTACGGTCTTCAGGATGATGTAAATAACCTGCATACTACCGAAGGTGGCGCTGATATTCAATATGGCAGATTTTTGGATGAACTGGCCTGGGAGTTTGACCAGGAAGGACACAGGCGTACCGATATGATACGATTTGGAGCGTTCACAAAAAAATCATGGTTGTCACATGCTGCTACCAACAATAGCAACAGAACAATATTTCCGATACCAAGAACAGAAATAGAAAAAAATAATAACCTGAAACAAAACACAGGCTATTAATTTAGCGCATTTTAATGCATGTAAGTTATTGGTTGAAAGTAAAGGACAACGGTTATGTTGTCCTTTACTTTTTTAAACCCGGTTAAGTCTCTTATGTGTCGCGTAAGCCCCGATACCCTGATTGTTATCATCGGATTATCGTCAGCGAACCCGACAAAGCACTTCGGCCATGTTTGGGGTTGATGATGTAATAGTATACCCCGCCCGGTACTGCCGAGCCTTTGTAGGTACCATCCCAGGGGACAGTATACCCCACGGATGCAAATAATTTGGCTCCGTAGCGGTTATAAACATCAACGATACAATTGACATAGGTATCCAGGTATTTAATGTTCCATTGGTCGTTAACACCATCGCCATTGGGCGAAAAGGCGTTTGGTACTACCGGTCCCTGCAACACAAAAACTTTTACCTGTCCGCTTACCGTGCACCCTGCGCTGTTGCTTACTGTGAGGGTGTAAGTGGTGTCCTGCAGGGGAGTAACGGTTGGGTTTAATGCGGTTGCATCATCCAGGTAAATTGCCGGTGTCCATGAATAAGTAAGCCCGTTGCCACTGGCTGTTGCCGGCAGGTGCGCGCTGCCGCCAGAAAGTACTGTAATATCTGGTCCTACGGTAATAACCGGTATGGGATTAACCGTAATGGTTTGGCTGGCGGTAACCGGGCAGGCGTTTGTAGCGGTATAAACATAATTGATGGTAAATGTACCAACCCCCGAGGCGGCAGGATCAAACAAACCGGTGCTGCTTACACCAGTGCCCGTATAAATACCTGTACCAGACATACCGGCAATTTCCTGAGCCGCTAACTGCACAGCGCCTCCATTGATACACAGGGCCGATGGTGCGGTGAAAGTTAACTCAGGCACTGCCAGTAAAGTGATGGTTTTATCCATTATGGATGCGCAGCCGCCGCCCGAATAGGCTATCATTCTCACCTGGTAATTTTGCGTTGCCGGGGTATGGAATGCGGCATAAGTATGGTAATATAGCTTGCCATAAGTTGGGCTTTCGTCTGTAACTACCGTAGTTGGGTTATTGCCATAATCATAGTACCACTCAATTTTGGTGATGCGGCCAAAATCTACCGTTGATGTATTGGTGAATGTAACCTGTTGATCGCTGCAAAGTGCTGATAAGTTTGCCATCGTGAATTAGGCAACAGGTATTGATCCGTTAACAGTGAAACTTTGGGTTATGGCAGATGTACAGCCACTTGCGGATGTTACGGTAAGCGTTACCTGGTATACCGCCGCCTGGGTGTATTTATGCGATGGTTTTTTTAGTGTAGAAGTATTGGGGTTGGCGGTTGTTGCATTTGCATCGCCAAAATTCCATAAATAGGTAAAGCCGCTGGTTGTATTATCGGCAATGGTGCTGTTATCTGTAAACGTGGCCGATGCATCTGCCAGGCAAACATCGGGGATGGTGAATGCAGCAACCGGTAATGGACTTATGGTAATGCTTTTGGTACTGGACGCCGTACAGCCGCCCGAATTGGTTATGGTAAGCTTTATGCTAAAAGTACCGACGGTACTATACAGATGCTCAAATGCTGTGCTGTTGGTTTTGGTTTCAGTTGTGCCATCGCCATAGTTCCAAAGCCAGCTGGTTATGGTTCCGGTACCGGTTGTTGACTGATCTGTAATAGTAACCGCTTTTGTTAAACAATCGGGTGTTGAAAAACTGAATGCTGCAACCGGCAGCGCACTGATATTGATGGTTTTGGTTGCCACTGATGGTGTACAGCCGGTATTGCCGGCTACCGTGAGCGTAACCACATAAGTGCCGGTTTTGCTATATGTATGCGAGGGACTTTGTAAAGCCGAGGCTTGCCCGTCGCCAAAGGTCCATGCCCATGAAGTTATGGTTGATCCGTTGGTAACAGAAGCATCTGTAAATACGGTAGCAGTGCCCAGGCAGGTAGGGTCGGGCACGGTAAATGCGGCCACCGGCGATGGCGTTACCGTTAAGGTAAGGTTATTAGATGCCACCACGCAATTGGCAGAGGTAATATTATCTGTTATAGCCGAAACCAAGCGGTACTTATAAGTGCCTGCGGTGGTGGGCGCGGTGATGGAGTAGCTTGTTGCCGTACCGGCGGTGCTCAGGTCGGTCCAGCTGCCATTTGTATATATTTGTAGTTTTTGTACATAGCCGCTGGCCAGTGTGCTGGTGGCCTTTATGGTATAAGTTTGTGCCGAGCCTGCACAGGTAGTCTCTGTACCACTGGTTGATTCTGCAAATGCAGCTGAAACTGTTGAACCATAGGGGCTAAAGGTAATATCATCAACCGCGAAATCGTTGCCCTGCGTGCCGCTGGCATTGCTTACCAGTTTAATTACTACATCGCCGGTACCCGCAGGCAGGATAAAGTTGGCAGTATAGTTATGCCAAACATTGCCAGTGGGTACATCACCGGTTGATACGCCGGTGCCAAGTTCGGTTACCCCATCGGCAGCGTAAATATGGAAAACCATGTTGGGCAATATCCCGCCAGATGGCCAAACGTTCTTGATCCAGACGCCAAACTGGTATTGTGTGTTACCGCATAAACCGGTGACTGTACGGGTATAAACTGTGCCAGCCTGCACGTTGCCGTTTACCACCATCATATAGCCGTTGGTATTGCCGGTTGTTTCGTAGTCATGGTCATAGCTGGTAACGAAGCCGCCATGTACCGTAGTGCTACTTTGATTGGTAATGGTATAGTAGTTTTCACCTATCTGGCCACTGCCGCTGTAAACATAGGTGGTTGTGCCCGAGTCGGCAGATAGAGCCCCGGCCCGCGAAGCTGTACCTGAGCCAAAAGTGATCTTAACAACCGGGTCGCCCAGGCTTTGCGCCTGTGCCTGACGACCTAAAAATAGTGAAAGTAAAAAAAAAGCGATAAGAGCAAGATTTTTTCCAGGTTTTAAAGCAACCAACATTTATAAGCGTAATTAATTATGATGGATTGGCACAGCTGTTTAACAACACGTGTAATAAGCAGCTATCCAGCCTAAAGATGTTTAAAAAAGTGCATATTCAAAATTTAGTATCGATTAACCGGCACTTTGAATCGGTAAACGAAGCATAAAGATTTTACTCCCCGATCCCCGCACCAACTTATCCTTACATTAGGGTAATTATTGTAAATTAGTATTTCAAGCAATCTGCCTATGCATTACCTTATTATTCAATACACCTGCCTGCTGGCCATTATTTTGTTTGTGGTTATGCTGGCGCAAAAAATTAAAATTGCTTACCCCATTCTACTGGTGCTGGTTGGCTTGCCACTGGGTTTTGTACCCGCTTTGCGCGGTATAGAAATTGATCCCGAATTGATCTTCGTAATATTTTTGCCGCCATTGCTTTATGAATCTGCCTGGAACACATCATGGAAAGATTTTTGGAAATGGCGCCGGGTAATCTCCAGCTTCGCTTTTCTAATTGTTATTGTAACTTCCTGTGTTATCGCCTTTGTATCGCATAGTGTGATACCTGGCTTTACATTGGCGGCGGGCTTTCTACTGGGCGGGATCATTTCTCCACCCGATGCGGTATCGGCCACCAATATTTTAAAAAACATCAAAGTACCCAAACGCTTCATTACCATTGTAGAGGGCGAGAGCCTGATGAACGATGCATCCAGTTTGGTTATTTTTAGGTTTGCACTGGCCGCGATAACCACAGGAACTTTTGTATTTAGCCAGGCCGCTATCAGTTTTGTTGTGGTTATTGTAATGGGGATAGCTACCGGCCTGGCAGTTGCTTTGGTTTTTTATGCCATTCACCGCTGGCTGCCAACTACTACCAATATTGATATTATCCTCACTTTTATTACCCCATACGCTATGTATATAGCTGCCGAAGAGTTTCATTTTTCGGGTGTACTGGCGGTAGTAAGCGGCGGCTTGTTTCTATCAATCAGGCGCCAGGAAATTTTTACCCACCGCAGCAGACTGCAGGGCATTAACGTTTGGGAGACTGTAGCCTTTGTACTCAACGGTTTTGTTTTTTTGCTGATTGGGCTGGAGTTCCCGGTGATCATTAAAGCGCTGGGGACAGATGGTTTAGGACCTGCAATTGAATACAGCCTCATTATTACGGGGGTACTTATTGTTACCCGGCTGCTAAGTACTTATGGTGCCACTATTTTTACCATGTTCATCAGCCGCTATATAACAACTGCCGACCCAAGCCCGGGCTGGAAAGCGCCGCTATTATTGGGGTGGACGGGCATGCGCGGTGTGGTATCGCTCGCTGCTGCTTTGAGTGTGCCTGTTGTGTTGCAATCCGGTGTCGCGTTTCCGCAGCGTAACCTAATTTTGTTTATTACCTTTTCGGTTATCATGGTTACGCTGGTATTGCAGGGTTTAACCTTGCCTGTGCTGGTAAAGTGGGTAAACATGCCCGATCCGGATTATACCATCTCATTTGAACAGCAAAAACAGTTGGTACGTAAAAAACTATCGCACCTGTCGTTACAGTTATTAACAGATAATTACGCCAGTCAATTAGAAAATAACGACATGGTAAAATCGCTCCACATTAGGTTAAATGCCGATATGGAATTGCTCAAAGATTGGGAACTGGGCGACAACGCCAAACGCGCCGAAGATTATTATAAAGATTACCGTAAAATTATGGCCCACCTGATGCGGGAGCAACGCCAGTTGTTGCAAACGTTGAACAAGAAGGAAACCGTTAACGACGATATTGTTAAACAACAACTGGAACTGCTTGACCTGGAAGAAGAGAAACTAAGGCAGCATTTTGCTTTTGGCGAAGAGTAGTTTTTTGAGGGAACGGGGATAATTGGAGAGGGATGTTGGACGTGGGCCCGACAGGGGAGTTTTAGCCCTGGTTAGTTTACCGCCTTTTCTCAGCCAGATTCTCCCCCAATGCCACATAAAAAAGGCCCTGCATATTAATGCAGGGCCCCATAGTAATACGATTATTTATTAGGTCAGTTACGACATTTTTAGCTTTTTCTGAATGTCGGCAACATAGCCTTTGAATTTCTTATCGGTATCAATCAGATCCTCCACAGTTTGGCAGGCGTAGATCACGGTAGAGTGGTCGCGACCGCCAAAGAAATGGCCGATTGACTTTAATGAGCTTTTGGTATGCGCTTTGGCCAGGTACATTGATATTTGGCGGGCCTGCACAATTTCGCGCTTGCGGGTTTGTGATTTCACCATTTCAATAGGTACTTCAAAGTACTCGCAAACCAGGCTTTGGATATACTCCATCGAAATTTCTTTGGATGAGTTCTTCACAAAGTTTTTCAACATTTGTTTGGCCAGGTTCAGGTCTATCTCTTTGCGGTTAAGGGTTGATTGTGCAAGTAATGAAACCATGGCGCCTTCCAGTTCGCGTACATTGTTATCAATGTTATGGGCTACATACTCAATAACATCGTTTGATAGTTCGATGCCGTCCTGGTAAATCTTGTTCTTCAGGATAGCCATACGGGTTTCCAGGTCGGGGATCTGCAGATCGGCCGATAGTCCCCATTTAAATCTTGATAGTAACCTTTCTTCCAAACCGGCCAGGTCCTTGGGGGCCTTGTCTGATGTGATGATCAGTTGTTTGCCGCTTTGATGCAGGTGGTTAAAAATGTGGAAGAAGAAATCCTGCGTTTTTTCTTTACCGGCAAAGTTATGTACATCATCCATAATGAGTACATCAATGGCTTGGTAAAAGTTCACAAAATCGTTAATGTTATTATGTTTCAGTGCGTCAACAAATTGTTGTGTAAATTTCTCGCACGATACATAAAGTACCAGTTTATCGGGCAGCGAACGCTTAATCTCGTTACCGATGGCCTGGGCAAGGTGTGTTTTACCTAAACCTACGCCACCATAAATCATTAAAGGGTTAAATGAGGTACCACCCGGTTTTGCGGCTACAGCGTAACCTGCAGAACGGGCCAAACGGTTACAGTCACCCTCAACAAAGTTTTCGAAGGTGTAGTTTCTGTTCAGTTGCGGATCTACATTTAATTTTTTTAAGCCGGGTATCACAAAAGGATTTTTAATATCCTTATTGATTGAAATAGGTATCGGCATTGACTGATACTTTGACTCGGCGCCGTTTCCGTTCGAGGGCATATTAGTTGTATAGGGTTTACTTGATGATGATTGCTCAACAACAATATTATACTCTAAACGCCCTTCGTCCCCTAATTGTTTTTTTATTGTTTTGCGCAGTAAGCCCACATAGTGCTCTTCAAGCCATTCGTAAAAAAACAAACTTGGTACTTGTATGGTCAATACACTCCCCTCCATTCTCAAGGCTTTTATCGGCTCGAACCAGGTTTTAAAGCTCTGTGCCGGTATGTTGTCCTTTATGATCTGAAGACAGCTATTCCAAACGTTAGTACAAGTTTTTTCCATGTATATATAAGTAATTATTTGATTTCCAATCCCTCAGCCAACATCTTTTGGGACTGCTACGGAACATCGAATATTGCCAAAAAAAACGTATAAAAAAATTAAATTTTCACTTTTTTAACAATTCTCAAGTTATCAACAAAAGTTGTTTTTAAATATAAAAATTGTATATAACGCATTGTTTTTTGTTGAAAAGTGCAATTTTATAATTTTTTAATTAAATAATTTTCTTTTAGATTTTTCAAAGAAAAACGCCAAAAAACCAGCGTTTTTCTTTGTTACTTATACGCCAAAATTTTGGCAATTGTTGGGCTATTTCAGCCGTTTGCGTCGCACTAAAAACTGAAGCACCGGATTAGTGCCAAATAAAATTGAAATTTGATATTTATTAAATGCAGCAAAGTATACTCACGGTTTCAAAAGCCACATTGTAAGTAATATTAGTACTCCCCAAAAACGCTGCGCAAGGTATCAGCGATCTCCCCTAAGGTAGCATAATTTTCAACCGAAGACACTATAAAAGGCATTAAATTTTTAGTGCCCAAAGCAGCCTCCTTTAATAGCTGTAAATTTTCTTTAACAGCCTGGTTGTTTCTTTTGTTTTTAAGTTTTATAATTTTTTCCATTTGCATTATGCGGATGGAATCATCAACCCTAAACACGTTTGCATGAACATCTTCCTGCTGGGTAAATTTATTCACGCCTACCAAAACTTTTTCGCCGCTCTCTATATCAACCTGGTATTGGTAAGCCGATGCTGCTATCTCCTGCTGAATGTAATCCTGCTCAATAGCCTTAACTGCGCCACCCATGGCATCTATTTTATCTAAGTATAATTGAGCTGCGGCTTCAACCTCGTTGGTAAGGGCTTCTATAAAATAGGAACCGGCCAGCGGGTCTACCGTGTCAGTTACCCCGCTTTCAAAGGCGATGATCTGTTGGGTACGCAAAGCTATTTTTGCCGCAGCTTCGGTAGGTAACGACAAAGCCTCATCATAGCCGTTGGTGTGCAATGATTGCGTGCCGCCCAATACTGCGGCCAGCGCCTGGTTGCTAACGCGTATTATATTATTAAGCGGCTGCTGAGCGGTTAAAGTAGAGCCACCTGTTTGGGTATGGAAACGAAGTTTTTGCGCTCCTGCATCGGTTGCTCCCAACTCCCTGGTAATATGTGCCCACATGCGTCTTGCCGCCCTGAACTTGGCTATCTCCTCGAAAAAATTATTATGGCAATTGAAAAAGAAAGACAGGCGTTTGGCAAATACGTTTATATCTAACCCTTTATCCAGCGCTGCTTTTAAATAAGCCTTGCCATTGGCTAAAGTAAAAGCCAACTCCTGAACCGCGGTTGAACCGGCCTCACGGATGTGGTAGCCCGATATAGATATGGTGTTCCATTTAGGCACTTCCAGGCTGCAGTATTCAAACACATCGGTAATGAGGCGCATGGATGGGGTAGGCGGGTATATATAAGTACCGCGCGCGGCGTACTCCTTTAATATATCGTTTTGTACCGTGCCCGAGATCTGCCGCAGATCGGCGCCTTGTTTTTTGGCAAGGGCGATGTACATGGCCAGTAATATAGGCGCGGTGGCATTAATGGTCATGCTGGTGGTGATATCCTTTAGCTGGATGCCATCAAACAGGATCTCGATATCTTCTAACGAATCTATGGCTACGCCTACCTTGCCAACTTCGCCCTCTGATAGTTCATGGTCGCTGTCGTAACCAATTTGTGTAGGCAGATCGAACGCTACGGATAAACCGGTTGTGCCCTGGCTTAATAAGTAATGGTAACGTTTGTTTGATTCTTCGGCTGTTGAAAATCCGGCATACTGGCGCATGGTCCAGGCTTTGCCACGGTACATATCCTTTTGAATACCGCGTGTAAAGGGGAACTGGCCCGGCAGTTCGTCCATATTAGATGGCCCGGTATAAACCTCCTTGATTTCGATGCCCGATGTGGTGCTGAATTTTTTAGCCATCGCGTTTAAAATAATTCTTCCAGATCCTGCCTAACCAGGTTGACGGCTATTTCGTACGGATCATCTTCCAGCTGACTCAAATGGATCAGCACAGTTTTACTCAGCTCCATGCCGGTTGAATTTTCGGGCAGGGCTTTTACGCCATTATTCACCAGGCTCAGGGTATCTTCCTTAACGCGTTTTAGCACAGCCCAAACCCGGCTGCTCACATAAATTTGCTGGGTAATGTTATGCTGAAACTCGTTACGGATCTCGTTTACAATGATGATGTGCAGTTCGGCCGCTGATAAACTGCCAACGTTAAGACGGATAAGCATATTAGCAGGGTTAATGCGCTCTATAAATAAAACTACCCGCTCATAGGCCTGTAAACGCAGGGGCAATGTTTGGTTGCCCGCGCTGCGTTTAAGCTCCAGTATTTGCAGCTGGCTTTGTTTATCCAGGTAGGGCTTAAACAGGTAAAAAGCTATCCATACTACGCCAGCCCCGGCAATGGTAAGTTTTAAAATATCAAGTAAATAAAGCGGTGTTAGCATGTTTTGTTAAAATGTTAAGCTGAGGTCATAAAATACCTGTGGATGTAAAAATCCACATTTTACCTTATATTTGTATAGTTAAATAAAAATAAGATGAGTACTGCTGTTGAAATTGCCCCGGTATCCTTTACAGAAGGAGCCGTTAAAGAACTTGTTAAATTGAGGGATCAGCAAGAGATAGGTGAAGACTTTGGTTTGCGTGTTGGTGTTGAAGGCGGTGGCTGTTCGGGCATGAACTATGTTTTAGGTTTCGACCAAAAAAAGGATGGCGACCAGGAATTTATTATCGATGGCATAAAAGTATTTATGCATAAAGCACACGGCATGTACCTGATGGGGATGCAAATCAATTTCCAGGATGGCTTAAACGCGCGTGGATTTACCTTTAACAATCCTAACGCTGCCAGCACCTGTGGCTGCGGAACTTCGTTCGCGGTATAGTTCTTTTGGAGTAAAGACGGAAGGATTAAGGAGCAAAGACTTTTAAAGCGGCTCTGGCTCATACTTCTTGATTCTATAAAATATGCAGGCAGCCCAAAAGGTTGCCTTTTTCTATTTTGAGGTTGGCGATGATGGACATTCGTAAGAAACAGGTAAATATTCGATAATACATCAAATTGGGATTTGATAAAGGATAAGGAGTAAAGAATCAAGATGGTTTTATCTTTTTAACTGTCTTTAATCCTTGTTCCTTCCATCCTTAATCCTATCTTGCTCTTGATTCTTTTTAACAACAGCTGTAACAAACCTATGGCCTTGTTAGTCATATAGCTGCTTATTACATAATTACGCCCATGCCGGTAAAAACCTCTCTCAGAGAAAATATTTCGATAGCGTTACAGTCCATAGCCGGTAACAGGCTGCGTACATCGCTTACCGCGTTAATTATTGCTATTGGCATTATGGCCCTGGTGAGTATTTTAACTGCTATTGAGGGCATCAGGCAGTTTACCAATGATGCTTTTGCCGACCTGGGCGCCAACTCGTTCACTATTCAGAACCGGGGCGAGGGTTTGAATTTTGGAAATGGGGGCCACAATAAAGTATACCCATCCATTACTTATGACCAGGCCGACCGCTTTAAAAAAACCTTTAAGCTACCTGTAATAGTTGCTGTTAATTTAGATGTTACCGGTATAGCGATAGCCAAATTTGGCAGCGAAAAAACGAATCAGAATATTTCAGTTTCCGGATCGAACGAAAACTACCTGGCTACCAGCGGTAAAAAGTTATCCTTTGGCCGTAATTTTTCAACATCCGAGCTGGAGCATGGCTCAAACGTAGTGCTTATAGGCGATGAGATCAAAAAGAAACTTTTTAAACATACCGATCCTGTAAACCAAAACGTTTTTATCGGCGGTAATAAATATAAAATTGTTGGGGTAATTGCTTCAAAAGGTTCAAGCTCATTTGGGGGAGATAAATTTTGCATCATTCCAATATTAAAGGCTAAACAGATAGATACCAATAAAAATGCATCATATACTATTACTATTAAAGTAAATAGCCCCGGAGCCCTGGATGCAACAATTGGTGAGGCTACCTCATTATTCAGGAACGTGCGTAGCCTTAATGTAGCCAATGAAACTAATTTCGAAATCTCGCGAAGTGATTCTGTTCAGCAACAACTTTCAAGCCAGCTGGCCGGTATTACAGTTGGTGGGTTTGCCATCAGTATTATTACATTGATTGGGGCTGCAATAGGGCTTATGAACATTATGCTGGTGTCTGTTACCGAGCGTACCCGCGAAATTGGAGTACGTAAAGCTGTTGGCGCCACGCAAGCGGTAATCCGTAAGCAATTTTTAATTGAAGCCATTGTGATCTGCCTCATGGGCGGAGCGGCAGGCATTATACTTGGTATGGCTGCAGGTAACGTAATTGCGGTTCAAATAAGCGGAACGTTTGCTATACCCTGGGGTTGGCTTGTATTTGCAGTAGTACTTTGTACTTTTATCGGACTGATATCCGGCTATTACCCGGCCAAAAAGGCCGCCAAACTCGACCCGGTTGAGGCTTTGCGTTACGAATAAAGCAGAAGGTATTTAATGCCGAGACGCATATTAGCGTTTTAAATCGGAAAATCTGTTCGCTGAAATACCTGAGGAAAACAAAAGAAAGAATATCTTGACCGGATCGAAATACTGATGCTAAGCAAATTTGCCATCATTCAGTGGTTGTTAAAGAATCGTGAGCAGAAAGTCGCAGAAGCTCGTGGCTAAAGTCATAAGATACCAATGGCCGACAACTATTCAACAACGATTAGGATAAATGCTGAAACTGCCAGAGTCTGGACAGTAATAACAGATCCTGGGCTCATGTCACAATGGATGGGCGACGTTGAAATGACCATCCAGGTTCGAACAAGCTGGCAACTCAATTCTCCGATTTTAATCAGCGGGTTTCATCATACTCAATTTGAAATTAAAGGCATGGTATTGAAGTTCCAGGAACCCAAAGTTTTAAGTTACACGCACCTCAGTTCACTGTCAATGCTTGCTGACGAGCCAAAAAATTATACCAAACTGGAATTCATATTAAACACGGAAAAGGATCATACGGTATTAACAGTAAACCTTGAAAATTTCCCAACAGTAATCATTAAAAATCATTTAGAATTTTATTGGCGCGGAACCTTACCGGTGATTAAGCAATTGGCAGAAAACCCGGGGTAAAGTAACCATTTTTTAAAGCTGCTCAAACGTGGAGAATATAGGAGTGGAACCGATGACCTCTTGCCCGCAGGAGATGCAATTATGCATCTCCTACAACAGGAATTTCATCCAAATCAAATATCCAACCCATAGTAGGATGTTGGAATAAACACCAGCCAGCACATCATCCATCATAACACCGGTGCCACTGGGCAAAGCTTCCATCTTACGGATCCCCAACGGTTTTACAATATCAAAAAAGCGAAACAGCACAAGTCCAGCCAATAAAAAGTAAAGGTTTTGCGGGATGAACAGCATAGTGATAAGCATTCCCGCTACTTCATCTATTACTACGCGCGAGCTGTCTTCGCCCCAGTCGGATTCAACTTTATTGCTTACATAAACACCCCACAGGGTTATAACGATGGTGATTGCCAGTAAATAAAACGGATTTTGAAGAGCTGCACACCGCCATAGCAACCAGATTGCTCCGCAGGTAACTATGGCCGCGTAAGTGCCACCACCCTTTAAAAAACCTATGCCGAATATGGAGGCTATTATTTTGTTAAATTTCATTTTGTCATTGATCATTAGTCGCTGAGGCAGTTCGATAGTGCAGCTTTAAATTTATACATTGGGTTTAACCCCTACCTCTCCTTTTCCCAAATGTCATTGAGTTAAGAGGGTTTTCACGCAAAGACGCGAAGACGCAAAATGATTTGCTTATTTTTTCTTACGCCCTGGCGCGAAATTAAATTTTTACAACCCTGTTCCTTTTAGCTGCAAACCGGCTTGTGCAAACTGCCAATTCAAAACCGCTCACTACCTACTGCTTATCTAAAACATCTTCCGCGGCCTCGGCTACTTCCGGTTCAATGGTGTGGCGTTTGGGAAAATTAAACAGCAATGATGTTAATACCGGAATAATGAATAAGGCTACGGTAAATATTGAGGTGAAAATATCAGCGCCTTCACCCTCCATCATTTTGGAAAAGCCGGTTTCGGGGTAAAAATGGATGTATAAAGATGAGGACAGTTTTAAACCAAGTACACCTATCACAATAAAAGCAACGGTTTCCAGGAAAGTAAATTTTTCCATCAGCTTAACAAAGGCTTGTGCCACAAAACGCATGGCCAGGATGCCGATAAATACACCGATATAGATTAATGCCACGTGATCGGTAAAAGCTACCGCTGCAAAAACGTTATCGATAGAGAAAGCAAGATCCATCAGCTCAACCAAAGCAACTGTAGCCCAGAAAACGCCGAAAACGCCAACTGTAGATTTATACAGCCAGTTTTTGTTTTTATCTACCTCTTCTTCTTCGCCACCGGCATTTGCCGCTTGTATTTTGCCTTTAAAGTAATCAAAGCTGAGGTATAGCAGGTACAGCCCGCCAATAGGCTTTAACCACCATATTTTCACCAGCCAGGCAGCTAAAAACAGGCACACGCCACGCAATACATATGCGCCAATGATACCATACCTTAGCGCTTTTTTACGCTGATCTTTTGGCAGATCAAGTACCATGGTGGCCAGTACGGCCGCATTATCAACCGAGAGCAGGCTCTCAATAAGTATTAAGTTTAAAATTACGAGCAGGCCCGCTTTAATGTCGGGGCCTAAAATTGTGTGTAAAAAATCCATATTTAAACAGGGAATGTATTTTTGTTAATGTTAAATAAACTAAATTAAATCGGTATTCAGCATGCTTTTTAAAATATTGGCCTGAACATCAATATTGGTAATATCGTCAAGGAAACTAATGTCTGAGATTTTTTTATAATTATCGGCGAGCAAGTTCTTTATTTCGGGCGGCATGTATACCTTCATAGCTGCAGCATTACCTTCCAGCTTGTCGTTCTTATTCTTGAGCTCATAAACCAGTTGCTCTTTTTTAGAAAGATTGGTTGACATGTCGATGTTCACGATTTTGGCCACGTCAAAAAACACAAACAGGCTATCTGACGGGGAATATAAAAAATGCCGGTCGGCATCAATAAACCTGTACACCTCAATAACCTGGCTGCCCGATTTTAAACCGCAATAAAATTCGGTTTTAAAATCATATTTACACAATACGCCCATCAGCTTACGCTGTATGGTAGCATACTCGTCTTTATAAACATCCTTAATATCGTAAGCTGTTACCTCCTCAACCAGGTCGTTACTGATGGTGTAAAAAAAATCGGCAGCAAACCTGGAGCTAAATGAGTTGATGTTTTTTGAAAGCGGGTTTTCTGTTGAATCGTCAGACAATACCTGGAACAGCTTGCGTAGTGAAAGATTGATTTTTAAGGCCTGCCTTTGCTTTTCGAGGTTGAAATTAGCCTGCGTATAGGTTGGGTCGTTCAGCCTTTCAATCATTTCTCTATTGATCTGGATCTCATCAAACAGCAGGCTGATATTACCTTCGTTGTTCTTCTTGATCTTGCGGAGCAGGTCGATCAAACTTTGGGTAAATTGCAGGTGAAACAGGTCGAGCTTGTTGATGTCCAGTTCGGGGTTGCTCTCAAACAGTTTATGGATCACCTGGCTGCGCAGGTAAATTTTATAAATAATATCGTCGCCAAAATACACAGAAAGCAATTGCAGCTTACTGAGCATTCTGTTGCTTTGATTTAGAATATTTAACCGGTGTTCATCCATGTACTAAGTACAAAACTACGAAAAAAGAAGCCTCGCCCAAACCTTCTGCCAATTGGCTGAGGTGCATTAAAGCAAAATCGCCTGTGGGTACAGGCGATGAGGTTTAAAATTCTTATTAATATTAATCCCCGTCATTGCTTCATGCCTCGTGACGTGATTTTTGTATGTGGGCGCCTAAGCGTTAGTCACATGCTTCTTCAACTCTGTTTCCAGCGTTTGCAACTCGGTGTTAAGTACCTTCCGATTGGCTGTGCCTTCATCATGGATGCGTTTTACCTCGGTAAGGGTTTCTATCAGGGATGCAGTGGTGCGTTTCAAAGTATCTAATGATACTACCGTTTTCTCGTTCTCGCGGGCTACGTCAATGCTGTTTTGTTTAAGCAGCTCGGCATTTTTTTGCAGGATGGTGTTAGTTGTATCCGAGATCTTTTTCTGCATCTCTACGTTTTCCTTTTGCCTGTTGAGGGCAACTGCAATGGTGAGTTGATTTTTCCAAACCGGGATGGTAGTTGATACGATAGATTGTGCTTTTTCGGCAATGGTGGTATTATTGCTTTGCACTATGCGGATCTGGGCCAGTGACTGCATCATGATAAAGCGCACCACTTTCAAATCGGCCAGGCGTTTATCAAGGCGGTTCACAAAATCGCGCAGGTCGGCAATTTCGTAATCGTTATAGGCCGATGGGTTGGCATCCATTTGTGCCAGCTGCTCGTTAAGCTCATTGTACTTTAACTGGCCCGATATAATAAGTTCCTCCATCTGGTGAATGTAGGTTACATTGCTATCAAACATGGTTTGCAGCGAGCTGTTATCCTTTAATGAATTTACACGACCGGCCTTGATCTTATTGGTGATTTTATCGATGTTGTTGATAACGGTATCGTACTTCTGGAAAAGCTTTTTGGTATCAAATACCAGTTTTTTAACAAAAGGGATATGCGATATAAAGGAGGTGAACGCGTTTTGATTCAGCTCATCCACGTCGATGTAGTTCAGCTCGGTAAGCAGGTCGTTGATCAGCAGACCAACCTCGCCAGAGTTATAGGTACGTACTGAGGTTAAAAAGTTGTTGCTGTATTTTTCCATCGAAGCCTGCACATCGGTGCCGTAGTTCAGGATGGAGTTAACATCTTTCGGGTCCAGCGCTTTAGCCACCTCGCTGTATTTTTGCACTTCGGTAGTTGAAATATTGCTCAGGTCTACATTCCCTTCTTTATCCAGCAGCTTTGCCGGGGTGGTAGTGCCCGGGGCAGGAGTAATGTCCAGGTTTACCGGGGTTATATTTATTGGGTTGTTATTTGGTGTGCCTTCCATTTTGTTAAGTTTTTGATGGTGAGTTGTGAGTGGTCAGCGGTGAGGTGTAAGTATTGATTTGATTTACATTTCGCAAAACTCACCACCCACTATCACCACTCACTATAAATAGTTCTGTGTTACTGTTTTAACGGTTTCTTCCAGCTTGCGGTCGCGCGTTGGTTCGCCTATGGCGTTAAATTTCCATTCAGCGTTCTTTTTGTAAAAAACGCCTAATACCATAGCCACGTGGCCTGCAAAATCCTTACTGTTGGCAATGTCATAAGTAGCAAATACTTCGCTGACGCGGGTTGGTGTACCTTCGTAAATGCGGATAGATGCAAATGGTATCGACGCAAAATCCTGCCCGCGGAAACTGTTCAGCATAAAAGCCACATAAGTTACTGAGGCAGGAAGGCCTGAAAGATCAACCGTGATTACCTCATTATCCAAGCCATCATTTCCGTTTAAATCGCCGGTAAGGTCATCGCCGCTGTGTTTCACCGAACCGTCTTTTGATTTTAAGTTGCCGAAATAGATCACATCCACCAGGCGTTTGCTTTCATCAAACAATGCACAGCTGGCATCCAGATCCACGGCCTCTTTAGTTGCACCAAAACCGAACATGCCTTTCTTTTCGATAGCGCCCCAGTTGATGCCTATACAAACACTTTGTAATTTACTGCCGTTACTTTTTTCGAGACTGATGCGTTGTCCCTTTTGAAGATTGATTGCCATAATTTTATTGGTATTTGGTTAAGTAATCCTGTAAGCCGCCTTTCATGCCAACACCAACAGCTTCAAATTTCCAGTTGTTATCTTTTTTGTAGATCCGGCCAAATTCAACGGCGGTTTCTATCGAGAAATCCTCTTCCAGCTCGTATTTTAAAATTTCGGTATTGGTGGCTGCGTCAAAAATCCGGATAAAGGAATTGCGAACCTGGCCAAAGTTTTGTTTGCGTGCCTCGGCCTCGTGGATGGTTACCACAATGCAGATCTCAAATACTTTAGCATCTGCTTTTGACAGATCTACCTTGATTTGCTCGTCATCGCCATCGCCGGCGCCGGTAAGGTTATCGCCGGTATGTTCAACTGACCCATCAGGCGATATCAGGTTATTGTAAAATACAAAATATTCATCGGCCACCAATCTTTTGTTATCGCCCAAAATAAATACCGAAGCATCTAAATCAAATGCGCTGCCTGTTGATGAAGTATTGGTATCCCAGCCCAGCCCTATGGTAAATTTAGGGGCATTTATAGCTTCACGCTGGCCTTTTTGCAAATTAATTGCCATGTTTAATTAAATTTTTGTTGTTTATAAATAGGTTGCCGGTAATAAAGTTAAGGTTTTTGGCGTAGGCGTCAATAGTATGGTAGCCATTGCCCAAAGCCATATCATACAGCAAGTTTACAAAATCCGTAGATTGGTTTTGTATAAAAATGCTGAAACAATCAGAATTATAATTCAGGATATATTTTACTATCCTGGTATTGATGCAAAAGTTACCGCTTTGGATAATAGGCTCCAGATCGAAAATGGTTTTTACCTGGTGATAGTTCAAAAAGTTTTCGATATTGGGATGGATGTTTTTGTTTACCAGTTCGGCAAAGTAAAGCATAAAGATATCATTACTTAAGCCGTTGGCATCAACCATTTTCATGATCATGCGCTCGTGGCTGCCTGTGATCTTGATATCGTCCAGAAATATCAGCGTTTTGTTGGTCAAAAAATCCTTATCGATATGGAACGAATCGTTACCGATGAGGTTTATCCTTTGCTCGGCATCCAGCTCGCCATAATCCTCTTTGTAAGTAATAGTGCGGTGCACCCTGGTTTCCTGGACTACCGGGTAGCCATGTTGCGCCAGCCAGCGGTTAAGCCTGTACACAAACCAGGTTTTCATAGCAAAAGTAGCTGTTGGGATAAACGAGTACGGACTTGATATCACTACAATTTGTTGTGAGATGGGTTTTATGCTCAGGCTTTGCTGTATAAATCCATTTGCCAAAGCGGTGCCAAAATCGCGGGCTACAGCTTCATCGCCAAATTTAAAACGGCTGTAGCTATCCGGGCAAAACCCAAATTGCGTGGCGTTATCAATATGATGTAATGACCAGGTTGCGTTCATTAACTTATTAAGCTTAAAATGGATTGGTTGTTTGAGTTGATAAGCAAACTTTTTATGCCTGCCGCGTTGGCGCCTTCAATATCAGCCTTAGGGTTATCGCCTATGTGGATGATGCTGTTTAAATTGATATTTTTATTAATCTGTTTTATATGCTGCAACATTAAATCAAACAAAGCCGGGTTTGGTTTCGACATCCCTGCCTCATCAGAATACAGCTGAAAATCAAAGTATTCGTTCATCTTTAATTCCGCCAGTATTTTTCTCAATGTTACTCCTTTAATAAAGCCGGTATTACTTAATAAGCTAAAGGTACTGCCGCTTTGTTGTTTTAGATGCTGCAACGTTGGAATTGTTACAGATGAGTATACCACAGGCATATAGTAAAACAGCAGCTTCTCCATATCCTGGTACAGTTTAGCGGCGTCGATATCCGCAAGACTTAACTGGTTATCATTAATAAGGCTGATTACCATGAGGTGCATCTCATCAGCATCAATGTTTTTGCCCGTATTTTCGTTCACGGCATTGCACATCAAATCTACCTGCCTGAAGGCTTTTGCAACCTCATCGATACTTTTACCCGCCGGGTTAAAATCCCGGTGGAATATCTTGGTCCGCTCGATCTTGAAATAGGGGTTAGATTTGATGAGTGTAAGCCAGAGATCGAAGGAGTAATGTTGGTAGGGCATAGGTTAGTCGTTAGTCTTAAACCGAAAGCCGCAATTTAGCATTTCCTTTTAAAACTTTCGACTTAAGACTCCATACTTAGTACTGTTTCAACAGCTCTAAAAAATTATCGGTAGCAAACGGTTCGCCAATTGCGCGGAATTTCCAGGTGCCATCTTTGCGGTAAACCTCGGCAAATTTCATAGAACACATGCCGTTATAGGTAGCGTCGCCGGATAGGCTGAATTTGGCTATCTCTTTGCCGCTATTGTCTACCGCGCGGATAAACGCGTTATCAATCATGCCAAAGTGCTGGCTGTTCCTTTGCCCCTGGTATATGGCTACAATGAACAGGATACGGTCGAACTTTGGGTCGAGTGAATCAAGTTTTACGATGATCTGCTCATCGTCGCCATCGCCGGCGCCGGTACGGTTATCGCCGGTAAGCCAGATATGGTTTGATGGGTGCCTCATAGAATTGAAGTAGATCACATCGCCTTCATATAAGCTTACTTTATTGCCATTGGGCTTTTGCCAGGTGCGGCCCCTATCTGCCACCTTTCCATTTTTATCTAACAGGAAGGCTATGGCATCAAGGTCATACTCCACCTCTTCGCCGCCACCGCCAAATAGTTTGCCTAAAAAGCCGCCGCCATTGTGGTTTTGCCTTACATCCCAACCTAAACCAATGGTTACCGAAGACAGATCGAAGCTTTCGCCTTTATCATTTTTACGAAGATCGATAGTTTGACCTTTTACCAGATTTATTGCCATTGTATTGCTTATTTAATGATCTGTCCTTTAAAATATTTACTTAAAAAGAAGGCCAGGTCTTCTTTATAACCCACGCCCGATGCTTCAAATTTCCAGGCGCCGCTGCGGCGGTATAACCTGCCAAATTCGATGGCTGTTTCGATTGAGAAATCCTCGCCTAACTCGTATTTGCAAACTTCGCTGCCGGTTTGTTCATCAATAATACGGATGTAGGAATCGCGCACCTGGCCAAAGTTTTGCCTGCGGGCCTGCGCCTCGTGGATGGTTACCACAAATAATATTTCCTGGATCTTGGGATCTACCTTAGTCAGGTCGATATTCATGGATTCATCATCGCCGCCATCGCTGTTACCGCCCGATGGATCATCGCCGGTATGGTGAACCGCGGTATCTGGAGAGTCGACATTATTATAAAAAACGAAGAACTCATCCTGGGGTACAAAGCGGTTGGCGTCTATCATAATTGCCGATACATCCAGGTCGAAATCGTAACCTGTGCCTTCGTTGGGGTTCCAGCCCAAACCAACTGTCATTTTCGACAATCCGATATCTATTTTTTGTCCTTTTTGAAGATTAATAGCCATTGTTATAATGTTTATATAAAGACATGCAAACCCTTATAATGTTACGAAAATGCATGTGTATTTTGCCTCAACGGAGGCCCGAAATATTAGACTAAGATATATGTTTTTTGATTTCCAAATATGAATTAAAAATGAAGAGAAAGAACCTGGCGTTTG
Organism: Mucilaginibacter sp. P5_A4; assembly: GCF_056400605.1. Classification (NCBI taxonomy): domain Bacteria; kingdom Pseudomonadati; phylum Bacteroidota; class Sphingobacteriia; order Sphingobacteriales; family Sphingobacteriaceae; genus Mucilaginibacter; species Mucilaginibacter sp. P5_A4. Next base: position 7,626 of record NZ_JBFUKX010000054.1, on the reverse strand, counting down.
CCTTAAATATCAGGGAGTTTCGCACCAGGACGCCATTGAATTGGGGTAATAGATATCTCCTGATTATGATAGTCGCTTTGCATCTTAATGTCTTTGCGGGTAAAAATTCTTAACTTGATTTCCGATAAACCTGCAAACAATCATGGCAAAATTACCACCCAAATCAAACACCGAACAGGTAACAGAATACATCCAAAAACTGGAGGCGCCGGTTGCCGAAATTGTGGAAGCTATCCGGCAGATTGTTTTGAGCACCCACCCGGAAATTGGCGAGGAAATAAAATGGAATGCGCCAAGTTTTTTGTACACCGGTGAGATGAAGCCCTTCAACCCAAAGGAATATAAAAGATACATTATTGTAATGAACCTGCATAAACGCATCCTGCTGGTTTTTCCGGGCGGGGCAAAGGTTAATGATAAAAGCGGATTATTAGAGGGCGACTATCCCGATGGCCGGAGGTTGGTGTATATAAGGGATATGGATGATTTGAAAAGCAAAGAAGCCCGGATAAAAAAAGTGATACTGGATTGGCTGGCCCTGGTGGAGAAGTAGCGTGTTGTGATTTACTTCTTCTTTTCTCTTTTTTTTGTCAATGCCATTTTGGTAATGGTTTTTCCCTCAACAATGTCTTTAGGGTTTTTGATTTTTGCCAGTGAGTTTTCCCAGGCTTGCTCAACCAGGGTAGTGATATAATCGCGCGGAAAGTCGTCTAAACTTTTTACAAATATATACCTGTATTGGCTGCCATTGCCTAACAGAAGCTTTTGCGGATCGGCAAGTTCTGACCCCCAGTAAAAACCAAAGTGTACGCCTTCGTTGATGCGGTATACCGCTATGGAACAAAAGGTATGCCCCAGCTTTTCTGTAGGCGACCAGCCGAAAGCCAAAGCATTATAATTATCGTAAATAAGCTCATTGGCTTGTGGGTATAAATCCCACACAAATTCGCGCAGCCACAATACCTTCCCCCTTACCTCCGGCGAAAACTCATAAAGGAACCTGAGCAGATCGGATACTTCTTCTTTTGGCATGGTTGGGTTAGTTTATTAAAAAATGTATTAATATTAATATTAACATCAGGCTTTGATCATTTGCCTATGGTTTAATCCCCATTGTACTAATGTTTCTGTAACGGGTAAAACACTCAGGCCATAATCGGTAATGGAATAATTTACGGTAATAGGCCGTGTATCCATTACCGTTCTGGAAATAAGCAGGTTCAATTCCAGGTCCTGCAATTCTTTAGATAGCATTTTGGCCGAAATTCCTTCAACTTCGCGTTGGAGCTTTTTAAATGTATTTTTCTCGGCCGATCGGTTATTCAGGTGGCGCATGATTCTTAGTTTCCATTTTCCACCCAATATTTCCAGGCTGTCTTTAATGGCAGCTAATTCCTGGTCGCAGCTTGCTTCCTGTATAGTTCCGTTTATGTTGATAGTGGCCATAGTAAATAATTGATAGTTAACTAAAGGTAACCGGTTACCTTTAGTTAACCCATAACAAAAATAAACTATCCCGTTTTAATTTTGGCATCAGGTTAATTAAATAAAAATGAAAAAACTTAATTATTACGTGCTCGATGTATTTACAGATCAGAGATATAAAGGCAATCAACTATCGGTAGTTTATAGCGACGACGAACTTGAACTAAGCGAATACCATGCTATTTCAAGAGAATTTGGCTATTCCGAAACTTCTTTTGTAAGCTATTCAACAACAGAAAATGCATTAAAGGTACGCTCTTTCACCCCTGCAGAATTTGAAGTAATTGGCGCCGGGCATAACCTGTTAGGCGCGGTATGCCTGGCTTTAATAAAGGGCTGGGATATTTTTAAACACCAGGACGGGCCGCCATCGGTAATTATAAAGGATACAAGGATCCCGCTCCGGGTGACCGAAGATGCTGGTCTCCCGTACGTTGCGATGAAACAACAACCGGCTAAAGTGATGAGAACAGTACCGGCCGACCTGGTTGCTAATGCCATTGGATTGGACCCACAGGACTTAAATTTAAACAGCTGGGAAATTAACGTAGTTGAAACAGAAGTTGCGCATTTAATGGTGCCGGTAAAAGATCTGGAGGCATTACAAAACGCGGTACCCAATAAAGCGCTTTTAAAGCAGGCTTCTGAAAAATATGGTTTTGAAGGCTGCTACCTGTTTACCACAAATAATCCGGATGCCGGGTATGTTGCCGAAACAAGGTTTTTTAACCCCGGTATCGGGATTGATGAGGATCCGGCAACCGGTACAGCAGCTGGACCTTTGGCCGGTTACCTGGAAAAGTTAGGGTATATTAAGCAGGAGCAGGATTACCGGATTTTACAGGGTACGGCGGTTAAGCACCCTTCATCAATTCATGTTAAAGTTTCGGAGGATGGTATTTGGGTAAGCGGATCCTCTGTTATCGTTATGGAAGGAATTATATACCTGTAAAAAATGGATCAGGCGGCTAAATAAGTATTATTGTTTTTCATAATAATCCACCGGTGCATCGGCGGCGCTCCCAATAGCGCCGCCCAGGCTAAACTTGTTTCCGTTAAATCCTATATATTTTGCCTCGCTGCTATAATCATTATCAAAAATGATGCGGTTAAGCTCAGTGCCGTTTACCTTTTCTTTAAACAGTTTGTATGTCCCGCTTTTCTGCAGCGCGTGTTTAAGATAATATTTGTAATTGGTGGCCGAAAAGTTGTAAACGGTGCCGTTGCCTGGTTTATAAGCACTGCTATCAGCTGGTGGGGCACAATAACATGTTGTTCCACGATATTCCCAGCTGCCGGCGAGGTTTAAGTTGCTGGCGGTGTTATCTTTTTTACAGCTAAATAAAAGGGTGAGTATGCCTATCAGTATTAATTTTTTCATTGATACCCAGGTTTGTTAATAGTGTTACGCAAATGGTAATGAAAATGCTACACTAAATTTTGCTCAGTAGCTATTAAATATGTATTATCGTAGCAACAACCTTTTACAATTTATAATGAAATATATTAACTCCCTAAACCGGATCTTCTTTTTTTTATTAACTGTTTTTGTTTTACAAAGCTGCGCGCCACCCGCTCCGGGGATCTATAAAAATGATAAGATAAGCTCAGGAGATCAAAGCCGTTTCCATGATTTGAATAATAAGTTATTTAATGCACTTAAAACAAATGATGAAGCACAGCTGGAGTTTATCATGTCGCAGGATTTTATTGCCAGCACTGGCAGAAAACGGCAGGTGGAACTGGCAAGTAACCGCTTTAAAGAGGGTACTTACTCCCTGCTTGATGAGTACTATATAGTAAACCATTACATTCATGGCGATACCATTAACGGTAATTTAAAGGGTAACGCCAATTATAAATTGTACTGCCCCGGTGGTGTTAAAGAAATGTACATTGCCTGTTTTGTGCCTAAAAATATCCCTAATCAATACATGATAACGGCAATTTATTGCAAGTACGATTATGGCTGGAAACTTAACCAGCTTGATGAAAGCGCTTATGCCAAAAATGGCCTCAACACGCCGCAGCTTTATGAGGCTGCCAAAGCAAGTTATGCCAAAGGTTACCTGATTAATGCGCTTAACACCGCTGCATCGGCCATTAACTGTACCCGGCCATGCACTATATGGAAATATGATGCAGAAACCGAAGTAAGCGGGTTTTATAACACAGTTTTAAACGAAGTATCGGGCAGGTACCGCATCCCATTAGCTATAAAGGATGCGCCCACACATCTGGAAATAATAAGGATCTTTAACCAGCCCACCCCCGAGGGCGATTTCCCGATGGTATATTACCTTACCAACATCAAACTAAAGGATACTACGGCCATTAAAAAAGAAAACGAAGTGATAAGAAAGGTGATTGACAAAACCATACCCGGGCTTGACCAGGAGAATAAGTGTGTTTTGTATGCCGCCTTTAACGAGTGGCCAACAGGCATTAAAACCGTGGAGCATTTTGATATGAAGCAAAAGCTGAGATAAGCTAAATGCAGAAGTCATAGCCGAAAACCATGCAGGAATAAGGATGCATAATTGCCAGGAATAAGATGCAAATCCGCATCCCTGCTATCATTCATCGCTGTCCTCATTCTTCATGCCTTTCAACAGTGCGTAAATGGCCATGGCGTGGCCGTGGCCCAGTTCAAAATCTTCTTTAAGCCATTTTACAATATCGCCTGCTTTTACATTGGCCTTTAGTATACCATTTTTAGTGAAGCCTTTTTCTTCGGCAAGCGCCCTGAAATCAGCGGGGCCTTTGCCGGTTTTTGTTTTAATAGTATTTAAATATCCCTGGAATGACATAATAGCTTTTATCGGTTTATTAACCTAAATATATATAATTGTAAGAAGCTCCGAAAAATAAAAAACAGACCGTCATTGCGAGGTACGAAGCAACCCCTGACTATGCAGATCGGATTTGCATGGCTGCCCTGTAAGGCGGGGATTGCTTCGTACCTACCCATGACGTGTTTTTTTTAACCTTATATTTCCTTCAAAAACGGCCGGTCACCCTGAGCCTGTCGAAGGGTCGCGCGTATAGGCCTTTGCCCACTATGCTTCGACAGGCTCAGCATGACAGCCCTCTTAGCAACGTCATTCCCCCTTCAGAGTTCTCGGATTTTACCACTCGCAATGACGCGTGGAGATGTACTTCATTAGAAGTATAAAAACATTAATAAATCAAATTTAGACAGCTTCTAAGCATTGTGCATAGCAACTCCCTGCTATCATATTTTATCAAGACTGTTTTTGTACGCTTTAATACATTTTAAAGCGGCATATCTGCCACTTTCTACCATTTCTTCGGCTTTATAAAAATCATAGGTGCTGCAATATTCATGCGATATATTGATCAGGATATTGGGCGAATATTTTTCAAGAGCAAGCCGGGTGGTATGGTAGGTCATTAAATTTAAGGTTTTATTGATCACGTTAAAATACCCCAGCTTTTCGGTGTGGTCAGATGGCTTCACGGTGTAAAGGTAGCTGTAAAAATCCCTGATCTTTTGCCGGTAAATGGAATGTTTTACTTCCATCGCATTTTGGGATACCACCGGTTTGTCAACGGGTATCATCGCATTTACATTAACTGCCACCAGTATATCGCCGGTACTTCTTTTAACATGCTCAATAGGCAGGTTATTAATAATGCCCCCATCAACAAGTAATCCATCGGCATGCTTTACCGGGGTAAATACCGTTGGTATGGCAATAGATGCCCTGATGGCATCGTATATGCTCCCTTCGGTAAAAACCACTTCTTTTTTATTAATAATATCCGCAGCCACGGCTGCGTATGGTATGGTAAGGTCTTCAATATTGGCGTCATTGATGAACGCTTTTATGGTGTTAAATAGCTTATCGCCCTTAACCATGCCCTGTGCGCTAAAGCTAAAATCAATAAGGCCAAATACTTTTAGCTTATCAAGGGTAAAAAGCCAGTTTTTAAAGGCATCCATTTGCCCTAAGGCATACACACCGCCAACAACAGCCCCCATTGATGTACCGGCAACCGAGGTGATGTTAAATCCCTGCCTCACTAATTCTTCAATTACACCAATGTGAGCTATGCCCCTGGCGCCGCCACCAGATAATACTAAAGATACGTTTTGTTTCATTTAATAATAATAAAGGTTTTATTGATAGCCGTGATATTAACCTGCCTGGTAAAAGTAACAAATAAGAGACCACAATGAAGCAGAAGTAATATCTAAAGGATTTAAGGCTACTGCCGGTGGGTTTATAAAATAAGTAGCATTAAACTATCATCAATTATCCAGCCACGTTGGTGCATGGTACCCCGGATGATATTATTGCCGATAGTAAAATTATTTATTAACAGAGACATTTTTTAAGATCATAGTTGCAAACAAAACAGCAGGAAATGAAAAATTGACATACCGGCTGAATTTCTTTCACCCCGGATGCTGTCGTTTTTTCAATTGGGTACAAACCCCGGCAGTTTTAACCCGGTTTGGCATTCTACTTGATATAATTAAGTGGATAGTTATCCAGGTTTAATGTTTATTTATTTTTAAATCAATTTAAGGAGAAAAAGCAATGACACTGGTTAAATTTAACAGAAACCAACCAGGTAACGCCGCAATGCCAGGCATTAGTGACGTTTTTGAATCCATTTTTAACGACACCTTTTTTAATGATCGTATGATAGCCCGGGTTCCGGCTGTAAACATCAGCGAATCTGATGAAAGTTATCATATTGAACTGGGTGCACCCGGCTTGAAAAAGCAGGATTTTAAAATCAATGTTGATCGTAATATGTTGCACATTTCGGTTGAGCAGCAAACCGAGAATACCAATAGCGGGCGCGTATATAATAAACGCGAGTTTAGCTATAGCTCTTTCGTGCGCTCATTTACTCTGCCCGAACTGGCCGATTACAACCGGATAGATGCAACCTATGAAGATGGTGTGCTTAAAATTGACGTGGCTAAAAAAGAAGAAGCTAAAACGCAAAGCCGCCAAATAGAGCTAAAATAATCCATTCAATGTTAATAAAAAAGGTCGCCTTTTGGCGACCTTTTTTATTGATTCGGATGCGGTATTAGATATTATTAATATCCAACCTTACAAAGCTTCGTAAGGTTCTATCCGGTTAAGTAAAGCCTTAAGCTTTCTCTGTTTTTGATTGCTGGTTTATACCGGCCCGGGCAATTTGGGTAAGCAGGCTATCACAATTTTTTTCTTCCTGCAGGGTAGAATCCAGCAGTTCCGCAGCTTCGTTGTAACCCAGTACGCTGGCCAGTGTTTTTAACGTTCCGTATGTGGCAATTTCGTAATGCTCAATTTTTTGAGCGGCAGAAATAAGGCCCGCATCACGGGTACTGCTGTGTTTTTCAGTTTCGGCAATAATTTCTTCGCTCTCCTTCAATAAACCGGCCATAGCTTCGCATTTTACAGCAACTGCTTTTTCACCCAGCGATGCAAAGGCATCTTCCAGGCGGGTAACCTGGCGTTCCGTTTCACTCAGGTGGTTTTCTATTGCAGCACGTAGCTTATCTGAGGTTGCCGCTTTCGCCATTTTTGGCAAGGCTTTGGTCAGGTGTTTTTCGGCCCAATAAATGTCTTTCAACTCATCCAAAAATAATTCATTTAATGCAGAATCATGTACATCCGTTGTTTGTTCGGGTGCCCTTGTTTTTATAGTTGCCATGATAAATGTGTTTTTAAGGTATGATAAGAGAATACAAAGCTAATGCCAGTTTTACCTGTTTATCAACAATATTAATTACTGGGAGGCTGTCTAAAAATGATTTATTAAATGTTTTTAGACTTCTAATGAAGCATATATCCACGCGTCATTGCGAGGTACGAAGCAATCCCCACCTTACAGAGTAGCTTTGCAAATCCGATCTGCATAGTTGGGGATTGCTTCGTACCTCCTATGTTTACAGTTGAAATTAAAAAATGTATTATATCTTGTTTAGGAGATATTAAAACATTCTTTACATACATTTTATGAGTGAAAAAGGATGAGAGCACGTCGTGCCTAAATAGCTATAAGCATATTGTTTGCGAGATACAGCCTCATTCTTTTTATTTTCTTGAGTTTGAACAGAATGTAAGGAATACGGCATAGCAGTATATCCAGGATAGCCAACAGGAGGAAAAA
>NZ_JBFUKX010000053.1:0-44103 GCF_056400605.1 Mucilaginibacter sp. P5_A4 | reverse complement strand
AAAGAGTACAGATCATTATTGGCTCAACGCGATTCATTAAATACCCGTACCGGAACTTTGGAATCGCAGCTTGCACAATTGCAGAGCGATACCATGCGCCTGCACCGGCAGATAAGCGATTTGCTAAGCAACAACAGTTCCCTTACCAATAACCTCGATGTTACATCAACCAAAGCCAATCAGTTGGCTGCTGATCTGCAAAAACGCGAAGCCCGTTTAAAGGAGGTGGAAGATATTTTGAAAAAGCGTGATGAAGCCACAAATGCGCTCAAAAATAAATTGCAAAAGGCCCTGTTGGGTTTCCAGGCAAGCGGGTTAACGGTTGATATCCGTAACGGTAAAGTATATGTTTCGCTTACCGATAAATTGCTGTTTCCATCGGGCAGTATAATAATTGACGATAAAGGTAAACAGGCGCTGAAACAACTGGCAGAAGTATTGAATAAAGAACCAGACATCAACATGGCAGTTGAAGGCCATACCGATGATAAAAAAGTAAAAAATCTGGGCCAGATCAAAGACAACTGGGACCTGAGCGTACTACGCGCAACCTCCGTAACCCGATACCTTACCGAAGTAGAAATGGTTGATCCGCACAGGTTAACGGCTACCGGGAAAGGCGAGTTTCAGCCAATTGATGCTGCCGGCACTGACGAAGCCCGAACCAGGAACAGGAGGATAGAAATAGTGCTTACCCCTAAACTTGATGAACTATACAACCTGATAACTAAATAATGAAAAAGCTCCCGAAATGTTTCCGGGAGCTTTTTCATTATAAATGTGGTGAAACTTTCGGGAGAGGCTTTACTCCACCTCTTCCATCAAAGTATTAAAGATTACAAACTTTTCATCAAATTTTTGCTGATGGCTGGCCTGGAGCTTGTGAAGGTGATTCATATAATACTGCTGAAAATGCTCAATGCTGTCTGCATGGTATTGAACGCAGTAGGTAACCCCCTCGTTTGGAGAATCAATTACAGTTAATATCCGGTATGAGGTAAAAAGCCCCGTAGCCATTACGGCTGGTATGTGAACAGTTTTCATGTAATGAAGCCATTCTTCCTGGATGGTTTCATCCAATATTATAGTGTCGTTGTATACAATCATGGTGGTGCAAAAATAGGTATTTAAGTTGATTAGGTGAGCAATTGATTAAGTGAATGGTTGCGGGGGCTCAACAAATGCAAGGTCGATTGATCATGAATTTAAAACCATCTAACCACTCACCTAATCAACCACTCACCAACTTATGAATCCGTCTTATCTCCCCTCAGTAGCCTGAATCGCTTTCGTGCTTCATTGATCCATAAACTGCCGGGATAATCGGTGATGATTTTTTGGTACCAGGTTTTGGCGTTGGTTTTATCATCAAGGTGGTTCTCATAAATATCGCCCAGCATAAAAACAGCGTCATCGGCCCATAGCTCCGTTGGATGATCATCGAAGATTTTCTTAAGCAGGGCAACGGCATCAACGTAATTTTTCTGCTGTATAAAAATGCGCGATTTTGCCATCAGGATATCATCATTGAGGCCGTTGCCAGGGAATTTTTTGTCGATGCTATCAAGTGCCACCAGGGCCCTGGCAGGTTGCTCGGCAAAAATCTGCAGATCTGAACGGGCGTAAATTTTAAGGGCAGCCCCCGAACTATCAGCGGTGGTATTGTCGTTGATGAGCAGCAACAAGTTAAGCGCGTCATTGGCTATCAGTTGCGATGTTGCAGCTTTTAATACATCAAGTTGTCCCTTTGCCCAGGTAAAGTCGCCTGTATAATAGGCCAGTTTGGCGTTTCGGAATTTGGCATCCTGTGCAATGGCGGTATTCGGAAAATCCTTCTCAACCTGGCTGTATAAAAGGGTTGCTTCCCAGGGCAGGTTATTTAACAGGTAAACATCGCCAAGGTCGAGTTTGCAGGAAGCAAGCAGGTCGGTGCGGATGTTCGGGATGGTTACAGCGCTTTCCAATAATTTTTGGGCGTCGGTAATTTTATGCAGTTTAAAAGCCTGCAGATTGGCCAGTTTTTGCATAGCAAAAACGGTATTGTTATTCCGGCCAAATTCGGTAAGCAAGGCCATGTAATCCTGCTCCAGACCCAATAGGTCTGCCGGCAGATATTTGCCTGCAGTGATCTTTTGGTTTTTGGTATTGATAAGCTCAATTTTAGCGGGAATATACAAGGGATTGCTTACGCCTTTTGCAATAATATACTCATACCCGCGTATAGCAACATCATAGGCCTCGTTTGAGTTTAGYGTTCGGCAAAGTTYATAAATACTGTTCCCTTCATCATTTTGCCGGCGACTGAGAGCCAACGCCTGGTTAAGAGCAAGATCGTACTCCTTTTGCTGCATATATTGCCAGGTAAGCAATTCGGCATAAATGGTTTGTTGTGGTGCTTTTTGTATCCGTCTTAGTAGTGCACTTTTAAGTAAATTGTAATCGGTATCTCCTTCAAATATGTTGGAAAAGGTGGTTTCGGCCTGGGTAATAAAGCTGGGATTTGATGGCAGAAAATTAAGGTACTCTTCGATAAGCGACACCTTATCCCGTTTAAACCGATAAAGGTTTATCAGTTCATAGGTAAAGGCTTCATCACTTTTGAGTAGCTTACGACCCTGTAGAAATATTTTGATAGCGTAATCAATATTGGCATTCTGATAAAATTGGTTGGCCAGGTTGGCAATTTCCATTTGGTCTGCCGGCAAATTTTTAAGCAAATTGTCGTAAATCGCATCGGCTTTATCAAGGTTGCCTTGCTGTGTATAAATAGTACCCAGTACTATTTGATATTCATTAACGTTGGGGTGCTTGCGCGTCAGCTTTTTGGCTACACTTTCGGCCTCATCGAATTTTTTAAGGCTGAGCAGGGTGTTTATATAATAGGAATAATACGATTCATTATTTTGCTTGTATAGTTTCTGATAAATCTCAAGCGCTTTTTGAGGTTCGCCATTGGCATTATATTGCGTGGCCAGCTGAAGTTCATTGTTCTGTGCAAACAATTTAGCCGATCCAAGCCAAACAAAAACAATAAATGCAAATAAAGCCCTCATCTATTCAAAAATAGGGAATTAATATTATAACATGTCCGTTGGGGGTTAATATTCGTATAAGGATGCACCGGGTAAAATTGTAGTGACATTTTGTTATCGTCAACTAATTTTATCTAATTTGACCTGATTAATAAAATGGGGTAAAACTAAATATGTTGAGCCGGCTAAAGATTTTTTTGTTTATTGGTATTTTTACTGTTATATGTTCCTGCAAAGATCATGTAAAGCAGATCCCTATTGTTGATTTTTTTAAAACGCCCGAAAAAAGTTTTTTCAGAATATCGCCCGATGGCAAATACATATGTTATTTAAAACCATACAAGGATAAACAGAACCTGTTTATTAAATCGCTTACTGATGGTAGCGAACATATGGAAACCTCCTTTGAGGATTATCCGGTACGGGGCGATTACTTTTGGACCTTTAATAACCAATTGGTTTTTAACCAGGATATTGTAGCAAATGACGGCTTTAAAATGTATGCGCTTGATGTATCAAAACATAAAGTGCGCATCATTTTGTCGCTCGAAAAAGTAAAGGTAAGCTTGGTTAGCCGCAGCAGACAGCAGCCGGATATTATCACCGTGAGGATGAATAAACGCGACCCTGCTAATTTTGATGTATACCGGCTTAATATTAAAACCGGCGAGCTTACCCCTTACCTTATAAACCCAGGTAACATTACAGAATGGTTCCCGGATGCTGATGGGAAGATTCGCCTGGTTAAATCTTCCGATGGAGTTGATGAGGCTATTTTATACCGGCCCTATGACGCTGCGCCTTTTAAGCCTGTTATTCAAAATAATTTCAAAAATTCGGTAAGGCCCATAGCTTTCACCGGGGTGAAAAACAATTTTTATGCGCTATCCAACGTCAACCGCGATAAAATGGCGCTGGTTGAAATTAATGCAGAAGATGGCAAGGAGCAAAAAACCATTTTTAGTTGCAGCAAAGCTGATATAATGTATGTAGAATACTCAAAAAGCAAACAAAGGGTTGAGTTTGCCGGATGGGAAGAAGCCAAACCCCGAAAACATTTTTTGGCGGCTGATATTGAGAATATATATAAAAATTTGCAACAGCAGCTTAAGGGTGCTGAAATTAGGGTAGTTGATCGGGATAGCTCAGAGAACAAATTTATATTGTATACTTATACCGACCGAACCCCGGGGGCATACTATCTTTATGAGAAAATTACCGGCAAATTAATCAAACTGGGTGATCTTAACTCATCGCTGGTGCCCGATGAACTTTGTGCCATGCAGCCTATATCATACAAAGCAACAGATGGGCTAATCATAAACGGATATTTAACCATGCCACTGGGTAATAAAAAAACTAATTTGCCTATAGTAGTAATGCCGCATGATGGTCCCTGGGCCCGCGATTCGTGGGGATATGATGAGCAGGTGCAATTTTTAGCCAATCGCGGCTATGCCGTTTTCCAGGTGAACTACCGTGGATCAACTGGTTATGGCAAAGCCTTCAGAAGTGCAGGATACAAACAAGTAGGGGGTAAAATACAGGACGATATAACCGATGGAGTGCATTGGCTTATAGACAAAAAAATAGCTAACCCTAAAAAGATAGCCATTTTTGGCGGTCGTTTTGGTGGCTTCTCTGCTTTATATGGTGTATCTTTTCATCCCGAGCTATATAACTGTGCAGTTGTACAGTATGGGTTGATAAACTTTTTTACTTACATTAAAGATGCACCGCCTTTTTTTAAGCCTTATTTAAAAATGACATATGAAATGGTTGGTAACCCGGAAACGGATGCAGATCAGTTTCGGGCTATTTCGCCGGTTTTTCATACAGATAAGATAAAAGTGCCGCTGATTATTTTCCAGGGAGCTAAGGATCAGCGGGCCAACATAAGCGAGCTGAACCAATTTGTGCGCGAATTGCGTAAGCATGATGTAGACGTGAAGTATTTTTTAAAGCCCAATGAACGTGCCTTTTTTAGAAGTGAGCGAAACCGCCTTGAAATGTATACCGAGATAGAAAAATTCCTGGATGATAATATGAGGGTTAAACCATAACGGTTATGCCGGCACAAAAGAATGTTTACCGCAAAAATTTTTCGCTGATCATCATTTTCCTGGTGCTCATATCCATTACTTTTGTTGTTGCGCTTTTTATATCCTATAATCTCACCTCAAAGTATGTAGAGAATGAGTTTGCCTCCAAAAAAATTGAAGTTCTGGAGCAGACTATCAAGCCATACAATGATTTCTTTCAGAATAAGATACCCGAAATAACATCATACCAGGGCTTCCTTGATTCGGCATCGGCGGGGAAATACGCCGGCTCTGTTTTTCACGATTATGGTTTTGTTAAAAAAGTAGTTTTTCACGATGCGGTTATCGGCGGGCATACCATGCCAGTATCTATCCACAGAAATAACCTCACTATATCACTTAAAGCCACTTATTTGTTTGGTCATAAAAAAGGTAAAATGTGGAGTGCAAAACAGGTACACCCTGCCGATGAATCTGATTTTAGGGAAATGGCTGCCAAGTTAAGTAATTATATAACTTTTTCTGATACAACCCGGGTATCGGACCAGGATGAGTTGTACAAAACTTTTTGGGATGTTAAGCCTAATAAAATAACTTATACCAATATTTTGCGGCGGCAGGATGTTAAGGTATACCGCGAATTGCAGCACCGTAATACGCTTTCAGACTCCTATAAGCAAAATATGGTGACCTTTTATCTTGATCCTTTTTTACTCAAGGTAAAAAATACTCATCATGAGCTTTACCAAAATGTATCTATACAACCGGTAGTGTATGATCCTATCGATAGCGAAGGAAATAAACTAATAACCGAAGTATCGTTTCCCGGTGCTTTTTCTGATTATAAATTATTTTTTAGTTCGGAGCAGGGTTATTTAACCGCCGAAACTAACCGTAGGTTTATGCCTATAGGGGCAGCCGTATTATTGATAACGCTTTTTTTGGTGTTGATAGGCTGGCTCATTTACCGTAACCTTAATGTGAACATCAAATTGTTTAAACTACAGTATGATTTTATTAACAACTTTACACATGAGTTTAAAACTCCGGTTAGCGTAATAAAAATTGCCGGGTCAAACCTTAAAGGGGACGGAGAACTTACCGAACGACAACGCAAGCACTACGGTAAAATTTTGGATGAAGAGGCAGATAAACTAAACGATTTGATGAATAAGTTGTTATCATTCACCCAGCTTGAAAATAAATCTATTAGTATTAAAAAAGAAAAAATTATTGTTAACGATTTTGTGGGCCGGTATATTGGTTCTTTTAAAATTAAGTACCCCGATTTTAAGCTGAACTATACGGCAGAAGGCGTACATAGTTTTTACACAGATCCGGTACTTTTGGGCAGCGTTTTTCAAAACCTCATAGAAAATGCCTACAAATATTCGCACCCCAGGCAAAAGGAGCTTAATATAAATATAACGCAAAGAAAAGGAAAGATTGTATTTTCTTTTATTGATAGGGGAATAGGAATTCCTAAAAACGAACAAAATAACGTATTTGAAAAATTTTACAGGATAGAGAACCAATATAACCAAAACGGAAGCGTAGGTTTAGGCTTGGCATTTTGTAAAGAGCTGGTTAATTTTATGAACGGAGAGATTACGGTTAACAGTAAAATTAATGAGGGTTCGGAATTTATAGTTACGCTTCCAAACGAAAATTAAAATATGAACAAAGAAATTAAGATTGCGCTGGTTGAAGATGATGAAAACCTGCGTTTCCTGGTTGCAGAGCGTTTGCAAACCGAGGGATATAAAGTTTTGGAGGCCGATAACGGCGACGATGCAGAGATTATGATACTGGCCGAACAGCCAGACATTGTACTGCTTGACTGGATGCTGCCCGGCAAACCAGGATCTGAAGTTTGTAGCAACATCAGGGAAAAGGGCTACGATAAGCTGGTAATACTAATGACAGCAAAAGCCCAGGATGTTGACAAAATTGAAGCCTATAACTTTGGCGTATCCGACTATTTTACCAAACCGTTTAATATGGATGTGCTGGTGGCTATGATTGATAACAAGATCAAATTCAGCCTGAATAGTGAAAAAGCAGAATCGTACAAGTTTGCCAATATGGAGCATTTACCCAATACGCACCTGCTGATAAGGGATGGCCGTAAAATTGAACTTACCATACTGGAGAACCGGATATTGCTTTACTTTTTGAAAAACAAGAATAAGGTAATTAACCGGGAAGAACTGATGATGGAAGTTTGGGGCTACAATGCCGATGTAAACACCCGCACACTGGATATGCATATAGTACGTTTGCGTAAAAAAATAGAAACCAATGCCGATTCGCCGCAATATTTGCAAACAGTAAGGGGCATTGGGTATAAGTTTGTGTATAATCAGTAAAAGGGCTTTTTCTCCTCAATTGCGAAATCACTAAGAAGCTGTTTAAATTGGGTTTATTAATGTTTTTATGCTTCTAATGAAGTACATAACCACTATCATTGCGAATAATCACCAGCTAAGCTGGAAAAACAGTGATGACATGTATGGATACCACAACTGCCTCGTGATCGTCATTGCGAGGAGGTACGACGAAGCAATCCCCAAAATACAGATCGGATTTACGCAGTTACTCTGTAAGCTGGCGATTGCTTCGTACCTACCCATGACGTGTTTGCAAGAAAAAGCCTTTTGTCATGCTGAACGTAGTGAAGCATCTATTATTCGCCATGCCTCTTCGCCCTGTACAGTCTGCGAATAGATCCTTCACTACGTTCAGGATGACAAAACTTATAAAACATCATTTCCCCTTCAGAGTTTCGTGAAATTTTATCACTCGACGGATAAGAGGTTTGCGTTTATATCGCAATGACGGTTATATTGAGCTTATTACTTCTCATACACCCTCGCCACTATAAAATCATTAAAAAAAAGCTTTTCATCTAAAATCCTATATCCATTCAAATTAAAACAGCTGCTAATCTCCGGTAACTTACCGGCCTCTATCCCACAGATCAATCTAAAAAAAACAAACATGCTTTTAAGCAAAAATCCATGCCACCATTTACCTGTTAACTGGAAATCGCAATTGAGCCATATACACCCTGGCTTTAACAGAACATGGATATGTTCGAACACGGTTTTTAAAGTTTTATTGGTAAAGTTATCAAAAAGAAAAGGGGTGATCACTGCGTCAAAATCCTGGGAGAGGGATACATTTTCGATTGCATTATTTATAAAATTCACCTGGTTATTGCGTGTGTTTCTTTTTTGGGAAAGCGCCATCATCCCCGCAGCAACTTCAACATAAGTAATGTATAAACCCGATGGATAAAGTTTAGTTAGCTCTTCCAGTATCCAGCCTGTGCCACCGCCAACTATTAGAATTTTACTGCCAGGTTTTACATAACCGAGCAAATAAAGCTGTGCGTTTACTATCGCTTTACCATATACCAACCGCGAAAGGCTATCATAAAACCAGGCGGAATTATTAAAGTTTGCAGCCATATTAATGGCTTTTAAAAACCAGGTTAACGGCTAAGAGAACAACATATTGCAATATGAGTACGCCATCCATAAAAAAGAAATAATAGTATTCATCTTTTTCCCGGCCGGATTTAAAGATAAGCCAGCCTGTAAGGAAAACGGTGAGTGTTAATGCAAAAAAATCGGCACTAAAACCGTTTTGCCTGAACAGGAAAAGCAGGCCTACATAGCCAGCCAGCAAAACCTGGCAAAACAGGTAAGCATTTTTTTCGCCCCAAACTACCGGGATGGTTTTTAAGCCCATTGTCCGGTCATCAAACAAATCGCGGATATCAAAAGGTATAGTAAGCGCACCAATAAATAAAAACCTTTTAGCTATTAGTATGGTAGTATCACGCATAGATATATCAGTTGCGTGGTGATGCATTGATTCAAGTACCGGGAACAGTACGCAGCTCATAGTCCATACCAGGGTGATAAGGAATGGTTTCAGGCCGGGTATATTACGCAGCCCAAACTTTTGTTCGCCAACTGCAAATAGTGGTAAACCGTAGCAAAATGATAAAATACCCAAAAAGATGAGCAGTATTTTTGATTCCGTAGTGATCAGGAAAAACAGGGGAACAAGAGAGAGCAGCGAAACTATGGTAAACGTTACCATCAACCGGTAATGGTCAAAAAACCAGCGTACACGTTTGTAGGGCGATGCTTCGGGTTTTTTAGGTTTGGTAATGAGTATGCAGAAATTATATATACCTAAGGTAGAGGTGAATAGTAATCCCAAAACGGATAAAACAGGTTTGGATCCGATGAGGTGAAAGGTAACCAATGCCTGGGCCACAGCGCAAAGCGACATGAAGATATTACTGAACAGCAGAAAATCAAAAACTGATTGAAATATTTTCTTCATGGGGTAATGATCTGCCCGCTTTGATCTTATGCTTTGCTTCCAGAAGGATCGTGCCCGGCTTTTAATGTAAATATCGTAATCTCAGGCAATATTCCAACTCTGCCGTATAAACCAACAAAGCCATAGCCAACATTTACATATAATTGCTGCTTGTTATGCTGATAATGTCCGGCCCATTCCGGGTAAACATATTTGATAGGACTCCACTGAAAGTCTTGGTAACGCACACCAAATTGCATACCATGTGTATGACCGGAGAACATTGCGTCAATCTGCGGATATTCTGGTAGCACCTGTGCCCGCCAGTGAGATGGATCATGTGAGAGGAGGAGCTTTACGGGTAGGTCATTGGTGTTTTTTGTAGCCAGATCCATACGCCCATACTTAGGGAAACGACTAAATTCTCCCCAGTTTTCAACACCAAGTATCCCTATTTCCTCGCCATTAACTTTAAGTCGGCGGCTTTCGTTCAGCAACAGGTCCCAACCCATGTTTTTGTGGGTAAGTACCAGGGCCCTGTGGTCTTTTTGTTTATCGGCGGGATTTGACCAGTCAGTATAATCACCATAATCATGATTGCCAAGGCATGAATAAACACCAAGCGGAGCCTTTACTTTTGCAAAAATATCCTGGTAATACCGCATTTCGCTGGCTTCACTGTTAACCAGGTCGCCGGTAAAAAATATAAAGTCGGGTTGTTCCTTCAACAGCATTTCCACACCGCCAAGTACCGCTTTTTTATTATAAAAACTGCCCGAATGGATATCAGAGATCTGCCCCAGTTTAATGCCATCAAAAGCTTTGGGTAAATTAGGCAGATACAGGGTTTGGTATTTTACATGATAATCGTACAAACCTTTGGGCATATTAATCTTAATGGCAGCTAAAGGCACAGCACCCGCCAGCAAACCGGCTTTCATCAAAAATTCTGACCGGGGAATAGCATTGGGTGGGGATAGGGCGGTGTTTTTTGCAGATAAGTTTGTAAACCTGGCTTTGCGCCATACCAGTATCCGCCTTACATCATCAATTAGCAAAAAAGGCAAAAATGTTAGCTTTCCTATAAATGTAAGGGAGAAGATTAGCAAACCCGCTGCGCGTACACCAAGCCCCAAATGAAAATAGAGCCCGGTTAGCAAGCCTCCAATAATTAAAATGCAGCTTACCCAATAAAAAATGGTAAACGGCTTTCTACGCACCAGCTCCCACTTTTGAAAGGCCCCGCGTATGCCGTGCCATACATACAGATCAATTAGCAATAGTGCCGTAATAATCAGGATAATGTTAAGCGTCTGTTCTGCCATTTATTGCAAAAGTATCAATTATAACGGTCGTCATCTAAATCAAGGTCATCTTCGTCAGGCTGCAGATTAAACAGGCTGTTAAACATATCCGAGAAAGCAAAACCGTTATCTAAAAATCCTTTGTTTAACTGCGAAAACTCTGAAAGACCATGCAGCACAAACTCCATGAGTAATAATTGCTGGTTTTCTGTTAAACGCGGATGGAGCTTTTTAACCAGGTCTTTTAACCCGGCAACTTCATTAAGCTCTTTTTTGTAATCAAGTAATGACATATCATCAACCAAAGCCAGGTTGTTACCTTCGCCAAACCAGTTAATAATGCTGGCGTAAGGGTTTACTCCTTTTGACTTTTTAGCCTTTTCCGGATCGGGGAAAAATTCAAGGAGTGTGGTTTTAATAGCCTTGCCTATCAGGATATTGGCCACCTTGCCAGGGCCTTCCAGCTCACCTTCATAAACGAGCTCAATTTTACCGGTGATGGCAGGGATAACACCCAAAAAGTCGGTTATACGCACAAAGGTATCTGGCTCATGGTTCATGATCATGCGGCGCTCCGCATTACTGATCAGGTTTTCATAGGCCGAAATAGTTAAACGGGCCGATACTCCCGATTTTTTATCAATATATTCGGAACTGCGTGCTTCAAAGGCAATTTGTTCAATAAGATTTTTAACCAAATTGTCGGCTTCAACAGTGTTCCGCTGCTCATCTGTGAGTGAGGCTTCTTGCTGAGTTATTTTTCTTGAAATTTCAACCGTGCGCGGATAGTGTGTTAAAATCTGGCTTTCAATCCGATCCTTAAGTGGTGTAACAATAGATCCACGATTGGTATAATCTTCGGGGTTGGCAGTAAATACAAACTGGATATCCAAGGGCAAACGCAGTTTAAACCCACGGATCTGGATATCTCTCTCCTGCAAAATGTTAAATAATGAAACCTGGATACGGGCCTGCAAGTCGGGCAATTCGTTAATCACAAAAATACCACGGTGTGCACGTGGGATTAGYCCGAAGTGGATAACGCGTTCGTCGGAGTAAGTTAATTTTAATGTTGCCGCCTTTATAGGGTCAACATCACCAATTAGGTCGGCAACGGTAACATCGGGTGTAGCCAGTTTTTCTGTATACCGTTCAGAACGATGGATCCAGCCGATAGGAGTATCGTCGCCTTTTTCGGTTATGGTACTATGGCCAAACCATGAAATGGGGTTGTAAGGATCATCAAACAAATCAGATCCTTCGATGTAAGGTACATATTCATCCAGTAAATTGATCAACAAACGTGCAATACGGGTTTTTGCCTGGCCCCGTAAACCCAGCAACAAAATATTGTGGCGAGACAGGATGGCTGTTTGCAGATCGGGTATTACTGTATCCTCAAACCCAATAATGCCTTCAAAACCGCCTTCACGTTTTTTTAGTTGCTCAATAAGGTTGGTACGTAGTTCATCTTTAACCGAACGGCTTTTGTATGCACTTTTTTTAAGCTGACCGAGGGTTTTAATATCTAATAATTTATTCATGTTTCTTTTGTAGTCCGGAAAGTCGGAAAGACCGAAAGTCCGGAAGGTTGTTTTTATTGATATAATAGTTTTCCTTCTTTCGGACTTCCCGGACTTTCGGGCTTCCCGACTAAAAACTATCTTACCGTTTTCCTTCTATTTTTAATATAATCCTCAAAAATATATTCGCCCAGACCATTTAATGAACTGTAGAAGGCCTTGCCGCCGTTTGTCTCTGTAAACTGGCGTACAAACTGCTGCAGGTAGGGGTCCTTTGCTATCATAAACGTTGTGATAGGTATTTTTAAGCGTTTACACTGGGCAGCCATATTCAGGGTTTTGTTTACCACTTTTCTATCAAGCCCAATGCTGTTTTTATAATACTTGGTACCTTCTTTTAAACAGGTTGGTTTACCATCGGTGATCATGAAAATCTGCTTGTTGTGCGTTTTACGGCGGCGCAGCAAGTCGACAGCCAGCTCCAGGCCCGCGTATGTATTGGTATGGTAAGGCCCAACTTGTAAATACGGCAGGTCTTGCAGGGTTATAGGCCATGCATCGTTACCAAAAACAACAATATCAAGGGTATCTTTTGGATATTTGGTCCTAATCAGTTCGGCAAGGGCCATGGCTACTTTTTTTGCCGGGGTTATCCTGTCTTCTCCATAAAGGATCATGGAATGCGATATATCGATCATCAGCACGGTAGAAGTAAGGGTTTTGTAGTCCATTTCCTCCACTTCCAGGTCGCGCTCCGTCATCATAAAATCACCGATTCCGTGGTTTACCTGCGCATTGTGAATAGATTGAGTCATGTCAATCTGGTCCAAACTATCGCCAAACTCAAACTCCCGCCGTTCTGCGTTTTTTTCATCCCCCTGGCCCGATTGTGGTGAAATGTGATTGCCTTTGCCCGATTTTTTGAGCTTACCAAAGATCTCTTCCAATGCCGATTGGCGAATGCTTTGCTCTGTTTTTGCCGTTATGTTGAAACCGCCGCTTTGCTGGTCATCGCTCAGGTAGCCTTTTTGTTTCAGTTCGTCAATAAAATCGCCTATACCATACTCGTCGTTAGTAAGGTTATATTGTTTATCAAGCTCGTTAAGCCAGGCTAAAGCTTCGCCTGCATCGCCCGAAGTGTAGTTGAGCAATTCAAGAAATAATTTTAATAATTCTTCAAATCCGCCTTTAGGGATCTGGTTGGGTTTAAACTTGGAAAATCCAAAACCGCGCATATTTTGTCCTTTCTTAATATAAAGGAACGGATAATTATTCTTAAAAGTTTGGAGTAGCGGGGATTAAAATAAATTGTTAGGTAAGTATGACAATTTGATAGATGTGCAGATTTAAGATGTGCAGATTTTTATTTGAAAATTTGAAAATGGAACCGCTATCCAATAATAAAGGCCAACAGTCATTTTGACTATCGGCCTTGAGCATTTTTGAATTTTTACTTTTGAATTTTGATTTAAATATACGCCAAACTACTCAACAGCTCTGGCGGATAAATTGGGTTTGCACCACGCTGACTGGCAACAAAAGCCCCTACAGAGCAGGCTTTATCAACCACAATTTGCATGGGGTGGCTGGCCAGTAAACCGGTTACAAAGGTAGCCAGGAATGCGTCGCCCGCACCTACCGAATCGCCTACTTTTACAGGGCAGCCAGGGCTTTCATAAAATTTATGATCGTGCCAAACTATCGCCCCGTTTTCGCCGCGGGTTACGCAAATGGTTTGGTTATGATATTTGGAACGAAACTCTGCTATCTGGTCTCTTATCGAATTATTGCTGCCACCTATCAGCAGGTTGGCTTCTTCTTCGTTCATCTTCACAACATCGGCACGCGCTACCAGGGTTTCTATGGTTGAAAGTGTAAAATGAGGAGGGCGTAAGTTTACATCAAAAATTTTGAGTGCAGGGGTCTCATCAAGCAGGTTAAGCAGTGTTTCGCGGGTAGTTTTTAGGCGACAGGCAAGGCTGCCAAATACAATGGCCAACGCTTTTTTAGCAGCTGTATTAAGCACCTCAGTTGTTTCGATATTATCCCAGGAAACAGGTTCGGGAATAATATAGGTTGCCTGGTTGTTTTCATCCAGCTTAACGGTAACCTCGCAGGTAGGGAACTCATCAGATTGTTGGATCAGGTCGGAGTAAAGGCCGTTGGATTTAAGGAACTCAATCAATGCGTCCCCACTGTTATCCATGCCAACAGAGCTGGCAAAAGTAACGTTTACGCCTTGCTGCACCAGGTGCCTGGCCACATTCATTGGTGCTCCCCCTGCTTTTTTACCATCGCCAAACGCATCCCATAAAACTTCGCCAAAGCTTAATACCTGATTTTTCATAAGTGAGTTTTTTGTTAAGGCAGTAAAACTCAAATATAGTTGATTTTTTGTCTGAACCGGAATTTTTAGAATTTAAGAATTTTTAGCTTTTTTTATCATTATGTTTAATTCATATTTTCGGTAAATTCAGGTTCCACAAAATTCCTATCTTCAAACTATGAAAAAAATCATCCCGTCTTTCTTCTTGCTACTGGTTTCTTGTTTTTGCTATGCCCAGGATAAGCAAGCCATATTAACTGTGATGCATAAGCAAGAACTTGCCTGGAACCGGGCAGATATTGAAAGCTTTATGCAGGGTTATTGGAAATCAGATTCGTTGGTATTTGTAGGTAAAAACGCGCCTGTTTATGGCTGGCAAACTACGCTCGATCATTATAAAAAGCGATATCCGGACAAGGCCGCTATGGGACAGCTTAAATTTACTATTATGCAAGTAAAAGTACTGGATGCTACTAATGCTTTTGTTTTAGGCGGATGGCACCTTAAGCGTGTTAAAGACGATTTAGGCGGCTATTATACCCTCTGGTTCAGGAAAATTAATGGTGAATGGAAGATAGTATGTGATCATACTTCTTAGATTTGAGGCAGAATTTTTTGAGATGAAGAGAGGATTGGTCATAGGAAAATTTATGCCTTTGCATAACGGGCATATAGCCTTAATTAATTTTGCTTTGGAGCACTGCGATGAACTGGTTGTTTTGGTAAGTGCCAGTGATGATGAGCCAATACAAGGCGCCAGGAGATTGGAATGGGTTACCGAAACCTATAAAGACAATAGCAAGGTTAAACCCTGGTTATTGAATTATGATGAAGCGGTTTTGCCCAATACTTCGGCATCGTCAGAGGGGGTATCCAGGCTTTGGGCTGATTATTTGAAGGTGCAATTGCCAGCCATTGATGTGATTTTCGCCTCAGAAGCTTACGGTGCATATATGGGTCGGTTTTTAAACTGCGAGCACATTATATTTGATGAACCCCGCAAAATAGTGCCTGTATCTGCCACGCAGATAAGGAATGATCCTTTTACTTTCTGGAATTTTTTACCTGGTGTTGTAAAGCCTTATTTTATCAAAAAGATCTGTCTGTATGGCACCGAATCAACAGGTAAAACTACTTTGGCAAAAAGGCTGGCTATTCATTTTAATACGGTAGATGTGCCCGAAACGGCCCGTGAGATACTGGAACATACCCATGAATGTACAGAAGAACATTTAATCCGGATAGCCGAATTGCATGCACAAGCTATCAATGAACAAATAAAACGGGCCGATAAACTGTTGTTTGTTGATACCGATTTAAATACAACGCGGTCATACAGCCGGTTTTTGTTTGATAAGGATTTGGACGTGTCTGAATGGGTAGCAGCAGTTAATCAGTTCGATCTTTATTTATATCTTGATGCCGACGCTCCTTATGTGCAGGATGGAACAAGACTTAACGAGGCTGATAGAAACAGACTAAATGAAAGCCATCGGCAGGAACTAATTAACCGGGGCATCAGCTACGTTTTAATACCGGGAAATGAGTGGGAGGAAAGGTTTAAAAATGCTGTTATAGCTGTAAATAAATTTATCTCCAGATAATTATATTTTGATCCTACCCCTATCGATCCACTTGCGCTTAAATCCTGGCAGGTTTTCGCCCAATTGTTTTTTTGAAAAGCTTTTTAAAAAAAGATAAGCTTTCAAAACCCATGGCATAACAGGTTTCTGTAACGTTTTATCCTGCATCAGCAGATTTTCGGCAATATCAACCCGGTATTGGTTCACAAAATCGGCAAAAGTAATAACCGAACTTACAACGGCTTGCCCGCAGCTAATTCCTTATTAGCCCATTTAACAGCCAGTTCCTCGCGAAACTTGGCGTATTTTTCTTTGAAAGCCATTTTTAGCACACTATCAACACCGCCTTTGATGGCCAGGTTATACAAGCTTGCAGCCTTACGGCTTACAGATGCGTCCCATGCGCGCAGGCTCAGGGAGTATGATCCGTCGATGTACTTCATCCAGTGCCAGTAGCCTGTAGGCATAAACAGGGTATCGCCATGTTCAAGAAATACCTCGGTGCCTTCTACTCCATCCAGTGCCGGGAATTTTTTAGTGTCGGGGTTTAATACATCATAATCCTCTAACGCATAAGTAGCATTAGGGATACAGTATAAACGGCGTTTCCATTTATTCTCGAATAAGATCACATGCTTGCGTCCCCCAAAATGGGTATGGAAAATATGCGGAAGATCGATATCGTAATGTAAAAATGTAACCGAATTTGAGCCACCAAAAAACATGGCCGGCATACTTTCTAAAAAGCCACCCATGAGGTCTTTAGGGAGTACAATATCATCCAATAGCTGCGGAGCCTGTTTAAAGATATTAAAGAAAAAGATGCGCAGCTCGGTAGGCTGGGTACGAATCATATCGATATACTCATCAAAGGGCATTTCGGTAGCCGATGAGTTGATAGGTTTTGATGGATCGGCTTTGGAGTTGTCATACAAAGGCACCACCTTTTTGCCAACCACTTCTTTTAAATATTCAGGTGTCCATTTTTCGCGGGCAGGCCAGCTTTTGGTGAGCCCCTTAATTACTAATGGGCGACGTGGGTTTAAATAGTTCTTCTTAAAATCCTCAGGAGAAATATTTTCAACGGTATCAATTGGGCTAAGTATAAAACTCATATAGGGTACTTTCCAGGGCTGTTTATTTTAACATTGACTTTATATTACCAAAAAGTAAACAAAGGAACGAAATAAAACTTCAAAAGGAAAGTTTTCATCAGTCAGTTTTCCGGCTGCTAAAAGGACTGCCTATTACAAACCGTCTGCTGCTCGCTCTTTAATTCGGCATTAAAACGGAGTTTACTATATGTATTACGCCGTTACTTTGGTTTACATCGACAATGCTGATGAATGATTTTCCGCCTTTTTCGTCAACCAGGTATAGTTTTGTGCCTTGTGCCATTACAGTTAAAGTGCCACCGCTTACGGTACTCAACTCGGCTTTACCATGACCTTCCTTTACTTTGGCCAGCAAATCGGCCGAACTCATTTTGCCGGCAATTACGTGATAAGTTAATATTTTTATAAGGCTGGCTTTGTTGGCAGGTTTCACCAGGTTATCAATCGTACCTGCAGGCAATTTACCAAAGGCTTCGTTAGTTGGGGCAAATACAGTGAACGGCCCCGCCGAGGATAAGGTAGGCGCCAGGCCGGCTGCTTTAACAGCGGTTACCAACGTAGTATGATCCTTAGAGTTGGAGGCGTTTTGTACAATGTTTTTATTGGGGAGCATGGCTGCGCCGCCAACCATTTTTGTTTGGGCGTGTGCTTTTGGCGCTACTGCAAAAGCTGCTAACACCAGGGTCAAAACGATGAGTTTTTTCATAATTACAGGATAGTGTTCATATTTATGTAAGATACGGTTAGTAAATATAAACGGTTTTAATAACAGTTTTGATTTGTTACAATGCTATTGACCATTTAACAGATTAATGGTTTATTGCTTAAAAAAATAAACCCGCGGCAATGTTATCGGCATAAAGCTTACCGGTAGCAGTAAGATAAATGGTACGCTCTTTTTGGGTGATCCACTCTTTGTCAAAAAAATTCCCAGCCGAAATCAGCAATTGGTCCGAAGAGCCTCCTGCGATGGCATTAAGCCTGTCCAGATCCAGTCCCCACATGGTACGGATGGAGGTCATGATGTACTCGTTAAGACGGTTTTCTTCGGTAAGGGTTTCTGTTTCTGCGGGTATTGTACCGGTAATGATGGCCTGTATGTATTTGGCATTGTTGGCAATATTCCATTGCCTTACCTCGCCGTTGTAGGAGTGTGCCGATGGACCTATCCCCAGGTATTTTATACCTTGCCAATAATTGGAGTTATGTTTTGAATATTGGCCTGGTAAGGCAAAGTTCGAGATCTCGTAATGCTCAAAATCATGATCAGCCATGGCTTGCACCAGCACCATGAACTGGGCAGCGCTTTGCTGATCGTTCATGGGCGGTTGCTTTTTTTTGCTGATGAATGATGCCAGGGCGGTTTGCGGTTCCACCGTCATGGAATAAGCTGATATGTGCGGGATAGATAATTCAAAAATTTTATCCAGGTTTTGTTTCCACTTGGTATCGGTAAGTAAAGGGTAGCCGTATATCAAGTCGGCTGTGATGTTTTCAAAGCCGGCATCCTGTACTCGTTTTACTGCCGATTCTGATTCGCGGGCGCGGTGGGCCCGGTTCATCCATACCAAATCCTCATCAAAAAACGATTGGATGCCAATGCTAAAGCGGTTTATATTGGTTTGTTTAAACGCTTTTACTTTGGCTACGTCAAGGTCATCGGGATTAGCCTCCAGTGTAATTTCGGCATTTGAGGCTACGGTATGCTGTTCTGTTATCGTATTAATAAGCAGGTGAATTTCGTCGGCTGCCAGCACCGATGGGGTGCCACCTCCAAAATAAATAGTTTCTACTGTTTCGCCATTCAGGTAACTCTTTTGCAGTTTAATTTCGCTTACCAATGCCTGCACCAACTCGTCCTTATATTGCGGCGACGTGCTGAAATGGAAATCGCAATAATGACATGCCTGTTTGCAAAAAGGGATATGAATGTAGATGCCTGCCATCAGAGATTTTTAAAATGCAAAAGTAAACTAAGAATTCTTCAAAAATTGAACAAGTGTTAGATGTATTTTGGTTAAAAAAAGGCTTAGATTAATATCGGATTCCAAGATTATTACATATTAACTTAAGCATTTGTTCTGGGAGTTGTTGTTTGCCTGCCAAAAACAGGTCTACTTCTTCTTGCCGACCAATTATGGGTTTTAACATCGGCCTGAGTAAGTCGAAGTTTTTTATAGTAAGCCTAATAACATCAGATATGTCCAACTCAGGTAAAATAAGTTTGGTATCCTCATAGTGTTTCACTAATGGCAGCAATGAACTTAATTCCTCAAATTCGGGTGTATCTGGTCGGGCGTCAAAAATAGAAATAGCTCTGTTTAAGGCCTGCTCATATTCTACCTTTGTTCTGTAATCCAGATCGCTTTCTACATAAAGTGGCCTGGGATGTACGGTTACTTCTTTAATAAAATTAATATTGACTGGGTTGCCGTCCGCATTTACCATTATTTCTCCCGTATGCTTTATTGAGGACGACATCGGCGGCGGGGTAAGTACGACGGTTGTTTTTATAACTCGGAAATTTAAACCCGGATTTTTGGCCCGTTCTTTTTTAAACTCGGCATGCATATAATCTTCCAGTTCTTTTCGTGTACCCAGCCAAGAAATATAAGTGGTTTTAAGCAAATAATTAGTACGATACTCAATTTGGTATTCGCCATTATTTAATGGCGAGGACGCAGAAGAAGACTCACTCGGGGATGATCTTTCAATTTGCCGGGATATACTTTTTGCTTCCCTATAAGGAAAATCCCTAAGCCAGTTTAAAAAAGCTGTTTGCGCTTGGGGCTGCTGCTGAATATAGTCGGCTATCTTATTCTTTGCGATCAAATTTATTTCCATAGTTCTAAGATACAAAACCGATGACGTATTACATGCAATGTAAACTGACCATTAATTTTTCGACTCCGTTAATTCCGTTTGTTACTTATATGTTACTCTTAACAAATAAGATGCTGAATATCAATTAGTAAATATATTCCTGCCATGCGGCAAAGGTATATATAAGTATTTATCTGTATAAAGATTATTCAAATACGGCGACAACTGGTAGCGAAGGAAAGCAAATCTTTGGCGGGGTTTCTCAATATTGTATTGAAGATCGTAAAGTTCTTTCCAAAACTCACTCTTAAAAACTTCTTTCGCAAGCCTGTACTTTACATCATCTACATTTTGTCCGTAGATTTTAGTCGGTGTGAAAGAGTAAGATTGGTGCCAGAACTGTTCTCATTAATTAACTTTTGTCCCAATTATTATATTCTGCAAGGATGCAAGAAACACTATCCTGATGACGGGATACCGAGTAGAAGATACCCCCGGGGAATATATGGAAGGTCATGCTATTTTGTGCCGGATGTCATTTTTTTGGAAATTGGTAGTATCTAAATTTGGTAGTACATTTCGGTTTACAGTAAGGAGGAGATATGCCAAGTCTGAAATTTAATTTTTCACACCCGGTTAAAGGCCGTGCCTGTTTGAGGCGCCTTTGTGGTGATGCGCAGTCAGCTCAGGAGATCCTGGTTGACAGTAAAGGAAAAAAAGATTTTGAAGTTCCTCTTGGCCCATGTGATGATGGCAGATATCGATTCATCCTTGACTGGGAATACGAAGACAGGCAATTTACTCACCTGACCGAATTCCTGATTCGTGCACAGCGACTGATGCTGCATCCAGACTGATAAAAATACTTCAAACCGGAATATTCGATTGTTAACCAATAAACAATCCGTCATGTTAGGAGAATTAAACGAAAACTGGATAGAGGCTTTATTAAAAAGCCAGATGATTGGCCGGATTGGCTGTCACGCCAAAGGGACAACTTATATTGTTCCTGTAAATTATGTCTACGATTGCACGCACATTCTTGCACACTCCACAGAGGGTCTCAAGATTAGTATGCTGCGGGAAAACCCGGAAATATGTTTTGAGGTTGATCATATAAAAGATATGGTTAACTGGGAATGTGTTATCGTATGGGGCGTTTTTGAAGAAATAACAGATCTGAATGAAAAACTACAGGCAATGCAGAAACTCATTGACAAGATCAGCCCTTTTCTTACGGGAGATAACACGCACCCATCGCATGGTATAACGGCCAGGGAAAGCGACATCGGAAATGACATCGAACTCATTCTTTATAAAATCCGTATCAGCAAGAAAACGGGGCGGTTTGAACAAACAACCAGCTGAAAAACTTTGGCAATAATTTATCTGATACTCTTACCCGGTCACGTGATACTCATCAGTTTCCCCCTGAACTTAAGTGGAATTAAGCATTAAAGCCAAACATGGGGTGATATAATAATATAGTTTGTAAAAATAGCTCGGGTACTTATATAATCATGATCGTGCTAAATAGAGTCCGCTCAAAATCAATGCTGCTGAAAATTGCAATGATATTGCTCTGAAAAAAATGCCGAAGCTCATTTTAGTTCAAAAAAAGTCATCTGACGCCCGATTAATATGACTGTTTTTCCCGACATAAGATCATTATAAAATATGACCGTCATCAGTTTTATACTGCACACAAACAGGCAGTTTTACATCACAAATTAGATGTGTAAAGTCATGAAAACAATAGTAATTGCCACCGATTTTTCAGATGGGTCGAAACAGTTGGCCCGTTACGGATTTGAACTGGCCAAACAATTACGTAGAACAAAACCAATGATCCCCCATATATTTATATGAACACAATCGCCGTACTGACCGATTTTTCAGAAAGATCCGTCCACGCTACCCGTTTTGCCATGCATATGGCCAAAAAGATGAGGGCAAAAGTATTATTGTTCTCCCTTAGCGCTGTTCCGGTAAACCTAAACCTAAACCTACAGCTCGTGCCGGCCGGTGAGCCAGAGCATTTGCTGGATTCTGGTAACGCGCTGGCAGATTTTACCTTTCGCATGGAGATGGACCTGAAGAACGGATCATTTCCGGGCTCTTCTTTACCTGAAGTGGCATTTAACGATGAAGGCCCGGAAATCGTGGATATAATGACAGCCATCATGAAGAATAGCGAGATCGCTATGATTGTTACTTTTCCTTTCGGTAAAGATGACCTGGTGACGTATATGCTCGGCGATGCCTGTAACAGGATCATTGACTGGGCCACCGTTCCGGTGCTTGTTGTACCTGAAAGCGCGGCAATCAAAAATTTTGAAAAAATTGCCTTTGCTTCGCAGCTTCACAAAGAGGATATTAATTCCATCGCCGAATTGGGCGGTCTGATGGAAGGTTTCGCAGCGGAATTGATGGTTGCCCACCTGAATGAAAATCCCGCAGACACTTGTATCGAGGAAGCCGAAAAACAACTTAACCGTGACTTGTATCAAAAACTGAACTTCGGAGGGGCTTATTTCCGTAGTATCCCCGATAAGAATACCCAGAAAGATTGGA
This sequence comes from Mucilaginibacter sp. P5_A4, assembly GCF_056400605.1. Classification (NCBI taxonomy): domain Bacteria; kingdom Pseudomonadati; phylum Bacteroidota; class Sphingobacteriia; order Sphingobacteriales; family Sphingobacteriaceae; genus Mucilaginibacter; species Mucilaginibacter sp. P5_A4. Next base: position 21,440 of record NZ_JBFUKX010000053.1, on the reverse strand, counting down.
ATTGGTTGAAAGCCAATAAAAAAACGGATCTGCTTGCAGTTGTCCAGCAACCACGGGAACAAATGGCAAGGTTCTTTAAAAGAGGACAAAGTAGTCAGGCCACTTATCATATCACTATTCCGGTGATCATACTCCCCTCAAGACCCTGAACACTTAAAAGAAATCAAAAGGAGGGCCTTTGCCATGGGTGAAGGCCCTCTCCTTGTTTTTACCTTATATCTCTATTCTGCTTAATTTCGCTTCCGAACAGGTTAGCTCGCCGATCCAATCCTGAAAAAACTGGTTGGTGTGGTATGCAGATTCAACAAAAAGCGTTTTATAATAGCTAATACCATCCTGCAGTTGTAACTTGAATTTAGTCAGTTGCTTCCTTTTTTTATCGTTCAGATCCTTCAATTGGGGTTGTAGATCATGTTGCAGGTAGTCAATATATAGATTCAGCTCTTTGATAAACATATGGGGCCGTTTGATCTTGTTCAACAGGTCTATGTTCCCGTAAATATGCCTGACCATTTCTTCCAGGGTATAAATCCGGGAAAAATACGCCAGGTTAGGCCCGGGACAGATGGCAACCGCTTTGTTTTCCCGCGGTTTGAGCATATTATATTTGATATAGGCAGATGCGCAAAGGCCTTCGCAAAGGCATACTTTTTCAACTATAGCCTGAAATTGATGTTCATATTCCTGCTTTCTAAGGTCCATGGTTTGCAGTTGCTGCAGTTTAAGATGTTGGTATTCACGGGAAGCAGTGCAAATGGGCTGCTCGGTAAACTCCGTATCCGTGCACAAATATTTTTTCGTGCATGGACTGCCTGGCCGGTTATTGTCGAGCCTTTTCAGGCGGAGTGCTTCCGATGTGCTCTTTTTAAAGTTATTGAATTTAATGCCAAGAGGAGAGGCATCGCTCACAAAATAATCATCTTCCCCGGCATGTTCCAGTTGCTCCAGCGTTTCCTTATCCACGTTGGTGACCTCCGGGACCAGTAAAAAAGGGCTACCCCAGCCGGTAGCGTCCATTTGGTAATGATCCAGCAAAAATTCGTTTTCCGAGGCAGTGCCAATCCCGCCTTGAACACTCAGGCGTTGCAGGGGTATTTTAACGCAGTTGATTCCCTTTTCAGCCAGCGCGTTTTGGTAGCTCATTGAAAGCTCTTCCAGCATGTCCTTACGTTTCTGCTTAAATTCTTCAAGGATCGGTCCAAGCAGAAAGCCCTCTGTTGCAAAAGCGTGGCCACCGCAGTTAAGGCCGGATTCTACGCGTAATTCTGATATCCATATGCCTTTTTTAGCCAAAAATTTCGCCTGGATAAATGCGGAACGAAAATCACTCACCTTCAGGATGACTTTTTTACGCAGCTGGCCGTTTGCGTCCGGATAGAAATCCGCGAATGTTTCCAGGTAACTATATAAGCGGGGGTTCATACCCGCAGACATGATCACCGAAGAATGCAGGCTGCTTTTGGCAAACCCGCGAAGTGCCGCCAACGCATCCGTATTCAGGTCGCCGCTGGAATCGCCGTTTACCGTGTAATTCATTTTATCTACTTTAGACATGATATTGACATCAATAGCACCCGGTTTCATTTCTTTTTTAAGTAATTCCTGAAAGTGTTTTTTTTGCCATTCATCCCTTACCTCCAGCATTAGGTCATAACCCTGCCTTAAACGTGTATTTTCTGGAAGCAGCTCAAAATAACGACACAGATCGTTCCCGGCTTCAAATGGCAAAGCTTTCAACTCTTCAAACTGCCGGTCAACCAGGCGATCAACCAGGTTCAGGTAAGCAGTGATCCTTCTGGCTCTGGCGTCATCCTCCTTTTTTAAAATGGGGATAAAGGCCTCACCGGCAAGCTGCGTATGGTATTGGCGCATCCTTTCAATCAGTTCATCATCAACAATAGACATGGAGGAGGATATGCCATAACGGGCAACCTTTAAAGGAGTATCAATGGAATAGCCCAGTCCTAAAACGGGGATGTGAAACGTATGACTCATATTAATGGGATTAGCTTGATTTAATTAAATTTTGAATGTTGGGTTTTGCCAAAAAATTAGTTGTTTTGCCCGCAGCAGTTCTTCCATTTCAAGGGCTTTAGGGAAAAGGATATTGTTTTCCAGATGGAGATGTAAATGCATGTCCTCCTCATAGGCCGCAAGCAGCTTGTAGAGGATAGAGCAGGTGTTAGAAGTATAGATAGGGGCTACATAGCCATTGGTTAATTGCCTGATCAGCCGGAAATCTTCTGCTACTTTTCCACTGTCTGCCTGCATCAAATAAAGGAGCTCTGAAATATGTCCAAAGTCTGCTTCCTTTATTTTTGCACCGCTCTTATAGGCTGTATTTAGCATAGTTAAATAAGGAAATAATATTGTTTCTTCTTCGGCTCCTTTTAGTTCGAGCGTTTTGCCTGTGTTAGCAAATAAATCTGCGACCTGCTTAATTTCGGGGTTACGTACCCGGTCAGATTCGGCAACTTTGTACGCCAGTTCGGTAATAAACCGGGTTTGTGTACTTACAAAGCGATGATGGAACTCGATGATATAGTTTGTCAGAAAAGCGATGTCCCAGCTTAGGTAGTTCGCTTCTTTTTCAGGCGCCACCGAATCTATTTCGGCCAATTGCAGCCATACCTCTTCATCGGACAATCCCTTTTCTTCGCAGGCTTGTTTGATGGTTTTATTTCCGCTGCAACTAAAATCTATATCCAGGCTTTTAAACACCTGGGCTTTCCGGTACTCCCTTGAAACGATCTTTCCTATCGTATCCCCATCGCTGCTTATCGCTTTTTTTATAATTTCTATTCGCCAGATTGCCGGCCCATTTTCAGGCACCTTCCATTGAAAGGCCTTCCCGCGCTTGTTCAGCAGCAGATGAAAAAGTGGCCCGGGTTCATGATCATCAATAATGATCATGGCGTTTTCCGGCCTTAAAGCATCAAATTTTTCGAAAATGACCGGATGCTTTAAACCAGGTTCAATTGCGGTTATATCTATTATCTCGGGTGTGTCCATTCAAAGAGTTTGCCCGCAAAGCTATTCTGTGATGGTTGTTCAATAAATGACCAAGGTCATATATCGCTGAAATTCGTATTGTTTTATTGCGGAACAAGAAAATTTGTGAAGCAGAAACGGATGTGATTGATTTGTGGGTAAAGAAAAAATTAATTCTTATAAATATCAAAAGGTGCTTGGCTTGTCAGGCAAAAAGATATTCCCTGCCAGGCGGCAACGCATAACCTGAATTCTGCTAAAACATATTGACCGGGTAATGGAGAATCAGGTAAAAAGTGACGGAGATCATCTTTTTAAGCAATCCAAATCATTTCAGAGTTAGGGTCAATCCTTCATTTTTGAGCCAATAAATTGAAAGAAAAATGCCGGAAACCACAACACTTGTCAAAACCAGCTGCTATCATTGCGGTGATGAATGTTTGACTACTACTTATCAAACGGAAGAAAAGCAATTCTGCTGTCAAGGTTGCCAAAGTGTGTACGAAATACTTTCCGGTGCCGGGCTTTGCAGTTACTATAATTATAATGACCATCCCGGAACGACGCGGGTGAGAACAGACAAACGCTTTGATTATCTGAGTGATCCGACCATTCTGGCCGAATTGCTGGATTACACTGATGATCGGTTGTCGGTCATTACGCTGTATATCCCGCAGATTCATTGCAGCTCCTGTCTTTGGTTGCTGGAACAATTGAACCGCTTTAATCCGGCTATCCACTATTCAAGGGTGGATTTCCTAAAAAAACAACTGATCGTTCGGTTCGATCCCCGCGAGCTCAGCCTGCAGCAACTGGTGGAGCTGTTATACGATGTGGGCTATGAACCCCTGATCAGTCTGCAGGATATTATCAAAAGACAAACCAAAGCGAAAAAAGACAACCTTGTACAGAAGATCGCCGTGGCGGGTTTTTGTTTTGGCAATGTCATGCTGCTCAGTTTTCCGGAATACTTCGGGCTTTCAGATTATGAACAAACCTTCAGACATTTTTTTGGTTACCTCAACATCCTGTTTACCCTTCCGGTTGTGTTTTTTAGCGGCCGCGGCTACTTCATTTCCGCCTGGCATAATTTAAAAAACAAGATATTAAATATCGATTTTCCGTTGGCGCTGGGTATCGCGGTGTTGTTTCTCCGGACTGCGGCGGAAATTATCACCCATACGGGGGCGGGCTTTGCAGATACTTTATGCGGGCTGGTATTTTTCCTGCTGGTGGGAAGATTTGTCCAGCAGAAAACCTATCATCATATTTCCTTTGAAAGAGATTATCGTTCTTTTTTTCCGGTAGCAGTTCAAATCCTCGACGAGGGGAAGGAAAAGCCAGTACCGCTTTCCGGTTTGATGACCGGGCACCGCATGCTGATCCGTTATAATGAGATCATTCCAGCCGATGCCATCCTGCTGAAAGGCGAGGCGCTCATCGATTTTAGCTTTGTAACCGGCGAATCGGTGCCTGTTAATAAAACATTAGGGGAAATTATTTACGCAGGGGGGCGGCAGACCGGAGAGGCTATCGAACTGGAAGTGATCAAGCCGGTCTCCCAGAGCTACCTCACCCAACTATGGAATAATGAAGCGTTTACCCGTAAACAGGATAACCGCATGAAAACCTTTAATGAAACAGTCAGCAAATATTTTACTATCGTTTTGATCGCCATTGCTATTGGCTCCCTGCTGGCTTGGTTGCCTTTTAACTACGGGCGCGGGATTGATGCCTTTACGGCGGTGCTCATTGTAGCCTGCCCGTGTGCGCTGGCATTAAGTACCCCTTTTACGATGTCGGCCGCGTTAAGCATTTTTGACCGTAACCTTTTTTACCTCAAAAATACCGCAGTCGTGGAGCAAATGGCTCGTATTGACACCGTGGTTATGGATAAAACAGGCACGATCACTACCGGCCGTAGCAAGCGTATTGATTTGGACGGGGAATTGACCGGGGATCAAAAACAACTGATCTACAGTGGCTGTGTTAATTCGATCCATCCTTTAAGCCGTATGATCTGTCAATACCTCGGATCCCTGGAAAAGCTGCCCGTAATGAATTATAAAGAATTGCCAGGGAAAGGGATTACGGCCACTATCAATGGACATCAACTGCGCATCGGCAGCGACGAATTTTTATTTGGCTATTTTACAGAAGCCAAACTAATGACCCGCGTTCATTTAATGATTGATGGCGACTACCTGGGCCATTTCGCCTTTTTGCAGGAGTATCGGGATGGCATGGAACGGATAGGGGAGTTAGAACCGGCCTATTCCCTTTACCTGCTATCAGGTGACCAGGATCATGAACGGAATGAATTGCTCCGGTTCTTACCCGATGAGGGGCACATGTACTTCGGGCAATCTCCACAACAAAAGCTTGACCGGATTGAAATGCTTCAGCAGGAGAGCCATAAGGTAATGATGCTGGGAGATGGTCTGAATGACTCAGGGGCATTAAAGCAAAGCGACCTGGGCGTGGCGGTTACGGATAATGTGAATAATTTTTCGCCGGGCAGCGATGCGATCCTCGACGGTCGTTCTTTTCATAAATTGCCTGCTTTCCTACGTTTTTCAAAAGATACTGTCAACATCATCCATGCCTCTTTTCTGATCTCGCTCACTTATAACCTGGTCGGTTTAAGCTATGCGGTTACCGGTAGTCTGTCGCCCCTGGTAGCAGCCGTATTGATGCCGCTAAGCACCGTGACCATTATTTCATTTACCACCCTGGCCACTCATTTTGCCGCAAAAAGGAGAAAACTCATATGAACATCATCTATTTCCTGATCGGTTGCAGCGTTTTGCTTGCCCTGATCTTCCTGGGCGCATTTTTATGGGCCCAGCGCAGCGGACAAAACGAAGACCTCTATACCCCATCCATACGGATTCTGCTGGATGATGACGACCCGAAGGCCGATAAAAAATGATTTCAATCATTTTTAAAGCCCACTTTCGTCATGCTGTCACCCAACAAGCCTTAATAATTTTACCACCATAAACAGAGAACAATTTTATGCAGCCTGAAAAATTTTATTATGACAACAAGATCGTCCGGAACTTTGGTATAGCTACCGTAGTTTGGGGGATCATCGGCATGACGGTTGGCCTGATTGCGGCTATCCAGCTATTCCATCCGGGTGCCAATATGCACAACCAGTATACCACCTTTGGCCGTATCCGCCCGTTGCACACCAACGCGGTTATTTTCGCCTTTGTTGGGAACGCCATTTTTATGGGTGTGTACTATTCCCTGCAGCGCCTGCTCAAGGCAAGGATGTTTAGCGACGTGCTGAGCCAGATCCATTTCTGGGGCTGGCAGCTAATCATTTTGTCGGCGGTAATTACCCTGCCGCTTGGCTTTACTACCTCACATGAATACGCAGAACTGGAATGGCCAATAGATATTGCCATAACCATCATCTGGGTGGTGTTTGGCTGGAACATGTTCGGCACTATTTTTAAACGCCGGGAACGGCACTTGTATGTAGCTATTTGGTTTTACATTGCCACCTTTGTTACTATCGCGGTGCTGCATATCGTCAACTCATTTGAGCTGCCGGTATCTCCCTTCAAAAGTTATATGGTTTATGCCGGTGTGCAAGACGCGCTGGTGCAATGGTGGTATGGTCATAACGCGGTTGCGTTTTTCCTGACAACTCCCTACCTGGGTATGATGTACTACTTTTTGCCCAAAATGGCTAATCGCCCCATTTACTCTTATAAATTAAGTATACTGCATTTCTGGGCGCTCATTTTTATCTATATCTGGGCAGGTCCGCATCACTTATTATATACTACCCTGCCAGGCTGGGCACAGTCGCTGGGTGTTGCTTTCTCCATCATGCTTATTGCACCCAGTTGGGGCGGGATGATCAACGGCCTGTTAACCCTGCGGGGCGCATGGGATAAGGTTAGGGATGATGTTATCCTGAAATTCATGGTTGTTGGCCTTACCGCATATGGTATGGCCACTTTTGAAGGCCCGTTGCTATCTCTGAAACAAGTGAACGGCATCGCTCACTTTAGTGACTGGATAGTTGCCCACGTACATGTTGGCGCACTGGGCTGGAATGGGTTCCTTACTTTCGCTATTCTGTACTGGCTGATTCCGCGTATTTATAAAACCGAGCTTTTTTCCAAAAAAATGGCTTCGTTCCATTTCTGGATCGGCACTCTGGGTATTCTCTTCTATGCCATTCCTATGTATTGGGCTGGTTTTACCCAAAGCCTGATGCTGAAAGAATTTACATCTGAAGGTATGTTAAAATACCCGAACTTTTTGGAAACTACTCTGCAGATCCTGCCGATGCACATGATGCGTTCGGCCGGGGGGGCGATGTATTTGCTGGGAGTTATTGTAATGGCCTATAACCTTACCCGAACTGCCTTACAGGGCAAGCTGGTTGCCAACGAAGCAGCCCAGGCCATGCCGTTGGAACCCGTACACACCATGGCCCGGGAAAACAGCTGGCACCGCAGGCTGGAACGTAAACCGATCCAGATGCTGATTGGCGCATTGCTGGTGATTTTGGTGGGCACTTTCATTGAGCTGATGCCGACACTGACCATTTCCTCCAACATTCCTACTATTGCTGCTGTGAAACCTTATACCCCGCTGGAGCTACAGGGGCGTGATCTGTATATCCGTGAAGGCTGTTCCAATTGTCACTCCCAGACAGTAAGACCATTCCGGTCTGAAACTGAACGTTACGGGGAATACAGCAAGGCAGGGGAATTTGTATACGATCACCCGTTCCTTTGGGGTTCTAAACGGACCGGACCAGACCTGGCAAGGGAAGGTCAGAAATATGGAAACGCCTGGCATTATAATCACCTGATGGACCCGCGGCTAATGTCACCGGGCAGTATCATGCCCAATTATGACTGGTTAATCACACAGAACCTGGATACCACTTCAACCAGGGCTAAAATTCAGGCTATGCGGACCCTCGGGGTACCTTACCCGATAGGATATGAAAACATGGCCAACCGCGACCTCGAAAAACAAGAAAAAGAAATAAGAGATAACCTTTATACCGATCATATTAAAGTGAAAGACAATAAGGAGATCATCGCCATTATTGCCTACCTGCAACGCCTTGGGACAGATATAAAAGCCAGTAAAACAGCCAATAAATAACCAACATCATGTTTAAGCAATTCACAGAAAACATCAACGCAAACCAGGCTTACCTGTTATTCTCCCTCGGGATATTCTTTGTGTTTTTCATTGTAGTAACCATCATGCTGGTACGCACCCGCAAACAGCATGTAGATCATATGCGTGACCTGCCGCTGCAGGACAGTTTAACCGATATACAACAACCTTTTGAATCATGAAGTACCTACGCCTCCTATTAATATCAGCCATGGTCATGCTCTTTAAGCCTGTTATGGCAAGCGACAGCCTTATTCCGGGAGATGTTATGAATGAAATAGCCTATGGTATCATCGTTGCCGTGCTGTTGCTTTTCGTCATCGCGATGTTGGTGCTGTTAAAAACTTTTAAAGTATTAACCAAAATGGTGCTCAGGCAGCAAGGTTTAACCGAAGCAGAGATTGCCGCGGAAATGGTCCCTGAAAAAATAAAAAAGGAAAAGAAACCCAAAGCCGAGGTTTGGCAAAAAATACTTTCTCTACGGCCGGTGGAAGAAGAACATGAACTGTTGATAGCCCACGATTATGATGGCATCCAGGAACTCGACAACCCCATTCCAGCCTGGTTCATGTACCTTTTTTATGCCTCCATCATATTTGCCGCAGGTTACCTGCTGAACTATCACGTATTTAAAACGGGACAGTTGCAATATGCAGAATATAAAACAGAAATGGTACAGGCAGACAGGGAGAAACAGGCATTTTTAAGTAAAGCCGCTAACCGGGTAGATGAGAACACGGTTAAACTGGTTCATGACCCGGCCTCCATGGCCTCCGGACAAACAGTATATATGCAAAACTGCAAACCTTGCCACGGTGATCATGCCCAGGGGAATGTTGGCCCAAACCTTACAGATGATTATTGGCTGCATGGCAATAAAATCAATGATGTGTTTAAAACCATAAAGTATGGCGTATTGGCCAAAGGCATGCCTACCTGGGAGAAGCAATTATCGCCAAAACAGATTGCAGATGTGGCCAATTATATCAAATCCCTGCATGGCTCAAATCCCGCCGGCGCAAAGGAACCGCAAGGGGCAAAGGAAGCGGATACGGACCAAAAACTGGTTGCAAATAAATAAACGATGGACGGAACACCGGTAGTGAAGGAAACAGAAAAACGCAAGTGGATTTACCCGCTGATTCGTAAAGGAAAATTGTATAAATGGCGTTCCTGGATAAGTTACGGGTATCTCCTGCTTTTTTTTACCGCACCTTTTCTCAGGATTAACGGGCAGCCCTTGCTGCTGCTAAACTTTATGGACAGGCATTTTGTTATCCTGGGGCAGGTATTCTGGCCACAGGATATTTTCCTGTTTGTACTGGCTACCCTTGTTTTTGTAGTTTGTGTGGTGTTGTTCACCATCGCTTTCGGGCGTATTTTCTGTGGTTGGATCTGTCCGCAGACTATCTTTATGGAAATGTTTTTCCGAAAGATCGAAAACTGGATCGAAGGCAACGCCGGTAAACAGAAAAAGTTAAACGCCGCTCCCTGGACAAAGGAGAAAATCATAAAAAAAAGCTCCAAGCATATCCTATTTGTTCTCTTTTCCTTTTTAATTGGCAACACTTTTTTGGCTTACCTGGTAGGAAGTGATACACTTTTTAAAATCATTACCGAGCCGGTTGTGCTCCACTGGTCAGGCTTTTTAAGTATCTGGCTATTTACCCTTATTTTTTACCTGGTCTACAGCCAGGTCCGGGAACTGGTTTGTACAGTGATATGTCCTTACGGTAGGCTACAGGGTGTTTTACTTGACCAGGATACCCTTGTTGTAGCTTATGATGAAGTAAGAGGTGAGCCGAGGTCTAAACTATCTAAAAATACGAACCCGATTCATCTTAAAGGAGACTGCGTGGACTGCGGGCTGTGTGTATCGGTTTGCCCCACCGGTATAGATATCCGGGAGGGGACGCAAATGGAGTGTGTGAACTGCACCGCGTGTATTGATGTGTGCAATGAGGTGATGGATAAGATTCACAAACCTCTCAATCTGATCGGGTTTTACTCGGAAAATATGATCCGTAAACAGCAAAAACCTTCGTTTACCGGCAGGATGATGGGTTACAGCGGCGTCATCATAGTGCTGATGACGGTTCTTTGTTATTTTATTTTTAGCCGCGGCGATATTGATATTACTGTTTTGCGCAGTGCCGGCATGCTTTACCAGGAACAAGAGGGCGGTTACATCAGTAACATTTATAACGCAGAAATCATCAATAAATCCAATACAGCAAGGAACATTAGTATCGTATCCGAGGATCCCGCAGTAAAAATAAAGTACATACAGGCACCAGGGGCTATCAGCGCAGGCGGGTCTGTCAAAACCGTCTTTTTTTTATTGATCCCGGCCAGTGACATTCACGCGGCAAAAACTGATGTCAAAATTAATCTTGTACTAAACAAAAAAATAATTCAAACGGTCAGCACCACCTTTGTGGGGCCATTAAATGATTAAAAAAATGAATTGGGGAAAAGGAATTATTACCGGCATGGCCTTGTTCATGCTTTTTATTATTAGTATGTGTGTCCGCATGTTTGCTTTGCCGGCAGACGAGTATGACCATCATTATTATGAAAAAGGGCTGGATTTTAATAAAGCCTATGCAAAGGAGAAACAGGTTGTTACAGACCATGCCCAGCCGGTTATCCATATCAACGGCAAACAGGTGAGCATATCTTTTACCGAACCTGCAAAAGGGAGTGTAAAATTTATCAGGCCTTCAAGCAAAGCGCTGGATGCCTCCTTTCCGTTAAATACCGAACTGGGCAAAATTGCTGGTTTATCCACCGCATCATTGATTAAGGGCCGGTGGCATGTAGTACTGGAATGGGAGAGTAACAGGAAAGCTTACCTATACGAAAAGGAGGTAGATATCGAATGACCACAAACCAGATTGCCTTTTTTATAGGCTTGTTCGGCAGTGTCCATTGTATCGGGATGTGCGGCCCCCTGGCTTTTGCAGTGCCCTCCTTTCATGAACGCTGGTGGATGGTAGTTGCCGATAAATTTATTTACAATGTGGGCCGGGTAATAACATACACCCTGCTGGGCTTGCTGATCGGTGTGGTGGGGCACCAACTTTGGCTGGCCGGTTTGCAGCAAAGTGTCAGTATCATCAGCGGCTTGTTGATCATAACTGCAGGTTTTTTCAGGATCTTCAAAGTAAAATTCAGCAGATCCAAATTCGCTGCCAAATCGCTGGCGCCTGTGAACAGGGTGATAAGCTATGCGCTTCGACATAAAGCAGGACATTTTGCATTAGGTATGCTGAATGGATTTTTACCCTGTGGCTTTGTTTACCTGGCGCTTATCGGCGCGGTGAATACCTCCTCTCCTTCAGCATCAGCGCAATATATGTTTTGGTTTGGGGCAGGCACTTTCCCGTTAATGTTATTGGCTACTGTTAGTACCGGTTTAGTCGGCCTCCCCTTGCGCCGCCGGATCAATAAGGGAATGCCATACCTGATGGTTTGCCTTGGCCTTTGGTTCCTGCTTCGCGGCATGGAACTGAATATTCCTTACCTCAGCCCAGCGAAACCAGCCTCTGGCGTAAGTATTTGCCGTTAGTTTTTGCAATTATCATGAAGTTATTATTGCCGGTTGTTTGGTAACTAATGCGCCTTTTGTGATCAGGGTCATATTATTCAAGGGCTGAGATCATGGCACGGATCACAGGGGTAAGGGATATTTGCAGTATTAATCATCATTATTATGGCAACTGTAAATACAACCACCCAATGGGCCGCTCAGGCCGCCACAAAATCCTATAGCAAAGGCCTTCAAATGAAATGGACAACCTTCATGGAAAGCCAATCCGACAACAAAACTTTATGGTTCCTGATCTCACTGGTGTTTCAGGGCGTTTTCTTTTTGCCTGTACCGGCTGTTCTGATATATTATTTCAATGCTCCGGTCCTGGTAGTGGTTTTAACACTATCCTTGTTTTTTGCAAATATCATAGCTGGTATGGGAGGTGCGGGAATAAAAACCATGCTTAGGCTTTTTGCAATGAGTATCCTTATCCATATTCTTATGCTCATCATCTTTATACTGTAACATTTCACCCTTATTTCAACTTATTATGATTGCAGGGCGATTGTTCCTTTGCATCATAAACCGTAAAGATATGGAGGAGGCCGTTGCTTTCGCCGTCTGGAAATAGCAAAACCCTCATAAAACCAGGTTTAAATTAAATATATGCTACATGAGAAAAGGAATTTTGCTGGTTAACTTAGGAACACCGGTTAGCCCGGCCACGGGCGACGTTCGCAAATACCTTACTGAATTCCTGATGGATAAAAGGGTGATCGATATACACCCTTTTTTACGTTTTATGCTCGTTCGTGCGATCATAGTACCATTCCGCGGACCCCGTTCAGCAGGTTTATACCGGAAGATCTGGAATAACAAAACCGGCTCGCCCTTGTTGCATTACAGCACCCTGCAGCAGCAATTATTGGCACAAAGTCTTGGTACTGATTATGTGGTAGAGCTGGCCATGCGCTACCAGCACCCATCCATCGAAAGCGGACTGGCCAAATTGCGGAACGCTGATGTAGGCAGTATCCGGGTTATACCCCTTTTTCCGCAGTACGCCTCCGCTACCAGCGGTTCAGTGTTTGAAAAGGTAATGAATATCATCAGCACCTGGTCCGTTATACCATCGTTGTCATTTGCCAACGCGTTTTATGATAACCCTTTAGTCATCCGTGCTTTTGCAGTCAACGCGCGAAAATATTTGGCTGCAAATTATGATCATGTATTGTTCAGTTTTCATGGATTGCCGGAGCGGCAGGTGAGGCAATGTGATCCATCTGGTCTCCACTGCATGCAAAAAAGAAATTGCTGCGATCAAATCTCTGCTATCAACCAAAATTGCTATGCAGCCCAGTGCCATCAAACTGCCCGGCTGATTGCCGGTGAGCTGATGCTGAACAGGATGGATTATTCCATCAGCTTCCAATCAAGGCTCGGAAATTCGGAATGGCTCAAGCCATACACTGCTGATAGGCTTACCCGCTTGGCAGCGGTAGGTAAAAAAAGGATTTTAGTGATCTGCCCCGCTTTTGTAGCCGATTGCCTGGAAACGCTTTATGAAATAGGAGTAGAATACCGGGCAGCCTTTTTAATGGCTGGAGGAGAACACCTTCAGCTGGTGGAAAGCCTGAATGACAGCCCCATATTTATCCAGGCACTAAAAAATATGGTAACAGAAACTTCAACCTGTATTATGGCTTAAACCATAATACAGGTACATTAAACTGCCATGCTGAATAATGGCGTAGTTGGCTTATCCGCCCATAGCCTGGCATCAAGGCACATGCATATATTTCGCAGGAAGTTTTTACCAAGCGGTGTAACCCTCAAACCCAGCGAATCCGTTTCTATCAGACCGTCAGCTTCCAATGACTTTAGCCTGTCCAGTCCATCAAATATAGCTTCTGTGGTTTCCCGATGATGATTCCAGTTTGTATGTCCTTTACACATGATGTTTAAGATGTGCCGGCGGATGATCAGGTCTTCCTGTGTTAATATATGCCCCTTAAAAACGGGTAAATCCCCATTTTTGATCAGCGCAAGATATTCTTCCACTGTTTTTACGTTCTGAGCGAATGCATTCCAGGAATCGCTGATAGCAGATACGCCAAGCCCAACCAGTAACCGGGTATGCTGATGGGTATAACCCATAAAATTACGGTATAAACTTCCCTTCTGTTCTGCTTTCAGCAATTCATCGCCGGGTAACGCATAATGGTCCATCCCAATTTCCTGATAACCATAGCTGCTCAGCAGCCTGCGACCGGTTTCATGCAGCTCGGCTTTCAGTTCCGGATCCGGAAGATCCGTCTCCGTAAAATGGCGCTGTCCCGGTTTTATCCAGGGCACATGCGCGTAACTGTAAAAGGCTATCCTGTCTGGCTTAAGGCCTGCAACGGTATTCATCGTACTGATCAGCCCTTCCTTTGTTTGTAATGGCAGGCCATAGATCAGGTCATAATTGACCGAGGTATAACCAATCTTACGGGCCAGCAGGGTTACTGTCTGTACCTGTTCAAAGGTTTGGTGCCGGTTGATGATGAACTGCACTTTGGGGTCAAAATCCTGTATGCCCAAACTCAGCCGGCGAAACCCCAGATCAAAAAGGGTTTGCAGGTGGTCAATGGTGGTATTGGCAGGGTGAGCTTCAAAACTGAATTCAGCATCAGTATGGATGTGCAGGCCTTCCAGCAAACCGTCAATCAGTTTATGCAGGTTTTCGGCGCTAAAAAAAGTAGGGGTGCCCCCGCCTAAATGTATTTCGCGGATCACCGGAACGCCATCGAATACCTCTCGATATAGCATCCATTCCTTCAATACGGCTGCTATATAAGGTTCCTCTACCTGGTGATTTTTGGTAATCCGGGTATTGCAGCCGCAATAGGTACACAAATTTTCACAAAAAGGCAGGTGGACATACAAACTAATACCCGAAGTTTCGTTACTCTCTACAAAAGAGAACCTGACTGCCTGCTTCCAGGAAGACAGGCTAAAATTGGAATTATCCCAATAGGGCATGCTGGGGTAGCTGGTATACCGAGGGGCGGCCACGTTGTATTTATCGGACAAATATTTATGCAGACTTTTCATGGTTGAGTATAGATAAATTTTCCTGTGCAATGTTTTTTTTGCAATCCTGCGCACAGGCACAGGCTTTGCCGACACATTTTTTGAGTTGCCATAAGTCAAGGCTTTTAATGGTCTGGTCGGCAATTTCCTGTAAAGCCTCTTTGGTCAGATACGCCTGATGTGGCGTGATAAGCACATTGGGATGGTTCATCAGGTTAAGCAGCAGCGGGTCTTTGATCAAATCCTTTTGGTGGTCCTCAAAGAAAAGACCCTTTTCAAATTCATAAACATCAAGTCCCAGGTATCCTACTTTTTTACTTTCCAGCGCGTGCAGTATATCCTGCGTATGGATGAGCGCTCCCCGGGATGTATTGATGAGCATGACCCCGGTCTTCATTTTTTCGAGCGTTTCCTTACAGATAAGATGCCTGTTTTCCGGTGTCATCGGAATGTGAAGGCTAATGATATCGGATGTACTTAAAAGATTGTCTAATGAGGACTGTTTGACGTAGCGCAGGCCGTTGGGGAATTGGGGATCGTAGCCGATCACCTGACAACCGATGCCGTGAAAGATAGTAGCTGCAGCCTGGCCGGTATTGCCCAGCCCCACGATTCCAACGGTTTTACCCAAAAAGTTAAAGCCGATAAGGTTATCATTGCGAAAATCAAATTCGTGACTGTGCCGGGCCGCTATAACAATGTGGCGGTTGAGTGCAAAGGCGAGGGCCAATGCATGTTCTGCTATGGCTTGCGGAGAATAGGAAGGAACATTGGCGATTTTGATCCCATGTTTTGCTGCAGCGTCCTTGTCAATGTGGTCTGTACCCGACGAGCGGGTTACAATAAATTTGACGCCATAGCCGGCAAGTATTTCAATGACGCCAGACGACACATCATCATTTGTGAATACAATGACTGCGTCCTTTCCTTCTGCATATACAGCTGTTTCCGGACCTAAAGGGTTTGAAATAAGCGTGATGTCATGCTTTTTCTGGTTGGCCTTTGCCAAATATTCTTTTTCAAAGTGCTTGATACTGTACGCTACCGCTTTCATCCTAATTGCTTTTATTAAACAAAGCTATTATTATGGTAACCCCTATAGAATGAGTAATATCAGGTGAAATAATGACATGTGTCAGTTTTTCATTTTTACCAGTTTTTCGGGTTCCAGTATGTTGATCAGGCTGCCTTTCTTTTCAATCAGTCCTTCATCTTTAAAGTCTGATAGTGTCCGGCTTACGGTTTCAGTTGCCATTCCTGCCATAGCGGCGAGGTCCTCCCTGGTTATTTTAAAACCAGCTGTGTTATTACCCTGCTGACGGAACAGCCGGATCAGAGCCTCAGCCATTCTTTTTCGTACAGAATGGTAGGCAAGCTGCATCAACTGGTCTTCCTTATACCTGATATCATTGGCCAGCAGCTTAATAAATTCGCGGGCTACCTCGGGATACAGATTAAGTAACCGTTCTACCTGGTCCTTAGGGATAAGACATAACGTGCTGTCTTCAAGGGCAGTTGCCGTATCCGTATAAGGCTCGTTGGATAACAGTGCATTGACGCCCAGGTATTCATCATTAGCATAAATGCCGGTCATTAGTTCGCGGCCATCTTCGGCAAGTTTAATAGTTTTTATTTTTCCGTTGATTACCAGGTAAAGGCCGGCACCCTTATCGCCATCATAGTATATGACCTGATTTTTCTTGAACTGACGGCTTCTCCGTTCGCTGATGATCTTTTTTAATTCGTTAAGCCCGTCGTTTCTGGAGATCAGATGGTTCAAACTGTCCAATGATTTGCTATAAAAATTTTTCTGGAGTTCCTTCTTTTTCAGCCGGCTTTCAATGGCGTTGAGCAGGTCCATATCATCAAATGGTTTGGTCAGGTAATCATCTGCGCCCATTTCCATCCCTTTTCGCAGGTCTAACCGTTCGGCTTTGGCCGTCAGGAATATAAAAGGGACAGCACTGGTTTCAGGATTTTTATTTAGCATATATAAAACTCCATACCCATCCAGCTCTGGCATCATGATATCGCATAAAATAATATCGGGCGGATTTTTAATGGCGAGTTCTACCCCGGTTTTGCCATTATTGGCATCAGCTACATCGTAACCGGCCAGTTCCAGTATTTCAACCACGTTTTCACGGATGTCATTGTTGTCTTCAATGATCAATACTTTTTTATTCATGATATTGGAAATTTAATGGTGAATGTGGTTCCCTGGTTAATGTCGCTTTTAAACTCTATCTGCCCATTCATCAGGCCAGCGTAGCGCGCTACAATATTTAAACCTAACCCGGTTCCGGGGATATTACCGGTGTTATGGGCGCGGAAAAATGCTTCAAAAAGATGTTTTTGGTCGGTTTCCGGAATACCTATTCCGTTGTCTTTAACGGTGATCAGGCAAAATTGTTCATTGATCTCCGTGTTAAATTCTATGAAAGTGTTTTCTCCAGAATATTTTATGGCATTACCAATGAGGTTGATTACGCAGTTTCTGACCAGATTTTGGTCGAGGACGATCAGGCTGCTAATCCCGGTATGCTGGTAAATAATGTTTTGATTTTGTTTGGCCACCATTTGCATTTCCTCCGTAATCTCTTCCGAAAGCTTTACCAGGTCGAAAGCGATGAATGAAGGGGTTACCTTCCCTGCTTCCAGTTTTTCCAGCGATAGAAAATCGTTCAGGATAGCGGTAAGGTTACCAATCGCGGTTTTGATCTTACCGACATGTTTGCTGATGTTGGGATTATCGAAAGGCTGCGCATATTTTTCTATTAAAGAGGATGATAATTGTATAGCACTTAACGGCGTACGGAACTCATGAGAAGCCATGGATACAAACCTGCTTTTTAGCTGGCCAAGCTCCTTTTCCTTTTCCAGGGAGAGGCTTACTTCTTCTTTGGCCCGTTGTAAGGCCTGTACAGTTTTCTTCAGGGATTGGGTCCTGTCTTCAACCAACTCTTCTAAATGGGCTGCATATTCCTTCAATTGCTCTTCTGCTTCCATTTCCCGGCTCAGGTCATGAATAAAACCCGCATAGATCTTCCTTCCTGAAAAAGGAACGTCGCTCACCCCCAGTTTGAATGGAAATGTAGTGCCGTCTTTGCGTAAACCGGTCACTACCCGACCAATGCCAATGATATGCGGTTCGTTGGTTCGCTGGTACCTATTAATATACTCATCATGTTGCTCCTTGTAAGGCGGTGGCATCAGTGTAGAAACATTTTTACCAATCACCTCCTCCGGGCTGCAAAGGAATAGTCTGCAGGCCGCGGGATTGATGGTTTCTACGATGCCTTTTCCATCGATCGTGATGATACCATCAATGGCGTTTTCGATGATCGCTTTTAAAAGAGCGGTGTTTTCCATATACAGATTTTATCAAATATTGATTGTGATCACAAATATTGGTAATCAGAACCATATAAAATATAATTCTTTTCACGCAAAAAAGTGACGATGGTCATTTTTTTGCGTTTCGTTTTATACAAACCCATCTATAATTACAAACGTGACCACTCAGGTGTTGATGATCCCTGAAAATTAGGTTATGGCAGGAATTTTAGTTACGCTTATTACCTGATTGATGTTAATGGTCAAAAATTAAGGTGAGGATTGTCATTATTTAGCAATCGGTTCCCGTCGATCTTTATGTTCATAATTCAATGTTATGGAAACCCGAATCAGCCAATATTTATTATCTCTTGGGATAGTGATATTAATCGTAGCCAATTTGCAAAATTGTGATGCCAAAGCAACATTTACTCAAAAAACAGATGCACTTACAATCGATACAGGATTAAGTCAGGAGATTAAAAAGCAGGTTCGGGGCAAAATTTAGATGCGCAGTTATATTATCCAAAATCGGTTCTGCGCTTTTATCAGCAAAATGGTTTTAAACCGGCCTGGATTAAGCCACAAAGTACGACAGGACCAACCTGGCAGGCCATGCTGACAATTGACCGTGTATTGCAGTTTGGGCTTTCACATGCAGACTATCACCCGCAGGAATAAAGTAAAAACCCCGGCAAAAACTTATGTACTGAATGTTGTTTTTTTGCATAAACAGATTAGTATCAATTACACATTACAGGATTTAAGGGCAAGCTAAAGCCAAAGATGCTTCCTTTTCCTAATTCACTTTCTATTGTAAAATTTCCATTATGTTTTTTGATGATCTCTGATGCGATATAAAGTCCAAGGCCAACACCCTGGTAAAGCATTGATGTTTTACTTACCCGGTAAAAGCGCTGAAATAATTGGCCTATGTCCTCTTTTGCAATGCCTATTCCAAAATCCTCCACATTTATTACAATGTGCCCCGAAGCCACTTTCGCCTTTACAATTACTTTATTTGCATCTGGAGAATATTTTATCGCATTATTAAGAAGATTAATCAAAACCTGTTCTATCTTAAATTGATCGCCTGTGTAGTGTATATCAATTGAGTTTTCAAGCAGGATCTTATGTTTATTAGAGATTTGTTGTACGCTGGATATACTATTAGCAAGCGCATCTGAAAAACTAAATGCAGATATATTCAAATCTATTTGCCCGGAGTTTATCCTGGTAACATCTAATAAATCTTCTATTAATCTTTCCAGGCGTTTAATGCTATTGTTGGCATTTAAAATAAACGCATAAGTTTTATCGGTTTTGTTTGTCGTTTTTTCCAGGAGCTGATTAATGGCTTTAATATTAGTTAACGGTGTTTTAAATTCATGACTTACCATATTAAAAAACTCATCTTTCTTTGCTTCGGCAGCGGCGCGTCGCTCTTTTTCCTGCTTTTGAACCAATAATTCTCTGTTGGCTATAATTAATTCTGCGGCACGTTTTTCTTTTTCTTCATCCTGGAAGCCAAGTTCTTGAAGTGCTATAATCAATTCAGCGGCACGTTTTTCTTTCTCTTCATCCTGAAAATCGAGTTCAATGTTGGCTAATATCAATTCAGCGGCCCTCTTCCCTTTTTCTTTATTCTGAAATACGAGCTCCTTGTTAGCTATAATTAATTCTGTTGCCCGTTTTTCTTTTTCCTTATTTTGAAATACCAGTTCGGCATTGGCAATTATTAACTCAGCTGCACGTTTTTCCTTTTCTAAATTTTGGAATATTAGCTCTGTGTTTGCTATTATCAATTCGGCGGCACGCTTTTCTTTTTCCTGGTTTTGAAATATTAGCTCTGTATTCGCTAATATCAGCTCCGCAGCCCGTTTTTCTTTTTCTTCGTTTTGTAAACTGAGCTGGGCATAAGCGATAATTAATTCTGCCGCGCGCCTTTCCTTCTCTTCATTTTGAGAATCAAGCTCTTTATTTACTTCAATTAACGCTGCTGCAAGCTTTAGTTTTTCTTCGTTTTGAAAATCAAGCTCAATGTTTGCAATAATTAACTCTGCTGCGCGCTTCCCTTTTTCTTTATTTTGAAAAAGTAGTTGGGTGTTTGCAATGCTTAATTCGGCAGCAAGCTTTTCTTTTTCCTGATTTTGGATGATGAGCTCTTTGTTTGCAATACTTAATTGATCGGATAGATTCATTTTATCTTTTTCCATAATATGGCTTTACAACCAATTGGGGGGTATATCGTAACTGTCCGATATAAATTATAACAAACTGATTGTGAATTGCTAAGCTTGAAAAAACCGGATCACTACAATAGTACACAATAAAAATGTACTATCGGCATGATAAAGCCTTAATAGGTTAAAAAGTTACCCCGATAACCCTCTTAGGTTCTGCCTTGATTTCTATTTCTTCAATTACTAATTAAAAACCCGAACCTTAAACGAAAATCGCCGTTTAATTTACTTAATCCCCCTACGCTAATTAAGTAATAATCCTGTCGGATTAAATATCATTTTTTCAGAAAAAATTTCATTAATGGATGATAATGTAAATAAAGAAAAACCCGAAGTAAGACTCAGAGCTTTCAGGGCAATTGATGAGCCCGAAACTTGCGAGCTATTTATTGAAGGCCACACTAATGTTTTAACCAGCATTGGCGTTACAAAGGTTACATCCTCTAAAAATGAATGGTCGGCAAACCCCGGCGCTTTTGTAATAATCGTTGAATCAATGGATGGAAAAAAGGTTTACGGAGGCGCGAGGGTTCACGTTGCAGGAGGATCGCAGCCATTACCCATTGAACAGGCAACTGGTGGAATGGACGCACGGGTATTTGGCCTGGTTAATAATTTTGCACAACATGGTACCGGAGAAATTTGTGGTTTGTGGAATTCGCAGGAACTTTCAGGATATGGTATAGGAACCCCATTACTGATACGTGCAGGTATTGCAATTTCATCTCAAATAGGGTTAAAATCACTTTTTGCATTATGTGCTCCCTATACCGTAAAACCCGTAGTCAATTGCGGTATGGTACTCGTAGCTGGGATTGGTGATAAAGGAACTTTTTACTACCCGAAGATTGACCTTATCGCCACAGCTATGATTTTAAAAGATGTTTTATCTTTAGAAAAAGCAGGGGAAGAGGATAAACTTGCAATGCTTGCAATGCGGTCTTCCCCAAATTCTTTAAGGATAGACGAATTAAAGCAAAAAGAAATAACGATTAATTTTAGGCTTCAAATTCCTAATCTTCATCAATGGGTTTTATCTCAATCTATAGCATCAGCCCATATGAATTTTCTGGAAAGGAAAGTGGAAAGAAAAGAAC
>NZ_JBFUKX010000052.1:0-44209 GCF_056400605.1 Mucilaginibacter sp. P5_A4 | reverse complement strand
ATCCCAATCAGCCGCCCCGTTTTATTCCATATAAACTTCAGCAAAAATGGGACAAACTCGAAAGTAAATTCGAAGCTGGTGATACCCAGGCTGATACTTTTCAAGGCCCTGCGAACGAGTCAGACCTGCCAGTTGGCACTATGAGGAGAAGATTTATTCCTGCACTCATGGCAGCGGCTGTTTTGGTTTTTGGCCTGCTGTCTTTTTTCTATTGGAAAAATTACTCCGGTAGTTATAATGTTAAAAACTACCAAATTACAGCGACGAGGGCAAATGTCAGCAAGATTGTATTGCCTGATGGCACCAAGGTTTGGCTTAATGTCGGCAGCGAAATTTTTTATAAAACAAATTACGGCAGCAAATACAGGGAAATACGCTTAATCGGCGAAGCTTTTTTTGACGTTGTGAAGGATGCTGAACATCCGTTTATTGTAAATACCGCTACAATGCGGATAAAAGTACTCGGCACTGCCTTTAATGTTCGTTCTTATGCAAATGATAATGTTTCTGAAACATCACTGATCCGGGGAAGAATAGAATTAACCACAACTTCGGGACCCGATCACCGGATTATATTAAAACCCTCCGAAAAATTAACCATTCTTAACAAAAAAGGGTCTCATAGCAATGAAGGCGATGCCCTTATTACCCTAAGTACCCTGCATACCACAAAAACCGATTCTTTGCCATCAGAAGCGCAATGGCTGGAAAATAAACTGGTATTTGATAATGAATATTTTGATGACGTAGCAAAAAAAATGGAAAGATGGTATGGTGTTTCCATCTCATTTAAAAATACTCGGTTAAAGGAGAAAAGATTTAGCGGAAAATTCGCAACAGAGTCACTAAATATAGCTTTGGAGGCGCTTAGGGCAACCAGCAATTTTAACTTTTTGATAGATAATAAAGAGGTGGTTATTTACTAACCCGGAATGTTTAACCTAAAAATATGCGTATGATAAAATTTAAACCATAAAATTATTAAACCAAAAAAGCGGAGAATGTTGTCGCATTCCCCGCAATAATTGGTACCACAACTACGAGTCTTCTTAAACCAATAATTAAAGTAACCTAAATACTAAATTATGAAAAAAAATGCTTGCCGCATAAGTAATGTGCGGTTGCAATGCCTATTAAAAATATTACTCATGACAAAGTGTATCCTAATCCTGATAATTATATCTGCATTTCAGGTTTTTGCAAAAGGCTACGCCCAGGATAAAGTTAATATTAACCTTCATGATGTTTCCATAAAAAAAGCACTCACTGAAATTGAAAAAACAAGCAGTTACCGTTTTGTTTATAATGATGATGCCTTAAATGCAAAGCATATTGGTAATGTAATTCTTAATAATGCTTCGATAAACGAGGTAATGGACATATTATTAACTAAAACAGATCTTATATATAAACTGGGTAGTAACAACCTGGTTATAATTTCTGACAAAAGATTACAGGTGCCTATACAACCCGTTACCGGGCGGGTAACGGATAATAAAGGTGGTCCGCTACCTGGTGTAAGCATAAGAATAAAGGGCGCGCAAACAGGGGTTATAACTGATCCTGACGGGAAATTTACAATCAATGTGCCGGATAACAATGCCGTGTTGATGTTCTCGTTTATCGGCTATGTTTCAACTGAAGTAACGGTTGGCGACCGCAAAACCATCAACGTGATGCTAAAGGAATCAGCCACCGACCTAAACGAGGTAGTGGTAACCGGTTATGGCCAATCGGTAGTAAAGCGCGATTTAACCGGGGCTATATCAACGGTTACTGCCAAGCAGATTGAGGAACGCCATCCTATCAACCTGATTGATGCTTTACAGTCACAGGCATCGGGCGTGCTGGTGATAAACGATTCGGGCGAGCCTGGCGCAACCGGCTCCATCCAAATACGCGGCGGTTCAACATTTTCAAGCGCGGGTAACTCACCTCTGTTTGTAATTGATGGTATTTTAAGCCAAAGCGCGGATAATGTGAACCCTAACGACATACAATCTATTGAGGTATTAAAAGATGCCGCGTCGGCGGCTATTTATGGTTCACAGGCAGCCAATGGTGTTATATTAATAACCACTAAACGGGGCCAGGCCGGTAAGCCGCTTATTAACGCTCAATATGCCCGCATTTTTGGTGTAATGGCCCACAAGCTGGAGCAGCCAAATTCAAAGGACCTGCGTGTTGAAAGAAATTTATATAATGGTAACAGTCCCGATAAACCAACTACCACAAACGATTCATTAAATGTGGTTTTTAACTCAGACAATGATAACCAGAGTGTAATTACCCAAACAGCCAAAAGAGATATTCTTGATTTTGGTGTTAGCGGTGGCGAAAAAAGTGTGCAATATTATTCAAGTATAAGGTATATTAATGATGAAGGTTTGATAGTTAACAGCTACTCAAAAACACTGCAGGCCCGTTTTAATTTGGATTACCAGGTATCTCCAAGGTTTAAATACAGCAACCGGTTATCCTTTGGTTATAATACCAACAATAATATTAATGAGGGTAACACTATTAACCAGGCATTTCAGCGGCCGTCTAATTTAGCTTTGTATTATCCAGATGGTACCTTAACCGGCTACATTAGCGGGCGTCGCAACCAGTTATCGGTAGCCTTGCTCGAGGTTAATGTTACCAGTACGTATACTGGCGATTTGTTTAACCAGGTAGATTATACCATTAGTAAAGATTTGCGTTTAACCAATAACTTTGATTTTGGTTTGTCAACGCCACACAATGTTTTCTTTGACCCTAAACTATTGAGCAGCGCCAGCCCCACGGTTAATTCGGGGAGGGAAAGTTTTGCCCTTAACACCAATTGGGCATACCAGGGATTTTTAAATTATAATAAAACATTTGGCCAAAACCATTCCATATCTGCTGTGGCAGGGGTAAGCGCCGAGAAAACGCAGAACAATAGTTTTAAAATAGCCGGGTCGAACTCTGCCAACGAAACTATCTACACTTCAAATGTGTATGGTATTATTGACCAAACCAATACTGGTACCGATGCCGGATCAACCAGCCGCGAATCATTTTACACCCGCGTAGGTTACAACTATAAAAGCCGGTATATATTTAGTGCGGTTTACCGCAGGGACGGTTCATCAAAATTTGGTTCATCCAATCAATTCGGTAATTTTTATGGCTCATCGGCCGCCTGGCGTTTCTCCGACGAATCGTTCATGGACTGGTCAAAAAAATTCCTGGGCGATGCCAAGTTGAGAGTAAATTATGGGCAGGTGGGTAACGATCGTATCCCGGCCAACTCCAATTTGTTAATCTATACTTTTGGATCGTCCTTTTACAATGCGGTAAATGGGGTGGTTTTAAGTAACCAGTTCGGAAACTCGCAATTAAAGTGGGAAAGCAATATTCAGAAAGGCCTGGGGTTAGATCTGCAATTTTTTAATTCCCGCCTGAATATAACCGCCGATTATTATCAAAAGGTAACTAAAAACCTGCTTTATCAGCGCAATATTCCTGTAGAGACAGGCTTTACCACTGTATATGTAAATGTTGGCGATGTTACCAATAAAGGATGGGAGTTTTCTGTAAATGCGACCCCTGTTGCCAGTAAAAAATTTACCTGGAATATTAATACCACCTTATCTGTTGAGCGTAATAAGGTCAAGAGCCTTTACAATCATCAATCATTTTTAGCTACCTCGGGAGGCGCTACCTACCTGGTTCAGGAGAGTGGAAAGATCGGCGATTTTTATGGGTATAAGGGACAGGGGGTTTACCAGTACGATGCATCAAATGCTTATGACGGTAATTGGAACAGGCTGACGCCGGTAGGCGTTTCTGCCGATGGTAAAACTGCTTCGGGCTATGTGCTGAATGGTAACACCTATACAGGTACTGTGCACCATATGTACGCCGGAGGCGCGTTACTGCTGGGCGGCGATATGATATTTGACAATGTTAAAAAGGATAGTGTGATTGATGCTAATGACCGGCAGATAATTGGCAATGCACAGCCGTCATTTTATGGAGCCATCATTAACACGTTTACTTATAAACAATTTAGTTTATCGTTTACACTTAATACTACCTGGGGCGGCGAAGCGTATGATAGCCCAAGGCAAACATTAAATAACCTGGCTACATCGGGCATTGTTGCCGATAACAATACTACTTATAATTCATGGAAACAGCAGGGGGATATTACAAATATACCCTACATGGGCCGCAAAAACTCAACAGCGAATTTTCCGGGTACGCAAACCAGGTTCCTGGAAAATACTTCATTCATCAGGCTTAGTTATGCAAAGTTCACCTACAACCTGCCGGCAAAGATAGCCTCGCGTATTAAACTGAAAAATATTGGGGCTTATATATATGGCGCAAACCTGCTCACCTGGACAAACTACTCCTGGTACGACCCTGAATTTTCTTCAAGCTCAGCCTTAACGCCGGGTAATGATAGTGGCCGTTATCCGCGCAGGCGCGAATGTGGTTTTGGAATAAATGTTAATTTCTAATGAATTTAATCATGAAAAAAATATTAAATGTTGCTTTTTTGATGCTCTCCATTTCGTTGTTTAGCTGTAAAAAGCTGTTGGACCAGCCTCCAAAAAGTCAGCTGGCGAGTAGTAAATTTTGGAAAACATCTGATGATGCCAAGGCAGGTATAGCAGGGATATATGATGGTATTCAGGATATGTTTAACACCCAGTATATTTATTGGGGCGATGGCCGGAGCGATAATCTTACTTTTCACCCTACCTATAATGATGGCCTGCCCCTGGCAATAAACGTATTAACGCCTACCACCACCGGGGCCGATTGGACGCTGATATACGCCACGATAGGCCGGGCTAATTTTGCCATAAAATATATTCCGGCTATTGAGGGTATTGATCCTGTTTTGTCAAAGGACCTGCAGGCGCAAGCTTTGGGAATAAGGGCATATTGTTATTTCTGGCTGATAAGACTTTGGGGAAATGTGCCTGTATGGACAGAGCCTTACGAAGATCTGAGTACAGATCCTTACAAGAGTGTAACACCCGCGGCTGATATTGTAAAAAATGTTATTCTGCCCGACCTGCTTAAAGCCTATGACCTGTCTGACCACACAGCTGCGGTAGTATGGAATTTAAATTCAGGCGGTATTGCGGCCATGTTAATGGATGTTTACATGTACAACCATGATTATACCAATGCCTTGTTGTGGTGCGACAACCTGTTCAAGCTAAACCGCTATAGCCTGGAAACTACTGCTAACTGGAAAAATAATTTTATAGCCCCGACAAATACCAAAGAGAACATCTGGAGTTTAAACTGGGATTTTACGGTTGATGGCGGCAATAAAACCTCACAGGAGATAGGGGCCGGTGATACCAATAGTGATTTTGCCGTCGACCCTCCGTTGTGGGCATACTACACCACAACAACCGCTGATGTCAGGGGCGCTCAAAGTATTGATTTTAAGGTAAATAATCACGATAAAATATTGAAGTACTATGCGCCCAACCTGGATAAGAACGGAAACCAGATTTATCCTAACTCCCCGCAGGCAAATCTATATTTTCCACTATATCGCCTGGCTGATATTTACCTTTTACGGGCCGAAGCATTAAACAGAACAGGCGACCTTGCCAATGCGCTGCTTTACCTGAATAAGGTACATACCCGGGCAGGCTTGCCAGCCTATCAGGCAAGTGATTTTGCCAATGCGGATGCTATGCTTTACGGCAGTCCGGTTAATGCCAACGGAATTTTACGGGAAAGACAGCTGGAGTTTTTCTGCGAAGCTAAACGCTGGTTTGATTTGCAGAGGAATGACATCGTCATCAGCACGATGGACCCGGTGATCAGGACCAGGCAACTGTTAAAAGGGTTTCCTTCTACCGGTTTTGGCGACCCAAGAAAGGTATTCTGGCCCATCAATCAAAACGTATTAAACGCCAATACCAAACTAACTCAAAATCCACCTTATTAATCAATTAATCAGATAGCATTTTAAAAAGATATCAAAATGAAAAAGATAAAACAAGCATGTTTATGGTTTGCTTTTGCAGGCCTTATAATAAGCATGGCCAGCTGTAATCTGGCTGGATTAAAATTACAGGAGAATGCTGATTATCATCCCTATGTGCTTGATCCGCATATTGATAAAACCACCTGGCAATATATTAAGGACCGTAGTTACAACTTTGCCGGCAAGGATACCATTTTTAAACTGATGCGGCAGGCTATTGAGTATTCGGGGATAGATACAAACCTGTATATTAAAACCAATTGTACATTTATACTATTGCATAACGATGCCATTTACAGAACAACCCTTGTGAATAAAGTACCCACTATAACTGCAGATTGTTATTGGGGGAAATACCTGGTAAATGGTGTGCCGGGAAAAAAGTGGAGCGATTACCCTAAAGAGCAGGTAAAAAACTACCTGTTGTATTTAATTGTACAGGGAGCATACTCATTTAATAACTTAACGCCCGGCAACGTGATTGCCACTACGCTTCAGCCGTTAAATTACGATCCGTTAAATCCCACCTCGGTGATGACACTGCGTGTTAACGACGATCAGAATTTTACCATGCGGTTAAATGATTTCTCAAATTCTGTAGGCTATGTAAGTGTACGAACAAGCAATATTTTGCCCGTAAACGGCGCTATACAGGTAATTGACAGGGTACTTTTCTATCAAACTAAATAATACTAACCCACTTTAACTCCCATTGCGGCCGGTTTTTCCCTCGCAATGGGTTATTTTAACAAACTAAAACTGAGTAACTGATGATAAATCCGGATGATAAAACAGTATCCCGTCGCAATTGGCTGGGAGCAATGGGTAAGGTTTCTATAGGTACAGGCTTAATGGCTTTTACATCAAATGCGTTTGGTTCTGAGCAATCAAATTCGATAGAAAAAACAGGCAACGATACCGGTGCACGCATTTACAACATCCGTGATTTTGGAGCAAAAGGCGACGGAAAAACACTGGATACAGCTGCAGTGCAATTGGCAATTGATACCTGTAATAAAGATCATGGTGGTACGGTTTTGGTACCAGCGGGTGTATTTGTTATTGGAACCATTGAGTTAAAAAGTAACGTTACACTGCACATAGTTGCACAAGGGAAACTGTTAGGCAGCGCCGATGGCAAGCAGTACCACGCCAGTGACGTTATCCCACTTGACAGCGGGTGGACAATGAACGATGGGAATGTGGGGCTGATATTTGCTGTAAATGCTGATAATATTACAATTGAAGGCAATGGTATTATTGACGGGCAGGGCGCGCAATTTCGCAGTGATACCAAGGGCGTGTTACCTCCGGCCGGCATTACAGGTAATCATCGCCCATACCATTTACTTTTTTATCAATGTAAAAACCTAACTGTTCGTGATATTTCGCTCATTAACAGTGCTTATCATTCGGTGCGGGTTTGTCTTTGCTCTTATGTAAAACTCGAAGGGCTATATATTCGCGGTAAGGTGGTGCATAATAACGATGGCTTTCATTTTATTGGCAGTACCTATGTGCATGTTAGTAACTGCGATGTACAATGCCAGGATGATGCCTGCGCTTTATTTGGCAGCTGTAAATTTGTAACCATATCTGATTGCTCCTTTAGCACCCGATGGTCAGTGTTCCGTTTTGGAGGCGGGGAGGCCGAAAATATCACCGTTTCTAATTGTCTTATTTATGAAACCTATGGATGCCCTATAAAAATGCGCTGTTCGCCCGGATCAAGGTTTGAGAATATTTCATTTTCAAACCTGGTGATGAAGGATGTAACAGGTCCTATTTCCATAGGCCTGGGTAATGTGAAGTCATCAAGCGAGAACAAAGAAATTGCTACTCCCGGGATTATCCGAAACATTTCTTTTAATAATATTCACGCTACAGTAGTAAAACCCGTTCCGCTTCGCGATGCAGAGTTTGCCAGCAGGTATAACCCGGGTGAGATATTTTCATGCGTTGTATTGAATGGTGTGGATAAGGGATTTTTAGAGAACATTTCCTTTAATGATGTACATATTACTTTTCCGGGCGGCGGCACAGTTGAGCACGCAGCGGTAAGGGATGTTCCAAAAATTGCGGGAGAATATTACCAGATCGGTATTCCGCCGGCCTATGGAATATATGCACGCAATGTGCGCGGATTAACGCTTCACAATATCCGGTTAACAAAGGCCAGCCCGGATATGCGACCCGCATTGATCCTGGATAACGTAGAAGACGTTGCCGTGAACGGCTTAAGCGCACAGGGACAAAAAGATGCAGAATCATTATTGCGTTTCATTAACACACGTGATGTTTTAATAAGTGCACTGCGTGTGTTAACTCCCGTGGCAAATGTGTTACAGGTAGAAGGTAAGGAAAGCCATAATATCAAGATAGATGGCGGTGATCTTTCAAAAGCCGATAAGCCATCGGTACTTGCTGCGGGGGCTTACGCGCAAGCAGTACGGTTACGGGATTAGTAATCAGGCTTTGGTTTAATTGAAACATTTGCCGACATCTCGATTCGGGAGTAATATTATTTTGATGGTGACCATCGGCGCAGTTTCAGAATATATCTGTCATACAATAGTTATAAGGTTTTAATCAATACGCCAATTATCGCTGCGATGCCGATGATATATGGTTCCTGCATTTTTTTAACATATAGTAAGGCCAATACCGCGGCTATTGCAATCAATGCAGTAGGGGCATCCACAATAGAACGTAATCCAATTATAATAACAGAGCCAACCAAAGCCCCGATAACTGATGCGGTTATTCCGTCTACAAAAGCTTTAATGCTGGTATTTTTGGCAATTTTTTTAAATGAGGGTGCCAGCGCTACGGTGAATAAATAACATGGCAGGAAAGTGGCTAAAGCAGCTACGGCAGCACCCGGAAAACCGGCGACTAAATATCCTATGAATCCTACCGTAATTACGACAGGCCCCGGTGTGATCATTGCTACAGCCACAGCATCCACAAATTGATGCTCTGTTAACCAGCCAAATTCTTTAACTACCCCGCCATGCAAAAAAGGCACGATAGCAAGCCCGCTGCCGAATACAAAAGCCCCGGCTTTGGCAAAGAACCAGGCAATTTCCTGCAAAGTTTTGCCCTCATATTTCCAAAAGCCGGTACTGATTAAAATCCCGGCGGGTATTATGGCAGGTTTTTTGATCCATTGCGGTGGAGCTTTGATCAGCATATACAAAATACCACAGGCCAGGAATAGTATTATTTCTTCTCTTTCCGTAATAACTGTTATAACAATCCCCGCAATATAAAACAGCCATAATAACCATTTGGATTTTATGGCGGCTATCTCCAGCTTGCTGATCGATTTTACAGTAAGCTTATAAGCGCTCATCGCAATAATCCCAATAACTGCAGCACCTACTCCATAAAATACCGCCTGCATCCAGGCTAAGCCTCCGAAAAGCTGGTAAGCCATGCCTAATAAAACCACCATGATAAAAGAGGGCAATACAAAAGCAAGTCCGGTTAATGTTGCCCCAATAAGCCCGTAATGCACAAACCCAATATAAATACCTAACTGGGCAGCTAAGGGGCCGGGGGCCAGCTGGGCCAGTGCCAACCCTTCCTTATATTCTTCATCAGTTAACCACCCTTTGTTTTCAACCAGGTCGCGGTGCATATAGCCAACTAAAGCCACCGGGCCGCCAAAACCCCAGGTGCCAAGTTTCAGGTAATATTTAGTAATATCCAGCAAAGAATAGGCAGGTTTGTATTTGTTTAATTGTTCTTCCATGTGTGTTTTTCTTCCTGTACATATTTGGCCCAGCTATACAGGGCATCATAAATAATTAATCCGATGGCCAGTTGTTCATGGTCATCTTTGAAATTATAAGATAACCCTGCAGATATGGCCCAAAGACCAGCTGCCTGCTGCGCCAGGTTAAACCTATCTGTGTCTGCACCCCTTACAATCTCCGCGATCTGTAAGATAGCCGGATCGGTTAGGTTGTGTTTTTTGATGATATAATCAAATGTGCAGCGTTCACCTTCGTGCGTATATTCTGCCCCCGCAATGTCATAGGGTATCGCATTTAAAAGTTTTGCTTTTTCAAACACATCCTCTTTAGGCACGAAAATAAATTCAGCCCTGGGGTCAACAAAGTTTTTTATCAGCCAGGGACAGGCAATACGGTCAATTTTTGGYCGTTCACGGGTGATCCATTTCATAAGCTAAAAGTTTAACAGTTAGGTTTACATTTTCATACCGCCCATTTTATCGGTTTTTTGGCCCAGCACATCCAATGCCGCCCGGAAACCCTGCGCCAAAGTTGCGGCATTGCCACGGCCATAATAATGCAGGAAAATCATGTGCGGATCATCACCCAGCATATGGTTATGTACTGCCACAATTTCCAGGTTATGCGCTCGTAGGGTTTTAATAACGCCATTCACTTCACTTTGCAGCATAGCTATGTCACCTGCTATATGGGCATCATCCTGTTTGCCGGCAAAAGACGCCCAACTGTTCAGGCCGATATTGGTGGTCATTTCCACTCCCATGGCTATCACTTTCAGATCGCTTCTGCCAACCGTGTATTTATAGGTGGGGCCATTTACTGTACCTTTATATTTTACAATGGCGTCCAGAACAGGCAAATCAAAGTTTTCTTTCCCGGTAACCGCAGACGGTGCGGACGGAGCCGGTTGATTAGTGTGGAAAAGTTTGCTGTCCCTGATCGTATCCGCATATTTTTTAGCCAACTCAGCTACTGTACCTATACCATGAATGTGCATATAAAATATGCGTGGCTCCTCGTAAAAGAAGTGGTTATGGATGGCAGCTATCTCCAGGCCATTTACAAGGGCTGCAGAGATCAAAGGATTAACTTCTTCCATTTGCAATACCGTATCGCTCATCACCATGGCCGATTTTCCATCAACCGTTTTTTTGAATGATACCCAACCGCCAAAACCAAAAGGAATGGGCACCGGTTCGCCCTTAATTTTCATTTTCAGGTCGTTCCTGGGTAATGGGGTTGTGTAAACAGCTTCTGCTTCTTTGTAACTGCCCTTTTTGCCTAAAGCGCTGTCAATGGCGGCCATTTCTTCGGCCGTTAAGGCAGGTGTTTTGCCCTGGGCAATTGGAATAGCTAGTAGTTTATTAACAGGTAACAGCAAGGCTGTTCCTAATACGGCTGAAGCCTGTAGGGCCTGCCGGCGACTGAATTTTTGTGTTTCCATGTTGATATTGCGATGCTTATGCAATACTAACTAAACATTCGTGCCAGGAATAGTATGGATTTAACTATTGGTATCCGTTTTACTTTTCAGGATGTTTTTTTTGTAGACGGTAGGTAATTGCCCTGTCTGTTTTTTAAAGATCCGTGTAAAATGGCTTTGGTCGGAAAAGCCAGTAAGGTAAGCAATCTCCGTTAGGGAATATTGGGTAGTCTCCATCAGGTGCATCGCTTTTTCGATGCGCATTTTGCGGATATACTCCCCAAAAGACAGGTTCTCAAAGTATTTTGAAAACTCCCTTGATAAGTAAGCGGGGTTAATCTCCAGTTCATCGGATGCCTGCTGCAGGCTTAGCGTTAAATTGGTATCTAACTGGTCCTGTATCATTTCTTTTAATTCCCTGGTCCATTCGGGTGCTTTTTTTGAATGCCCCTCTTTCAGGTACTTATGATACACCTCCAGTAAAAGCCCTTCTACCGGCGCCTGTGTATGTTTTTGTTGGTGCAGGTATTTGGCCCAGGTGTAAAGCCCGTCATACACTTTCATGCCCAAGTCCAATAGTTCATAGTCGTCGGTGATGTTTTTGGACAAACCCATAAATATTGCCGATAAACCTGCCGCCTGTGGTGCAAAATCGTGCCGGTCTGTATCCGCCCCCCGGATGATTGCCGCCATCCGGTCTAAAGCCACATCTTTAAGTTGATGTTTTTTGAGAAAATAATCAAAAGTGCAATGATCTTCGTAATGGCTGTATTCTACGCCCGGCAGATCAAACGGCACAGCATTTAATTCTTTCGCCTTTATAATCACCTGGTCAAAGGGAACATAGATAATCTCCGCTTCCGCATCAATAAACCGTTTAATCAGCCAGGGGCAGGCGATGCGGTCAATTTTAGGGTGTTCACGGGTTATCCATTTCATGATTTACAAGCTGGTATTTTGGCTCAAAGATATTGTGTGAAAGAGCAATAACACAATAATCATATTTATATCTATAAAAAATAGTTATTGGCTACAGGGATTATCTTTTACCGAATATATGATTAACGAGGTGAGGTAGTTACCGTGGTTTAGCCGCAACACGAATTTCCCTGTTGAACAGGTGGGCATTTAACCGATCCGTAGCTACAGAAAACACAACAATCTCCCTGGCGAGGTTTCAAATAAGCTTCACATTGCTCACAGGTATAAAAATACTGACACGCATTGACCGGCATTTCCTCTTCTTTTTGATAGCCGCAATTCGGACACGTAATTACGGAATTAAGCATTATTTTTTTTGCCATCATGTTAATTATTGTAACCTGATAATCAATTTTATTGTTTTCAACAACACTATTTACACTGTTGGCAATTACATTTTTATTTCTTCCATTTGTTCATTGCCATTTTTAAAGATAGCTTCGCTGTTTAACAGGTAGGCGCCATTAGTTACCACCACCTCCCCGGCATTCAGTCCCGAAAGAACAGGTACATAGCTTTGGTTTCCGGAGCCTGATTTAATAGCTCTTGGCGAAAAGCTACCATCCGTATTTTTAACCCAAACTTTGCTGCCTTTGCCATTTGATAAAACAGCCGATGCAGGTACAGCCAATGAACGGTTGTTCCCATTTGCGACAGAAATATAGGCAAGCATCCCCGGCCGGATCAATCCCTGTGCATTGGAAATGCTAATCCTCATCAAATCAACTTTCGAGGCATCCGATAATTCAGGGTTGATAAATTCAACCTTACCGCCAATCACCTGGCCCCCCAAATCAGGAAAGGCAATGCTTACCTGGTCATTTTGCTTATAGTTTCCAGTTTCGCCTGCATAGATCTGAGCCTGTACCCATAAATTGTTTAATGCCTGTGTTTTCAAAATGGTCATTCCTTCTGTTACATAATCGCCCTCATGTACAGCTATGTCACTAACGGTTCCGCTTATCCTGCTCAATATAGTTGTTGTGGCTGATGCTTTCCCGGATGTTGCCAGGCTATTGATCTGGCTTTTTGACAACCCCCATAATTGTAGCTTGTTTTCTGCGGCTGCAATCAATTGCCTGTAATCTACATCCGGATTGTGCAATACCTTTTGCTGTTGCCTGGCCAGCAGGTACTCCTTTTCAGTTTCCTGTAAATCCTCGCTGTAAATAGCATATACGGGCTGACCGATGACTATTTTTTCGCCAACAGTTTTGGTATATAATTGTTGTATCCGGCCTGCTATCCGGGCGCTAAGTTCTGCTGCTTTATTTTCATCCGTCGTTACTGTTCCGGTGATTGTTTTTTCGCTACCGGTGTTTTGTTCTCTTACCGTATCCGTTGCAATACCGGCCAGCTGGATTTGCGTTGCGGTTAATGTTATTTTGTTAGCTGTAGCGCTTTCAGTGCTGGTAAGCTCCACTTTAATCAGTTTCATACCACAGATAGGGCAGTTACCCGCATGCTGCTCATGTACCTGCGGGTGCATAGAACAGGTATAATAAGCTTTATTTGATGTTTTAACCACTTGCTTTTTGTTTTTTTGCCCGCAGGCGCTAAATAGCAC
Organism: Mucilaginibacter sp. P5_A4; assembly: GCF_056400605.1. Taxonomy (NCBI): domain Bacteria; kingdom Pseudomonadati; phylum Bacteroidota; class Sphingobacteriia; order Sphingobacteriales; family Sphingobacteriaceae; genus Mucilaginibacter; species Mucilaginibacter sp. P5_A4. Next base: position 30,482 of record NZ_JBFUKX010000052.1, on the reverse strand, counting down.
AGCAATCAGAATTATATAAGATAGGATGCTGACCGATTTTAATACAGAAAGGTGTTTTTTTATATTAATCATTGCCTTGTGTTTTGATGAAACTTTCACTGTCTGTTAAATACTGGGCATTTGATGCAAGGCTGTCTGTTAATGATAAGCCTTTTATAATTTGTATATCATTGTTGTTTACAGCACCTGTTAAAACCTGGTGAGCCTGGTAGGAGGGACCTTTTTTTAGCCAAACGACTTTTGTGAGGCCCAAATCAGTCAATGCCGATCTGGGGATCCATAATCCGTGGCTCGTGCCGGTTTGTATGGTGGCCTTAACCAGGCTATTTACTTTTAAAGCATGGTCCATATTGTTGATATATACCCGGATGCTGATGGTTTTATCACCAGCCTGTAAAGCAGGTTCAATAAAATTAACTTTACCGATGACTATTTTACCCGGTATATCCGGCAAACTGATCTTCACCCGCTGGTTCAATTTTAACCCGGAAACAGTTGTCCTGTCAATTTTTATAACAGCCCATAAACTGTGCGGATTAATAACGTTAAATAAGGTTTGTCCTTTTTCAACATACATGCCTTCCCTGGTAGATAAAGGCAAATTATTAGCAAAATCCGACGGTGGTTTTGTATCCGACACTCCGGCCATTTGACTGTGCACTACATCATGTACATGCCCCTCATAAGGGCTATAAACCGGAAGGCTGTAAAACGCTTTTCCTGTTTTAATTACTTGGTTTACCTGTGCCTTTGTCATACCCAGCAGCAGCAGTTTTTGCCGGGCCGCATTGATCAAGTCTGTTTCATACCGTGAATTTTTTGTAAGATAGATCAGTTCCTGTTGAGCGGTTACCATATCGGGACTATAAATATCAAAAATGTGCTGACCGGTATGTATTTCCTGGAACGCATATTTGATGTATAGTTTTTCTATACGTCCCGAAAAGCGGGATGCGATGTTATTAAATGTCCGGGTATCAAAATCTAGGTAGCCATCACCGTAAATGTCTGTAGTCACTTCTTTTTGCCGGGGTGTGATTGCCCCGACCGAGGAAATTACATTGCTGTTAACCGGCTGTAAAACCGTATTAAGGCTGATACTCGCCCCCTCACTGGCCTGGCCGGATTTTTTTACCAGGGTCATACCACAGATTGGGCAGCTGCCCGGATGATCTTCTATTACCTGCGGGTGCATAGGGCAGGTGTATTTTACATCGCCTGAAGATTGTATTATAACAGCAGGCTTTTTTTTATCAGAACAAGCAGCGAGCAACATAGTGCTTAACAGTAAGCTTGTCAATATTAGCTTAATACTTTTCATATTCCCTTTCATAAGCTACCTGTAACGTTAAAAATTCCTGTAAACGATCTAAAGCCGACATTCTTGCCATTTGTAATTCTTTAATACCATTGAGCACAGATGGGAGATCACCCGTATTTTGATCATAAGCGAGCAACGCTGTTTTGTAAGCATTTTGCAACGCCGGAATGATGTTTTGCTGATAGTTTTTCAGCTGCCTTTTTTTACTGCTCATATCTGTTCTTAATCCGGCTAATTGCCCTTGTGCCTGGTTGAGTATAGCTGATCTTTTCTGCTGTAATTCCTCCACTTCGTAACGGATACCTTTTAGATTGGCCTTGTATTCTTTAAAAGCCCAGGGGACAATGGGTATGGTAACAGAGCCCATTAAAACATATTGATTGGCATATCCGCCGTAACTGAGCATGTGCGCCGCCTGGATCCCGAAGTCGGGTTTACGCTTGCTGTATTCCATTTTAGCATTTAATTGCTGCAGTTCAATGTTTCGGCTTATGCCTTTAATATCACTGCGGTTTGCTGTGAGGGCCGCGGTATCAATAATAGTCGATTCATAATCTTTCAACACGATATTAGTATCCACCATAAATACGGTTTGTTTATCCCTGTTCATCAGGGTATTCAGCATGATACTCTTTTGACTGATCTCATTATTCAGCTGTTCGCGGGTGTTATCCAGTTCATACAAGTCTGCTTTGGTTTTGTAAATATTGCTTAGTTTTTCTTTACCATATGTTAGCCGGATATTGGCATCCTTGAGCATATATTCAAAAAGGTTTTGTGTATGCTGCAATAATGCCAGCTTCTTTTCAAGTACCACCCGTTCGTAATAATATTGCTTTGCCTGGGCAATGAGCTGGTTTTTCAGGTAATTTTTGTCCTCTGCTGTTACTTTCGATATCCCTTTCATATAATCCTCCTTGGCCCGGAGCTTGGCCGGGTTGGTGAACGTTTGCTCGCCGCTTATCATAAAAGAACCCATGTTTGGATTTGCCTGGTAAGGCGTTTGGTATTGCCCTGCACTAATCTTTGGTGCATCCAGGCTTTTGGCCCCGGATGCATAAGCATCCTGAGAACTGATTTTAGCATTATAAGCCTGCAGTGCCGGGTTAACAGCAATTTGTGCCAGGACACTGTCCAGCGGTAATCGTTGTGCCTGTGCTGTTATGCAGCCAAGGCAGATCAGCAGAATACATGTAATTTGATATTTCGTTTTCATGATATTATTCCTTTACCTCCAATACTTCCAGCCTGCCATATTTCTTTAATTCGTATTCCTTTACCATCAAAAAGATGAGCGGGGTAACCAGTAAAATATGCGTGGAAGAGGTTAACACACCGCCAATCATGGGCAGTACAATTGGCAGCATCACATCGCTGCCGGTTCCGGTTGCCCAAAGCACAGGCACCAAACCAAACAGGGCTACACAAACGGTCATGAGCTTGGGCCTTAGGCGTTTTACCGCACCGTTCATTACATAAACCCGCAGGTCGTCCCTGGTAATGGTTTCTTTTGAATTGCCTTTTAAGGCAACCAGTTGCTGCATGGCATCGTTCAAATAAATCACCATAACTATACCTGTTTCCACAGCAATACCGAACAGGGCAATAAAGCCCACGGCTACGGCAACTGATAAATGCACGCCAAAAAAATAAACCATGTAAGCTCCACCGATAAGTGCAAACGGAATACTGATAAGGCTAAAAAATGCTTCGCGAATAGAATGAAATGCAAAGTACAGGCAGGCGAATATGATAATGAGCACTACCGGTAAAATCAATTTTAGGGTATGTTCCGCGCGGATCAGGTTTTCATACTGACCGCTCCATTCGATGAAATATCCTTTGGGTAAAGATTTAACCATCGTGTTCAATCTGTTCTGTGCTTCCTGCACGGTACTTCCTAAGTCACGGTCGCGAACATTGAACAATACAGTGCCGCGTAATAAAGCATTTTCAGACTGGATCATTGCCGGGCCATCGCTGATCCTGATATCGGCAACAGAGGATAATGGAACAGGGCCGTAAGATGGTGTTTGTACCAGTGTGCGTTTAATCTCGTCTAAATTGCTCCTGTAATTCTGCGCCAAACGCAGGTTTACGCTGAAGCGCCTGCGCCCTTCAATGGTTGGGGTAATGTTCATGCCGCCCAGGGCGCTTTCTACCACCTGGTTTACATCATCTACACCTAACCCATACCTGCCAATGGCATCTTTATTCACCTGTATGTCCAGGTATTTGCCGCCTGTAATGGGGTCAACATACAGATCTTTTACCCCATTGATACCCAACAAAGCCTGTTTGATTTGGTTGGATAAGGCATAAATAGTATCCAGGTTTTGCCCATATACCTTCAATCCAACATCGGTACGGATACCAGTTGAAAGCATATTGATACGATTGATGATTGGCTGTGTCCAGCCGTTCACTACGCCGGGGATCTGTAGTTTGGCATTCAACTCATTAACGATATCTTCCTTTTTAATTCCCTTGCGCCATTCGCTGGCAGGTTTTAACAGGATGATGGTTTCCACCATGCTGATGGGCGAATTATCGGTAGCTGTATTGGCACGTCCGGCTTTACCCAACACATTCTTAACTTCCGGGATGCTTTTAATGATCCTGTCCTGTACCTGTAAAAGCTGCTTCGCTTCGGAGTTGGAAATGTCCGGTAAGGTAACCGGCATAAACAGGATTGTACCTTCGTCAAGCGGCGGCATAAATTCGCTGCCTAAACTCAATAACAGCGGTATGCTGATGAGTAATGCAATTACGTTAATGCCTATGGTGGTTTTGCGCCAGGTAACGCACCAGTTCAATATTGGGCTGTATAGCTTTTCCAGGGTGCGGTTCAGGGGGTTATGCTCGTCTGTTCTTAATTTACCTTTCAGAAAAAAGGAGATCAGTACAGGCGCCAGTGTAACCGCGAGAATAGCATCAATGGCAAGGATGAATGTTTTAGTCCAGGCCAAAGGGCCAAACAGTTTACCTTCCTGGCCTTCCAGTAAAAATACCGGTAGGAAGGACGCGACGATAATCAGCGTAGAAAAAAATACGCCCCGGCCAACCTGTTTGCAGGATGCTTCTATGATTTTAATTCGCTCTGCTGCGGTCATGATCTTTCTTTTTCTTGTGCAATGGATAAATTCCGGTGCGAGTTCTCAACCATCACAATGCCGTTATCTACTATCACCCCAATGGCTAAAGCGATGCCCGTTAATGACATGATATTGGACGATATGCCAAAAGCGTTAAGCAGTATAAAGCTGGCTGCAATGGTAATAGGTATTTGTATAATAATACTTAGTGCGCTTCGCCAGCTAAACAGAAACAGGATAACAATAATGGATACCGTAATCATTTCCTCAATCAGCGTATGCTTAACGGAGCCAATGGCATTTTCTATCAGCTCGCTACGGTCATAGGCGATCTTGAATTTCACTCCCGGTGGTAAGCCTTTTTGGATGTCGTTCATTTTATCCTTAACCGCATGGATCACCTTATCGGCATTTTCTCCATACCGCATCACCACAATTCCGCCAACGGCTTCGCCTTCACCATTCTGGTCAAAAATTCCTAAACGTTCATCGCCGCCCATTTGAACGGTGGCAATATCTTTTACCCTTACCGCAACAGTTTTAATAACGCCGACGGAAATATTCTCCACATCGGGTAACGACTTGATATAACCCAGGCCGCGAACGATATAACCTGTGCCATTCATTTCAAACTTTCGGCCTCCCACATCATTGTTATTGCTTTTTACCGCTTTAAGTACCTGCGATAAAGGAATGTTGTAATAGTTGAGTTTATGCGGGTCGATATTGATCTGGTATTGCTTTTGAAAGCCACCGAATGAGGCCACTTCACTAACGCCGGATACTGTTTGCAGCCCCAGTTTAATATACCAGTCCTGCAAGGCCCGCTGTTCGCCAAGATCAATTCCTTTTGCATCCAGCGTATACCACAAAATATGGCCTACCCCGGTTCCGTCCGGTCCTAATGTTGGCGTAATACCTTCGGGCAATAAACGCTGTGCATAGTTAAGCCGTTCCAATACTCGGCTTCGCGCCCAATATACATCGGCCTTATCCTCAAAAACTATATAAACAAAGCTCATCCCGAACATGGAGGTAGCGCGTATGGCTTTTACTTTTGGGATGCCCTGTAAGTTACTCACCAAGGGGTATGTTACCTGGTCTTCCATAATCTGTGGGCTACGGCCCTGCCACTCGGTGAATACGATCACCTGGTTATCCGAAAGATCGGGTATGGCATCAATGGGGTTTTCCTTAACCGCGTAGGCTCCCCAGGAAAAAAGGGCAACCGCCACAAACAAAACAATATACCTGTTTTTTAAAGACAGGGTAATAAGTTGATTAATCATCTTAATGGTTTTGATAATCCCGGCGCTCATGCACCGGGATTAAATGAATTACATTTTCATTGATGCAGCTTTCTTTTTAGCAGGTTCTTTTTTTACTAATGCCATACCGCATTTAGGGCATTTTCCGGGTTTATCGCTCAATACCTCCGGGTGCATGGTGCAGGTATATTGTACTTTAACTGGCTTAACCTTTTTGGTTTTAGTGGTGTCGGAAACCGCCGTAGGTGAGTGGGACGCAAATACGGTTGCAGCCGAAAACAAAATGGCCATAGCCATCAGCATTACTTTTTTCATGATTATAAAAAATTAGAAATGGATAAATGGCGCAAGACATTATAAGCCTGCGCGTTGATTATAAATTAAGATGATGAATTTTAATATAAAGATTAGCCGGACTACAGATCGTAAAGGCTAAAGAGAAACGATACAGGTCAGATCCTGTAAGTACAGTTGCGGGTATAAATAGGTATATCACTGCTACCCGGAGGGGCATTGCTTTGATAACTGGTAATTTGATTATGATCGTTAACAATAACTACCGGATTCCATGAATTGAAAGATGGCAGAATTACAGGTGATAGCTCATTAAAAACAAAAGAATCGGCACTTACGTGTGTATCCTTGATCTTGAAAGATTGTTTTTCGTTTTTACAGCAGTTCTCGCTTCTTAACGATTTTTGATCCTGCTTATCAGCTGCACCATAGATAAAGGTAACCGAAGCCAGCTTACCGCAGCAATAAAAACGGTTAACCCCAATACCCACACAGGATAAAAGGTAAATGGCCGTTAATATAATGAGTGCGGTACGTTTCACACATCGAATATACTTACTTTAATTAAATAAAGTATATAATTCAATGGACTAAGGCTAAGATTTTACTTTTAACAAACCTGTATTTACAACTAAAACAACCGTGCTATCGCCCTCCATATAGCCTCCAACTGCCGCACATAAAACCTTGCAAAAGGAAATCTTAATATAGTATTATTGTTATTTTAACACTTATGTTTACTGAGAATCAACATACGTCGTAAATGGCCAGTAGTTTTATTATGTAACCGTATGAGGTTTAAACGAATTGTTTTTAGTGTGTTTTTTTGCAGAAACAAAAAAATGCAAATTTTTTGTCTGAAAATATAATTGTTCTTTATACATTTATAAAATAAATCAACCCCTGGTAGAAATCAGGACAAACCAAAATAAACTTAATAACGCTATTTCTTTATCGTGCTAAAACAACCTATTGATAAATGAAAAAAATAACTTTTATTTCCATTGCACTATCGTGCTTTTTTATTGCAGCGCGCCTGAATGCGCAAACTGTTAAATTAACATTGGATCTGGGCAAAGATGGGGTAGATGTGAGTTCAAAATTATATGGATTAATGACTGAGGAGATCAATCACTCCTATGATGGCGGGTTGTATGCAGAGCTGATAAGGAACCGGCTTTTTAAAGACAACCCTAAAGCACCTGATAATTGGGCAGTTGTGGAATACGGGAGCGGAAAAGGAAATATTCAGCTGGATGAAAAGCAAGCCATTAACGCTTCATTAAGTACTTGTTTAAAGCTTGATGTGACCAAAGACGGCGGACGGGTTGGTATAGCGAACGAAGGTTACTGGGGAATACCGGTAAAACCACAAACCACCTATAAAGCTTCGTTTTATGCCAAAGCTACAAATGAAGCTGCCGGGCCTTTAACCGTAAGCATTGAAAGTAACGACGGTACAATAACCTATGCTTCGGCGCCTGTTACATTAAATAAAGGCGAATGGAAAAAGTATGAGATACAATTAAGCACCGGTAATAATATTAAACCAACCTTACAAGCTCGTTTTGTGATCTCTGCGAGCCATACCGGCACCTACTGGTTTAACCTGGTTTCATTATTTCCACCTACTTACAATAATCGCCCTAATGGCAACAGGGCCGATATTATGCAATTGATGGCAGATATGAAACCTACATTTCTGCGGTTCCCGGGTGGTAATTACCTGGAGGGCGACTGGTTTTCTACCCGTTTTCCGTGGAAAAATACGTTAGGGAAGCTTGAGGAACGCCCGGGGCATACCGGTTGCTGGAGTTACCGTTCATCAGATGGGATGGGTTTGCTGGAGTTTTTAGAATGGTGCGAAGATTTGAAAATGGAACCCTTACTTGCAGTTTATGCCGGCTATACGCTTAAAGGCGACCATATTGATGCCGGTCCGTTTTTAAAGCCATTCGTTGACGATGCTTTAGAAGAGATTGAATATGTAACAGGAGATATTAACACGAAATGGGGGGCAAAGCGTGCGCAGGATGGGCATCCCGAACCATTTAAGCTTGCATATATTGAAGTGGGCAATGAGGATGGTTTTGACAAATCGGGAAGCTACGACGGCCGTTTTACCCAGTTTTATGATGCAATAAAAGCAAAGTATCCGCAATTACAGATCATTTCGACAATAGGCGGAAGGGATCCCCTTGGTGCAAGATTTGAAATTAAAAGCCGCAAACCAGAGGTGATTGATGAGCATTATTACCGTAACGCATGGGAGATGGAGCAAGATGCGGGTCATTATGATAATTATGACCGCAGCGGCCCAAAGATATTTGTTGGCGAATGGGCAACCCGTGAAGGTAGCCCAACCACTAACATGAATGCCGCACTGGGAGACGCGGCCTGGATGACCGGCATGGAACGCAACTCCGATCATGTAGTAATGTCATGCTATGCGCCGCTTTTTGTAAATGTTAGTCCGGGAGCTATGCAGTGGAAGTCTGATTTGATAGGTTATGATGCTATTGCAAGTTTTGGCTCACCATCATATTATGCGCAAAAAATGTTCAGTAACTACCTGGGCAATAAAGTTGTTCAGGTAAGCGGAGAGAATATCCCTACGCAAACCAATAATTCGGCAAAAGATAAAAATGCAGCTATACCGGCATTATTTTATGTTGCTACTAAAGATAGCAAAACCGGGTCTGTGTATCTTAAGGTAGTAAATGCATCGGGTAAAGCCCAGTCTGTTACAATTGATATGAAAGGTGCCGGAAAAGTATCCGGAAACGGAACGCTTATAGTATTAAAGGGAAATAGTCCTGAAGATACCAATAGCATAACCGAACCGGAAAAAATAGTGCCTGTAAGTAAAAAGATCAAGGGGATAGGTAAAACATTTACGCGGGTTTTTGATGCATACTCTGTCAACGTACTACAGGTGCAAACCAGGTAAGGTTTAAATTAAATCCCTCATTATTCACTAACCGTAATCAGAACAGAAACAAGGGAGATCGACGGTTCATCAAAAGTTATAAAATGAGTTGTGCGGTCAAATCAGCCGCACAACTATTTAATTAATCATTACTTAATATAAAATGAAACAACTTATTGCTATTTCCTTCATGCTGTTATTCTTGCATCATTCGTCTGCAGGGCAGGTAAAAGATATGGATACTACAAAGGCGCCGGGGCCTGTTTTACCGGGGAAATATGCTGACCCTGATATTGCCGTTTTTAACAACCGCTTTTATATTTATCCTACTACCGACGGAACAGAAGGATGGATGTCTGATTATTTTACCTGCTGGTCATCTGCTGACATGGTGCACTGGAAAAACGAAGGAACAATCCTCAATCTGAAAAAAGACCTTCAATGGGCCAGTCAACGGGCCTGGGCTCCTGCAATTGCTTATAAAAACGGGAAGTATTATTTTTATTACTCTGCAGATACCAATATAGGAGTGGCTGTCTCCGATCGTGCCGAAGGACCTTTCACCGATCCGCTGAACAAGCCATTGGTAGCGAAAGCTGCTTTTAAAGGCCAGATGATTGATCCAATGGTTTTTGTAGATGATGACGGGAGTGCTTACCTGTATTGGGGGCAGGGGAATTGCCATATGGTAAAGCTTCATGATGATATGATTTCATTTGATGCTGATAAGGTTGCAACCATTCGTCCCGATGGATATAATGAAGGCCCTTTCATGATAAAACGGCAAGGTACTTACTATTTGATGTGGTCTGAGTACGATACGCGGGATCCGCGTTATTCTATTGCTTATGCTACAAGTAAATCACCATTGGGGCCTTTTGTGAAGGCCGAAGGCCAAGCAATCCTGAAAGGAAAAGGAGTTGTGAAGGGTGCAGGTCATCATTCGGTAGTGCAAGTGCCAGGCAAAGACGAATGGTACATCGCCTATCACCGTTTTGCAATTCCTGATGGAAATGGCTACAACCGCGAAACATGTATTTCGCCAATGAGGTTTGATACAAAAGGAAATATAATACCGGTGAATGTATTTGAGCGAATTAAACCAGTTAAAATTAAAACTCAATAGCATGAATTACAATCCTTTGATGCATTGCTAAGATTATTCGTTCATCTTTAAAGTTAAATTAAAACAGCCTCTTTTCCGAGAGCCTTCATTGCTCTTCAAAATAAATCGCAAAAAATAACTGTGGTTTTTACACTTTTTAGTTTTTATTTATACATTAGTGCTGCAAACACTAAATTTTGTAATTCAAACCAATTATGAGCAGTGACCGATTTGGACGAAGATTCATCCCGGTTTTTTGACGGAATGTTTGTATCAAAAAAAAACACTTGTTTTTAGCAAATGGAAAACCCGGTAGCGATGACTGATGAAGATATCTGGCTTCAATTAAACACAACAAATGATACCGTTGTGTTTATTGAAATATACAATCGTTATCATGCTCAATTGTATGCTGCGGCCTGTAAACGTTGCTCGTCGACCGAAATTGCTGAAGAAATAGTACAGGACCTTTTCATCAATTTGTGGAGAAACAGGGCTACCATAAAAATAAATTCTTCCCTGAGCGGATACCTGTTTACGTCAATCCGTAACCTGGTATTGAATCAAATTCAAAAAGAAGCTGTCAGGAAAAAAGCTTATGAATCGCTTATTCTCGAAAATACCGATTATGATAACTCTACCGAGGAAATACTCATAGCTAACGACTTAAACCACCAGGTGGATATAAACCTGGGTTCACTTCCAGATAAATGCCGCTCGGTATTCGAGCTTAGCCGCAAGCAGTATAAAAGCAATAAGCAAATTGCCCACGAATTAGGGATTTCTGAAAAAACCGTTGAAAATCATATCACAAGGGCCTTAAAATATCTACGTGTCAGCCTTCATTATATGTTGCTATCCCTGGCCGCTTTTGTTTTTTTTAATTAAATAATCGCCCGTTTTATTTATCCCACCAACTGCCTGTTGTGTTTTATCATTTTCCGCGTACGGCAAACACTAAACTCAGATGATCTCTGAATGCGCTTAAAAGCCTTTTTTCTATAAATATTTTATAGCAAGTAGGGGGTTAGGGTATCGACAACTGTCATATCTGTATAACCACTAATTTTAAACCCATTAATCCAATTAAATGGAACCTATTTCACCCGAATTAATACAGAAATACCTCAGTGGGGCCTGTTCACCCGAAGAGGAGCGTATTGTGCTTAATTGGTATAATTCTTTTGAAATCAAAGCCGATCCATATGAGCAGTTAAGTATTCACCAGCGGCAGGAATTAAGATTGAGAATGCTGACTAATATCGAATCTGAGATTAACCCTGCTCAAAACGGGAAAACAGGAAAGTCAAAAATTATAAAATACATTGGTTATGTTTTGGCAGCGGCCGCCGCAATATTACTATTCATAAAAATCCCCGGTTTTTTAAATAATCAAAAACAACCTCAATCAGCCAGCTATGTGCTGAACGAAGATATCAGCATTACTAACCGTACACATACTATTTATAAACATTTACTCCCCGATAAAAGCATTGCCTGGCTTAGCCCGGGGGCGCACATAAGCTATCATAAAGTATTCAGCAAAAATTTAAGGGAAATTAAGTTGTCAGGAGAATCATTTTTTGAAGTAACTAAAGATAAAGCACACCCATTTGTGATTTACAGCGATCATATCACTACAAGGGTATGGGGTACCAGTTTTAGGGTGCATGATAGCAAAAATGCGGCTACAGCAGAGGTGGCTRTGGTTACCGGCAAGGTATCTGTTGAAATTGCTGCAGGAGACAAACGGAAGGGTTTATTTGCAACTAAAGCCGGTTTAAATAACAATGTGATGTTATTACCCCGGCAAAAGGTGGTTTATGGAAAAATAAACCATGATTTAAAAGTAGGCCGGGTAGCCGAACTTTCGTCTTTAAATATTTGGAAGAAGGCCGATCTTTCTTTTGAAAAAACATCGCTGCATGATGTGATCCAGGCTCTTAACAAACAATTTAATGTAGAGATAGTGCTGCAGGATAAAACTTTGAACAACTATATATTACAGGCAGATTTTAATGATCAAAGTTTGCCCGACATTATGGAGATGTTAAAAAAGCTGTTAAAGCTAACCTATGTAACGGATGGGGAGAAGTTTACGTTGCAGAAGGAATACACTAATTAACCAATTATTATTAAACTTAAATTTCGCTGTATGAAAAAATAAAAACAAACTCTCCATGCTAAAAGGAAAGAAAGAGTGCTTGCGACACCCTTTCTTTTAAATCCCCCATGATCTCGGAAAAGAACACCTTTACTAAGGTGTAAGGGGTTTATTGTCTCATTTTTTAACCAAATAAAACATTTCTAATGTATGAATATTAATTTACAAACCTCCATCGACTGGTGTAGAATCATGAAAATAACATGTAGTCAGCTCTTAATAGCAATTGTCTTCACAGGGGTTTCCCTGGCCAAGCCCGGCCATGCTCAGGGTATATTATCACAGCAGGTAGATATTTCTGCCAGCAATATGGATTTGAGCAGTTTCCTGAAAAAACTGGAAAAAAAGGCTAATGTGAGATTTGTTTATTTCCAGGATATAATTGAAAGCTCAAAAAAAATAAGCATAGATGCGCACCAGGAAAAACTTAAAGACCTGTTAACCGAACTTTTAAAGCCTTACAATATTAGCTACGATGTTGTTAATGATCGCATTGTGCTAAGCAAAACCACCAATGAATCATCAATAACAACAACGGAAATTAAGCCCGGTACCGGGGAGGTGCAGGCAGTTGCCATTAATGGTAAAGTTACTGATGAAACGGGGCAGGGACTGCCCGGTGTGGTTGTAAAATTAAAAGGAACCAATACTGCTGTAAGTACAGATTCACAGGGAGTTTATACAATTAATGTACCCGACTATAATGGTACTTTGATATTTTCATTTATAGGTTACACCAGCCGCGAAGTAGCGGTTAATGGGCAAAAAAACATTAATGTTCAATTACAACAGGAAAATAAACAGTTAAATGAAGTTGTTGTGGTTGGTTACGGTACTCAAAAACGATCTGATATCACCGGTTCTGTAGCTTCGGTACCCAAAGCCCGTTTATCGGAGTTACCGGTAACCAACGTTTTACAGGCTTTGGAAGGTGCAGTGGCGGGTGTTACCATCTCAACGTCATCATCCGTACCAGGTAGCCAGCCATCATCAATTGTAAGGGGGCAAAACTCAATTGGAGCAACTACCGGCCCATACGTGGTTGTTGATGGTATTCCGCTTAGTAAAACCGGGGGCTCACTTAATGATATCAACCCGAATGATATAGCATCGATGGAAATATTAAAAGATGCATCGGCAGTGGCTATTTACGGAACCAACGGATCAAATGGTGTTATATTGATCACTACAAAAAGGGGCAGTGGCGGTAAGCCGGTTATTCGTTATAGCGGTTATGCGGGTGTTGAAAATCTGGCACATATCCTTGAGCCACGTGATCCGGCATCTTATATACAAAAATATGCCGATTATATGTCACAAACCGGGCAAACCCAAACAAGTCCGGTACCTAACAGCTCCGAACTGCCAAATTACCAGGCCGGTAAAACAATTGACTGGATTAAGGAAGTAACGCAACAAGGTGTAATGCAGGATCATAACCTTAGCGTATCTGGCGGTAGTCCTGATGTTAAATATTATATATCCGGCGATTATCTTAAACAAAAAGGTGTGGTAAAAGGATACCAGTATAACCGGGTAAGCATCCGCTCAAACCTTGATATTAATGTTACCAATTATTTAACAGTTGGGATGTCATCCTATTTCGCCAACAATAATTATGATGGAGGCCGGGCAAACTTGTTATTTGCTACAGCCATGAGCCCTTATGGAAATGAATATAATGCCGATGGCACTTATAACATTTACCCCATGAAGCCGGAGTTGTTATATACTAACCCGCTATTAGGTTTAACTACCGATCAAATTAACCGGAGCGTTAACCTGAATGGTAATGGCTATGCCGAAATAAAATTTGGCGGTATTTTAAAAGGGTTAAAATACCGGGTTAATGCAGGCTACACTTATTTACCAACCCGAGTTGATAGTTATAGCGGCCGATTGGCAAATACACCCTTAGGATCTGCCAGTGCTGCAAGTTCCGAAACAAGTGCCTATACTATCGAAAACCTGTTATACTATAATAAAGATATAGGTTTGCACCATTTTGACTTTACTGGACTATACAGCGCGCAGCGCCGCAGGTATTTTACATCAACAGCAGCTGCAACGGGCTTTGTTAATGATGAGCTTTCTTTTAACAACTTAGGCGCCGGGGCAACGCAGACTTCCACATCTTACTCAGACAGATACGCGTTAAACTCGCAAATGGGGCGTATAAACTATTCCTATAATGGCCGGTACTTATTTACATTCACTGCACGTCGGGATGGTTCATCAGTTTTCGGAGCTAATACAACTAAATATGGTTGGTTCCCATCTGCAGCTTTAGGCTGGAACATTAGCGAGGAAAATTTCCTTAAAAATTCAAAAATCGTCAACAATTTAAAGCTGAGGGCATCCTACGGAAAAACCGGGAACGAAGCTGTGGGTGTTTATCAAACCATTACAACTGACGGTACAGTAAGATCTCCCTTTAACGGCGTAAGTACAATAGGTGTACAGGCAAGCAACCTGGGCAATGTCAATCTGCATTGGGAAACAACTGTGGGGACTAATCTCGGAGCTGATTTCGCCCTGTTTAACAGCCGTATTAATGGTTCTGTTGACGCGTACAAGACCCGCACGTATGGATTATTACTGCAAAGAGCCCTGCCTTCCATAACAGGCTATTCAAGAGTGTTGGATAATATAGGTAAAGTGGCTAATAAAGGCATCGAGGTTACTTTAAATACACGCAATATTGTTGGTAAGGATTTTCGTTGGGAAAGCAATATCGTATATGCGGTTAACCGTAATAAAATTGTTGACCTGTATGGTGACGGGAAGAGTGATTTGGGTAACCGTTGGTTTATTGGTAAACCCATTGGTGTAATTTACGATTACAAAATGACAGGTATATGGCAAACCGGCGAAGACGCTTCAAAACAAGATCCGGGAGCTAAACCTGGCGATTTAAAATTTGCCGATACCAATGGTGATGGTAAAATTACAGCGGATGATAAGGTTATCCAGGGTCAGACCGCACCAAAATGGACAGGTGGTATTACAAATACTTTTCATTACAAGCAGTTTAACCTGAGTGTATTTATACAAACCGCGCAGGGGATGCTTAAAAATAATGCCGATTTAAATTATGCCGATGAATCTGGCAGAAGAAATACACCATCAGAAATAGGTTACTGGACACCTGCTAATGGCAATAATTCTTTCCAGGCATTATCATATACCAATACCCGTGGTTATGGATATCCGCGCGATGCCAGCTATACCCGTATTAAGGATGTAACCTTTAGCTATGTAGTTCCACAAAAATTACTGGATAAAGCACACATAAGCAGTTTAACATTTTATGTAAGCGGCCGCAATCTGCACACCTTTACTAAGTGGATAGGCTGGGATCCCGAACAAACTTTTTATACCAGGGGAACAGCAAACTCTAATGCTAATCAGTCAGCATTTACCGCCGACTGGACCAATAACTATCCTGTAACCCGCACATTTGTATTTGGTGCAAATATTTCATTAAAATAAACTGATAAAATATAAAAACATGAAAAAGTATTCAATTATATTGGTTTCGGTATCAGTGCTTATTATCGCATTTGCATCCTGTAAAAAAGCTTACCTGGATGAAAAACCATATTCCGCATATACACCTTTAACATTAACAGATTCATTGGGCCTTCAGGCATCATTAGTGGGTTTGTATAATTACACTACCGGTATCCTTACTTATTCCAGCGCGCAGGGATGGCCAAGTGTTTGGCAGGTTGGTACAGATGTAGCCAATGCTACCGCAAATCAGCAGGGAATTGAAGTGCCGTACTATAATTATGCCACATTAACTTCAACAGATGCCGCTGCCTCCTATGTTTGGGGCAAATATTACGCGTTAATTAATAATACAAATATTATAGTTGATGCTGTAGAAGGATCTGGTGTTAAGGGTCTTACCGCTAACGGAAAGAATGCTGTAAGTGCAGAAGCCAAATTCTTCAGAGCTTATGCTTATAATAGTTTAGCAACACTTTTTGGAAAAGTGCCGTTGGTGGTACATACACTTACCGGCCCTAAAACAGATTTTGTACGTGCATCTCTTGAGAATGTTAACGCGCAGATTGTAAGCGATCTTACTTTTGCAGCGGCCAACCTTACTGATGTTGGCGGTGTATCATCAAAATTTGATGCAACAGGTAAACTGCCGGCAGGCAGGGCCAATAAATACATGGCTATGCAATTGCTTGCAGAAGTATACCTGCGTATGGGTAAAAACGACCTGGCCGAACAGCAGGCACAGGCTATTATTAGCAGCGGCAAGTTTAGCCTTGTAAAAAACCGCTATGGTGTAAGGGCCGCAGGAGCCGGTGATTATTATTCAGATATGTTTGTTTACGGCAACCAAAGGCGCGCCCAGGGAAGCAGTGAGGCAATATGGGTGCTTGAGCAGGAAAATCCAAGCTCGGTAGTGGGTGGTAATGTTGATAATGCCCAGCAACGCCGTGTTTGGGGTGCTGCCTATTACAATATCAGCGGATTGGCGATTTGTGATTCATTGGGCGGCCGTAGCATTGGCAGGCTAAGACTTAGTAACTGGGTTTTATATGGCTTATATCCAACCGGCGATATGCGCAATTCTCAGTACAGCATTAAAAGGCAATATTACTATAATGATCCTGCCAAGCCGGCGCTGTTAGGTAAGCCGGTGCCATTTACCGGACCGGATACCTTGTATAAAATATGTCCAAGTACAACCAAATGGGGCGCATTTGATCCTAATGACACCTTTGGCTATGCCATGATTAAGGATTTTATCATGATGCGTTTAGGCGAAACCTACCTGTTACTGGCAGAGGCCCAGGTAAAGCAGGGTAAAACTGCGGATGCTGCCGTATCAATAAATGCTTTACGAACCAGGGCAAACGCACCACAGGTTACAGCAGACCAAATGACGCTGAACTTTGTTTTAGACGAACGTGCCCGTGAGCTGATTGGTGAAGAAAACCGCAGGATGACTTTAATGCGAACCGGTACCTTAGTTGACCGTGCACAGCGATTAAATGCCAACGATGTACAGCATCCAACAACCGGGCTGGCAGCTAAAAATTTATTGTTACCTATACCTTTAACAGAAATTCAGTTAAATAAAGATGCTGTTTTAGAACAGAATCCGGGTTATTAATATGTTTACATTAGTATGTGGCAATTTACCATTGCCACATACTTTAATTTTATGATCAAAAACCTATTTAAACATCTCCTTATTTGTGCATTAATCTGCGGTTGCAAACCGGTAAATGCACAGGTAAATACTGTAAAAATCAGCACCATAGGATTGGGCTGGGCTAATAATTCGGTCAATACCGTTATCTTTCGTAAAAACTCCCTTGTTACTTTTAAGGACGAACAATATGCTGCCTATTATAACAATGAGCAGTACATTGTATTAGCAAAAAGAAAAAGCGGGACGGTTAAATGGCAAATCAAGCTTACGCCTTATAAAGGCGATGCAACCGATGCACATAAAGACATCAGCATTATGGTTGATGGGGCAGGCTATCTGCATATGGCATGGGGACTTCATAACCAGCCGTTAAATTATGTAACCGGCATAAAACCGGGAAGCCTTACTTTATCAGCTCCCAAACCTATGACCGGGATTGATGAAAACCGGGTAAGCTACCCTGAATTTTACAGATTGCCTAAGGGCGATCTGCTGTTTCTTTACCGGGACGGCGCTTCGGGAAATGGTAACCTGGTGTTAAACAAGTACAGTGTAGCTACTCAAAAATGGGTAAATATTCAAAACAAATTAATTGATGGCGAAGGCAAGCGCAATGCTTATTGGCAAATGGCCATTGATGCAAAAGGAACCATCCACCTGTCGTGGGTATGGCGCGAAAGCCCGGATGTATCCAGTAATCATGATATGTGTTATGCCCGCTCAAAAGATGGTGGCTTAACCTGGGAAAAGTCAATAGGCGAACGCTATGACCTGCCGATAACGGCAGCTACCGCCGAATACGCGTGTACAATCCCTCAAAAAAGCGAATTGATTAACCAGACATCCATGTTCATTGACGAAAATGGCACCCCTTTTATAGCTACCTACTGGCGGGAAGAAGGGCAAACCATCCCGCAATACCACATCATATATAAAAGTAAGGGCATGTGGAAATATAGTGATATGGGTTTCCGTAAAACTGCTTTTAGTTTAAGCGGGATGGGAACCAAAAGTATACCGGTATCGCGTCCGCAGGTTGTTGCCTGGCAACAGGGTAAAACCCTTGCGGCAGCCCTCATTTTCAGGGATGCCGAGCGTGGCGATAAGGTTTCTATAGCCGTAACGCATAACCTGGATGAAAACAAGTGGGTGGTTAGTGATCTCTCCCCATCTGACGTTGGCGCATGGGAGCCAACTTATGATACCGAATTGTGGAAGGATAAAAAAGTGCTCAACCTGTTTGTACAAAAAGTGGTGCAGGTAGATGGCGAAGGCAAGGCCAATATAAGCTCCCAGCCGGTGCAGGTATTGGAATGGAAACCCGCTGATAATTAATATTAAAAATATGAAATTTAAAAATATATTAAGCTGTTGCCTGGCCCTGTTAATATTTAACCTGGTTAGCGCGCAAACTAAACCATCAGGCGGTTTTGCCGATAGAAAACTATGGCTGGCTTACATGGATAAAGTTGCCCGCCCGGTGTTATCAAACCTGGCTGAGGATAAGCTTAAACAAAATATGCCGGTAAGCCTGGCTGAGCATATTGATAATAAGGAAAGCCGTTCAAAAGTGGCCTACCTGGAGGCTTTTGGCCGTACCCTAAGCGGCATTGCCCCATGGTTAAACCTGGAAGGCGGAGACCCTGCCGAAGTTAAATTACGCAATCAATACCGTAGTTGGGCATTAAAGGCCATAGCCAACGCGGTTAACCCGCAGGCCAAAGATTACCTGCAATGGAGTGGGGGGCAGCCTTTGGTTGATGCCTCTTTTGTAGCCCTCGCCCTGGTCAGGAGCCCCTGGTTATGGGAACACCTTGACGAAAACGTAAAAAAGCAGGTGGTTGATGTTTTAAAAATAACCCGCAATACTGTGCCGGTTTATTCAAACTGGATCCTGTTTTCGGGGATGGTAGAGGCTTTCTTTTGTAAATACGACCTGGGCGATGACCCTGTACGTACCGAATACGGCATCCGCGAATTTACACAGCATTGGTATGTTGGCGATGGTATGTTTTCGGATGGAATGAGCTTCCACCTTGATTATTACAACAGCATCGTGATTCAGCCCTACCTGGGGGTAATATTGCAGGTGCAGGCCGAAAAAAAGAAAACCTACCAGCACGAAGAGCAGCGCGTAAAACTCATAGGGCAGCGCTATGCCGAAATATTGGAGCGTTTGATTAATGCCGATGGCAGTTATCCCGTGATCGGGCGTTCTATTGTTTACAGGGCAGGGGTGTTCCACCATTTGGCCAATATGGCCTATGCCAAACAACTCCCAGCATCATTACCACCCGCGCAGGTACGTTGTGCCTTAACTGCTGTTATTAAAAAAACTTTGGAGTCGCCATCTACATTTACCGCTGATGGCTGGCTTAGCATAGGTTTATATGGTAAGCAACCCGGGCTGGCCGATTTTTATATTACCATAGGCAGCTTGTATATCTGCAGTAATGTTTTTGTTCCGCTTGGATTGCCTGAAACGGACGAGTTCTGGACTGCCCCCCCCCTAAAATGGACCGAAGCCAGGATCTGGAGCGGCGAGGATGTAAGTGCCGATCATGCGCTGGATATCAAATAATAAATATGTAAAACTAATATGAAAAAACTCATCACCTTATGCAGCCTGCTGCTTACCGTTTGTGCGGCACAGGCCCAGGATAGTTTAATTACCAATATACAAAACCGTAAGGCCTTAAGTCTTAATGGTACATGGCAGTATATAGTTGACCCTTATGAAACCGGCTTTTATGATTACCGGTACAAAGAATTGAACGAAAACAACGGCGATGCCTACTGGAATAATGGGATCCCCGCCAATAAAACTGAAAAAAAGGAACACGGCTATAACGACAAATACTCCATTGAAGTCCCCGGCGACTGGAACCATCAAAAGCCGGAGTTTTTATACTACGATGGTACCATATGGTACAAAAAATCATTTGACTACGCTAAGCCGGCAACAGGCAATAAGTGCTTTGTGTACTTTGGCGCTGTAAACTACCGGGCCGATGTTTACCTGAACGGGAAAAAACTGGGCATGCACAAAGGCGGCTTTACCCCCTTTAATTTTGAAGTACCTGCCGGTTTGCTCAAAGAAAAAGATAATTATTTAGTAGTTAAGGTTGATAATAAACGCTACGCAGATGAAGTGCCCACCCTCAACACCGATTGGTGGAATTACGGTGGTATAACCCGCGATGTAAAGCTGGTAGAAATGCCTGAGAGCTTTATCCGGGATTTTGTGATCCAGCTTAAAAAAACGGTTAACGGCGAGGCACCCGGCAGGCAGCCGGAAGTAAGCGGCTGGGTGAAATTAAGTGGCAATACGGTATCGGCGCAGCGTATAACGGTGCAAATACCCGAACTTAATTACAGTAAACAGTTTGCTGCTACGGGAGCAATTACGCCGATCAGTTTTAAACTGCCGAAGGTGCAGTTATGGTCGCCGCAAAACCCCAAATTATATAAGGTTATCATCAGCAGCGGGACTGATAGAACAGAGGATAAGATTGGTTTCCGTACCATTGAGGCGCATGGCGCACAGTTATTGTTAAATGGTAAGCCTGTTTTTATGAGGGGCATCTGCATCCACGGCGAAATACCCCAGGATGTGAGGCGTGCCTATAGTGAAAAAGATGCCGTACAATTGTTAGAGCAGGCCCGCGAGCTTGGCTGTAACATGGTAAGGCTGGCCCATTATCCGCATGATGAAAAAATAACCCGCCTGGCAGATTCTTTGGGCGTACTGGTATGGTCGGAGATCCCGGTTTACTGGACTATTGACTTTGGTAATCAGCAGGTTCTTGAAAAAGCTAAAGCCCAGTTAAATGAAATGATAACCCGCGATCATAACCGGGCCAGTATCATCATCTGGTCGGTAGGGAACGAAACGCCCATAAGCGCGGTACGTACCAATTTTATGCATAATTTAATCATCCGTGCAAAACAACTGGACGATACCCGCCTGGTTTCGGCAGCCCTCGAGGTAAACTACGCTTCGGGCAAGGATGTGAACATAATTGACGACCCGCTTGGCGAGTTTGTTGATCTTGTGGCATTTAACGAATACCTGGGATGGTATGGCGGCTCGCCCGATAAATGCCGTACCACCAACTGGAGCACGCCCTATATTAAACCATTATTTATAAGTGAAACAGGTGCCGAGGCAAAATATGGCTTTCACGCCGATTCATTAACCCGTTTTGATGAAGAATACCAGGAATGGTATTTTAAAGAGCAGGTAGCTATGTTTAAACGTATGCCAGCCAATTTTGTAGGTCTGTCGCCATGGGTAATGGCCGATTTTCGCTCACCTAAACGTAACAACCCGCTGTACCAGGAGGGCTGGAACCGTAAAGGATTTTATGACGATAAGGGCAACAAAAAGAAGGCCTTTTACATACTGCAAAACTATTATAATCAAAAAAGCGCAGAGGCGTTAGTCAATAAACATCAACAATAAAAGCACATTATACCTACCTTGACTTTGTTATGATAAACAGGATAATTTTTGTTGGCTTATTAGCCTTAACACCATATGCAGCCAAATGCCAGCAAAGCCGGCAGGATACATCGGGTGGTTATAAATTGGTTTGGGCCGATGAGTTTAATATAGATGGGGCGCCCGATCCAAAAAACTGGAAATTTGAACAGGGCTTTGTCCGTAACCATGAAGATCAATGGTACCAGGCTGAAAATGCAGCGTGCCATAACGGTTTACTGGTGATAGAAGGGCAAAAGGTACACCAGCCTAATCCTGCCTATAAGCCCGATAGCACCAATTGGAAAACCAACCGGCAGTATATTGAATACACATCGGCCAGCATAAACACCGGCGGGCTGCAAAGCTGGCAATATGGCCGTATGGTGATGCGGGGCAGGATAGATACAGATGCGGGCTTATGGCCCGCCTTTTGGACGCTTGGGGTAAAAAAGCCATGGCCATCAAACGGCGAAATTGATATCATGGAATATTACCAGGATAAGCTATTGGCCAATATTGCCTGCGGTACCTCGGTTGCATATAAAGCAAAATGGTATAGTAATACAAAAGCCCTAAATACCTTTGATGCCGGCTGGAGTAAAAAATTCCATACCTGGCGAATGGACTGGGACGAAACATCGATCAGTTTATATGCCGACGATCAACTGCTTAACCAGGTGGAGCTAAAAGACCTGGTTAACCAGGATGGCAGCGGCTTTAATCCCTTTAAACAACCGCATTATATACTGCTTAACCTTGCGATAGGCGGCGATAACGGCGGCAGTCCCGCCGCAACAATGTTTCCTAAGCGTTTTGAAGTTGATTATGTAAGGGTGTATCAAAAGAAATAAACCTTGAGAAAAAGGACAGGTATAGTGCTAAGACGCTGTTTTTAAATAAATAAACAGGCCGTCATTGCTTTGTTTCTTATAATGACATGATTGAAAGTTATTGATTATCAGCATGTATTTTTTACACATAAACCTCTTACCCGTCATTGCGAGGTACGAAGCAATCCCCGAATTACAGAGTAGCTCTGCAAATCCGATCTGTATTTTGGGGATTGCTTCGTCGTACCTCCTCGCAATGACGATCACGAGGCGGTTGTGGTATCCATACATGTCATTACTGTTTTTTCAGGATTTTTCTGGTGGGAACCTTGCAATAACGCTCTATTCATCTATTTTTACACGGAGCAAAAGCCATATAAACACAAATTAATTACAGTAAAAGAGTTATCGGGAAGATGATTTTAGGATTTAAAGGTAAGATGTGGTGCATTGCACTATTTATGATTGGCGGCGGGGTACAAGCGCAGGATGTGGTTAAATATGTACAACCAATGGCAGGCAGCGGTGTAGCAACTACGCCGGCGGCGCTTAAACATGGTGCCGGAAGCGAATTATTTGCCAATACCATACCTGCAGTGACAACGCCCTTCGCCATGACGCAGTGGACTCCGCAAACCCAAACATCCGAAAATAAATGCGTACCCCCGTATAGGTACAGCGACGATAATTTTAGCGGTATCCGTGGCTCACATTGGTTAAGCGGCTCCTGTACACAGGATTACGGCAGCTTAACTGTGATGCCCATCAGCGGGCATTTAAAAACCGCAGCGGCAGATTATGCAGTTAAATTTAGCCATAATGATGAACAATCATCACCTTACCAATACGATATAAATTTAAAACCTTACAGTTTAAATGCGTCAGTAACATCAACACCCCGTTGCAGTATTATGAAATTTACAGCGGGCAAAACAGACAGTGTTTATTTGCTTATTACGCCCAACAGCGACTATAACCAGGGTTTTGTTAAAATAGATTCCACCAATGGCGAAGTACAAGGCTATAATACGGTTCATCGCATTTACCAGGGATGGGGAAAAGAGGCCGGCTTTAAAGGTTATTTTGTTATCCGGGTTGAAAAAACAATAGCTACCGGCGGCACATTTGCCGATAGTAAAATATTTAGTGTTAAAACTATCGGTAATCAAAAAAACATAGGTGCTTATTTAGGTTTTAAGCTAAAAGCAGGTGAAAGTATTGTAATACGTATCGGCACATCATTTAGCAGTATGGAAGGAGCCCGCAAAAACCTGGAAGCCGAAATTCCGGGGAGTGACTTTGCAGCCATTGCAACTAAAAATAAAGCCGCATGGGAAAAGGCGCTGTCGCAAATCTCCCTGCAAACCACTGTCGAAAAAGATAAACGAATATTTTACACCTCGTTTTACCATGCTATGCAACAGCCGCGTTTATATAACGATGTTGACGGCTTATACCCGGAATTTGCCTCGGTAAACAAGATAGGCAAACTGCAAAGCGGCAATTATTATGATGATTTTTCTTTGTGGGACATTTACCGGGCTCATTTACCTTTATTTGAAATACTAAAGCCATCATTAATAAACGACATTGCCCACTCGCTGGTTTTGAAAGGGCAGCAGGGCGGATGGCTGCCTATATTCCCCTGCTGGAATAGTTATACCTCCGAAATGGTAGGCGATCATTGCAGCTCGGTTATCGCATCGGCCTATTTAAAAGGCATTACCAATTTTGATGTAAAAGAGGCTTACCGTCTCGTTCGTCAAAATGCTTTTGACACCCCGGCTAATAAGGCCGATTATGTAGAAGGAAAAGGCCGGCGCGCGCTAAACAGCTATTTACAATACCACTACATACCGGTTGAAGATAGCGTACCCGATGCATTTCATAAAAAAGAACAGGTGAGCCGTACGCTGGAATATGCCTATGATGATTATGCTACAGCCATGATGGCAAAAAAACTGGGTAAAACAGCCGATTATAAACAATTGATAAAAAGAGCGGCCTATTACAGCAATGTGTTTGATAAAAGCACGGGTATGGTACGCGGGCGTCATGCCGATGGTAGCTGGGTTAACCCTTACTTACCGGATAATAAATCATATTATATTACCGAAGGCACTCCGCGTCAGTATACTTTTTATGTGCCGCAGGATGTTCCCGGACTGGCTAAGCTGATGGGGGGAAGCCCCAAACTGGAAAGCGCGCTGGATAGCCTGTTTAACAAAAACGAATACTGGCATGGCAACGAACCGGGGCACCAGGTTCCCTTTATGTACAACTTTACAGCATCGCCCTGGAAAACCCAGCAACAGGTGCGTAACATTCTGGCAAACGAATATGGCGATGGGCCAGGTGGCTTGAGCGGCAATGACGATGCGGGGCAAATGTCGGCCTGGTATATCTTCGCGTCGATTGGTTTTTATCCCCTAAACCCTGTTTCGGGCCAGTACCTGTTATGTTCGCCCATTTTTGATAAAGTTTCAATTCGGCTGGCAAATGGTAAAACCTTTGCAGTAACAACTCATAAAACAAGCAAAGTTGCGCAATACATATATGCTGTTAAATGGAACGGCAAGGTATTGCATACTAATTATATTACTTATGCTGCTATTGTTGAAGGTGGTAAACTGGATATTTATTTACAGGACAAACCAGATAAACAATGGGGAGCAAAACCTGCCATGCAACCGAAAGGCCTCATGGAAAACGTTAAATAGCATGATAAAAAGATTATTGATCATATTTCTTTGCAGCATTTGCTTGTCGGCATCTGCCCGTCAAAAGGAATATAACATTTTGGATTATGGCGCGGTTGGCGATGGTAAAACAGATAATGCCATAGCGATACAAAAAACTATTGATGCGGCTTCGGGTAACGGCGGCGGCAGGGTAGTAATTCCATCCGGCTGTACTTTTATGAGCGGACCGATCAACCTGAAATCAAATATCGAATTTGAGGTGGAAGTGAACGCCACGCTGTTAGCCAACCCCAGCGAAAGCGTATATACTAAAAGCGCTTTTCGCGAAAATAAAGGGGAGGGCACTATCTGGATAGGTGGGGAAAACCTTAATAACGTAACAATTTGCGGAGGCGGCACTATTGATGGCAACGGCACATCATTTATGGGTAAGGAGTTAGCAGATTCCTATGAGCTTAAACCTTTTAATGTTATTGATCCGCGGCCGCACCTGTTAACGGTAATCGGTGGTAAAAACATTCGGATCCTCAACCTTACTATCCGTAATTCGGCTTATTGGACGGTGCATTTAATTGGCTGTGATGATGTGGCTATTGATAACCTGACACTATTAAATAGCCTGAAAGTACGAAACAGCGATGGCATCGACCTGGACCACAGCAAAAATGTGCGCATCAGTAATTGTTATATTGAATCTGGCGATGATTGTATTTGCCTGAAGAACCGCCGCGAATACCAGGAATTTGGCGCCTGCGAAAATATTACAGTTAGTAATTGTACCATGACCTCGCGCTCCTGCGCCATCAAGATCGGTTCTGAGAATATGGACAGGATAAGCCACGTGCTGATAAACAACTGCATCATCAAAAACAGTAACCGGGGTATCGGGATCCAAAACCGGGATGAAGGCACGGTTTCGGATGTGATCTTTTCCAATATACTGGTTAATTCGCACCTGTTTTCGGATGTATGGTGGGGCAAGGCCGAACCTATTTACGTTACCGCTTATCGTCGTGCAAACACAAATAATAAAGATGCGGGCTGGCGCTTGCCCAAAGGCGCAACTGAAGGCCGGGTAGGCGAAGTGAAGAATATTTATTTCAGCAACATCAAATGTGTTAGCGAGAACGGTATTTATGTGGGCGCCGAAACAGCTGATAAAGTCTCCGGTATTGTGTTTGACCAGGTTGATGTGGTTATCAATAAAACAACAGAAGTGCCGGGAGGAGTATATGATCGCCGGCCTGCCCAGGTAGAAGGTTTGTTAAAAGGCCGCACCTCGGCGTTTTACCTGGATAAGGCCAGTCACATCACTATTCGCAATAGCTCGGTAAACTGGGGTAATGGCCGTCCTGCTTACTTTGCCCATATGCTGGAAACTCATGAGGTTACCGATCTGAAAACGAGTAATATGGATGGTGCATCTGCATTTCCGGGTAAATTAGGAGCTGTAAAGCAATATTAAAGCAGCAGAAACTACTTCTAATTTCCAAAAAAAGCCTTTTGTCATGCTGAACGTTTGAAGCATCTATTATTCGCCATGCTTCTTCGCCCTGTACAGTCTGCGAAAGGAGATCCTCCGTTTCTGCCAATGACAGTTTTAAAAAAAAACTTTTTGTCATCCTGAACGGAGTGAAGGATCTACTCTCCGCCATGCCTCTTCGCCCTGTACAGTCTGCGAATAGATCCTTCACTCCGTTCAGGATGACAAACCTTTTAAAACGTCATTTCCCCTTCAGAGTTTCGCGGAATTTTACCACTCCTTCTCTCCTTCAGAATCCGCGTGATTTTGTACTATGCAACAACGGTCTGTTTATCTATTTTCAAACAGCCTCTAAGAACTTTTTGGCGCCGTAGTATCAAAAAACGAAAATAATTTAAGTACGGTAGGTATGCCCACGGTTATAATTGTAAGGTACTTAATAAGTGTGGAATAGGCCTCTTGTTGCGAGGTGAAAAGAAAGGCCAAAACAGCAATGATCAATATAAGGAGGGGAGTTTTTAGTTTGTTCCAGTTACCATTGTCTTTAATCTGTTCTTTTATTTTCATTGCTTCTGATCGTCCTATTGCAGTAAGTATAAAATACCGGAAACCCCGGTTGAAAAGTTTAAGAGAACTTCCTTCTTGTACAATTAGCCCCTTGCTAAGCAGTAAAGTAAGGTTATACTCATCAAAAGGATTTACCAGGCCGTCCTGCGCAAGATCATAAAGCAGAAACTTTTCCTCTTTAGTTAATGACTGCCACATATACATATAAAAATAGTGTGCTGTAATCCCTATTTTAAATGAGAGTGCATCACAATCTGGCGGAACGTTTCCTTTACTCTCGGTTTTAAGCAGGTTTATTATTGGTTTTTGCAGCTTTTTAAAAAAGTGACCATTGTTTGTTTCATACAGGAGTGTTTTTTCCCATAAGGCCATATGTTTTTCTATTTGAAGTTTACCCGGGTCTAATTTTTTTATCACGATCTTAAAATGTCCTAATAATACATGCCATCTTTCCAGGTCATGTTCGGGTAGTCTTTTTTCTTCATTCTTATATTTTTCCAGGTCATTTAATGAATCCAGGAAATCAACAGGGTGCACTGTAGAAATTATAAAAACCTTGGCACTGTTTCTTTGCATAAGGTCTTCCAGGAAGTTTAGTTTTAAACGGTTGGTGGCCGGGTTTTTTATATCATATTCAAAATGGTTTACAATAATCAGCGAGTACCTGGTATCCCTTACCGCTGTTTTTAAATTGTTCCAGTCCATTTGGGTCAGATTGTTGTCGTCATTAGGAATATGAATCATATCAGCAATCAAACAATTATTTAAGGTTTCGTCGGTGTAAGAGTAGGTTATAGCAGAGGCATTTTTTCCTTTAATTTTATGTTCGTGTATTAAGCTCATAACACTATCCAGCTTACCAGAACCGGGAGAACCGATTATAAAAAGTAATGAGTTAAGCTTATTATCGGTTAACAGAAGGTTATCAATGTTTTCCCAATATGTTTCAGAAGGTAGGTTTAATGCAAATAGCTTTCTTAAAATATGATGAAACACATAGCAAAAAAGGAGGAGGGAACCCAAAAAGCCACTCCAGTAAGTTACACCCAGGTACCATTTTTTATCCATTGTAATTCCCGGCAAATTATATTGAATAGGGAAGGAACTGGCCTGGATATAGGAATTGGCCGATTGTTTATAATAAGTATAATTCTGGCCCGAAGTAAATAATCCATTGTAAATCCATAAGCTATCTGCAGCGGAGTGATATAACTCATTCATGCCGGGTATAAGGTTATCTTGATCAATAGTTAACTGATCAAATAAGGTTGTTGAAAAATAGTTTTCTAAGGGCGGCGTTATGCCTGGTTTTCCGGATAAAACATTGTACCTGTTAATCCAGATACCATCGGGGTAAATATTTTCAAATGTGGACTTTTTTGATAATAAGGGGTTTTGCGTTATTATGTTTTTGATAAATTGTGTGTGCCTGTAACGTGTAACCAGCTTTGTTTCGTAATTAAAAGCAGTAGTATAAAACAGGGCTACGGGCAGGCCGCTCGTTATTATAATGCGGGTAAACGTCATTACCGAATAGCTGGTACTAAAATCCCATCCCTTATATTTTTTAAGCAAATCTTTATCGCAAAGTAAGGCATGAATTCTCCTGGTTAATATTAAAAGAAGGAATAAGGTGATTTCATAAGTTAACAGGGGAAAAACATCTGTTGAAATACATGTTGCGACATTTATAAGGCCAATAATGATGCTTAGCGCAATTGATGCATTCCTTTTTTGTTTGTATAGCTCGGGCTTAGTTTTTCTATAAAATACAGCATACAGATTGTTTATGAAAAGTATTGCTGCCGTGCCCGATACTAAAAGGATAAAAAAGGACTGTAAAAACGTGGTGTAATTACACCATATAATGAGCAGGACGATAGTAATAAGGTTACCGAATACCGCTAAATTATACTGATGATGAAGAAAACTGTTGGGACCGATCCACGAGATATCAAAGAATTGTTTTTTATAGTAAGTTTTTTTGATGGAAACCAAAAAGACTGCCAACAGTATTACGGCTATGATAAAGAAAAAAGCAAATAACATTGAAAAACTGAAGAGAAAATTATTGATATCGCGAATGCTTTTATACGATGTATCTTCAAGTATTACAAGGTAATAAGGAAGGTCGTGTATTGGGCTTGCATAAGCTATGTATTTTTTTCCAGCGTACCTTGTTGCAAAATCCTTTTCGGTGTGTGCTTCTATGCTGGCTTTCAAACTTTGATAATCTGAGAACTCATCAAACAGGTTTTGGTTAAGGTTTTTGGAAGCATTGGCATGATATAATACCTTGCCCTGGTTATTGATGATGCAATAAAGATAGCCTGCTGATAAAATGGCATGATCGAGGCTTTTAAAATTAACAGATAAAGCTACGTACGGGGCA
The DNA here is from genome assembly GCF_056400605.1 of Mucilaginibacter sp. P5_A4. Taxonomy (NCBI): domain Bacteria; kingdom Pseudomonadati; phylum Bacteroidota; class Sphingobacteriia; order Sphingobacteriales; family Sphingobacteriaceae; genus Mucilaginibacter; species Mucilaginibacter sp. P5_A4. Next base: position 664 of record NZ_JBFUKX010000052.1, on the reverse strand, counting down.
TTTTTGTTTATTGATGGTTTGGATATAACCGAAGTGAATACCCCTGATGTCCATGATATTACCTGGTCAAAATAATAAGGCTGCTTGGGGTTGTTATTTACATAAAGCGACCTGTTATCACGTAGTTTGGTAAAATAATCCCGGTTGGCGTAATTACCCGGCGGCGAAGGGTCTGATTTTGCGTACCAGCCCTTTACTTCTGTCCCTTTATTATTTAGCCAGAAAATCTGGTTAACATCCACATCCCGGGTAAGGAGTTTTAATTGCGTTTGAATATTGGGAGATATCGCTTTTTCATTTTGGTCCTCAATAGCCTTTTGCGCACCAATTCCGGGATTATTTGTGTTGGGTGTGTTGTTTTGAGAATTTACTAATAAATCTGCCTGGGTTAAAACACGGTAAGCCTTAGCAATCTCCATATCGAATCGCTGTTTCAGGTTATTGGCAATATTCCTGCTGGTTAATTTTGATGCAGATATGCCCGGCCGGAAGGGTAAATTGTATTTAAAAAAAGCGAAGAACAGTATCGACATCAACAGCATGGATACTGCAAAGGAAAATATGCCATCAGTTGCTGTTAGCCGGTCTTTATTTCCCATTTGGTAAAGCTTTAACCAGGGTAAAGCAAGTATGGAAGCGATAGCAATGGTTAGCAGTAAAATGA
>NZ_JBFUKX010000051.1:0-44821 GCF_056400605.1 Mucilaginibacter sp. P5_A4 | reverse complement strand
GGAATACTATATAGAAATTAATTAACAAAGAAAAAAGAAGTAAATCACTTTGCGTCTTAGCGTCTTTGCGCGAGATAAATTCAGATCTCGGCCTACAATCCGTCAGCTTGATTTTAATCACAAGTTAATACTGTGGCTTATAGTGTTGATTATCAGCCACATAAGCGTTCCACTCCTTGTTGATTTTTAAAAAGCTTAAGTTGTTGATAATCAGCCACAATGCGTTCCAAAGCGTTCGGGGTGTTCCACTGCACTCAAATGGAACACTTAATAAATCAAATTTAAACAGCTTCTAAGTATTTTCTTTGCTATAACTCTCAAAGCATTTTCTTTAAACAAATATAAATAAAAAGTTCCCGAATTGGGAATTTATTATTTTTATTGCGGCATTGAAATATTCTCACAACCCCTTCACTACTTCCCAAATCCGTTCATCCACCAAAACACCTTCACTTAAACTCTTTGCGCGGGTTTTAATAGTATTTTCTCCCGGATAGGATATTAATCCGTCTTCGTGCACGGGGGTGCTTGTTTTAGTATAAGCAATAATCTCTTCAATGAGTGCCGCGGTTTGTTCATCCCCGTTAGGTTTTATGCAGATAAAAACCTGCGATACGCCCGATTCTGCGCCGCTTTTGGTGATTTTAACCGTAGAATTACCCCCACTTAAAATTGTAGCCAAAAGATCGAGAACTAAAGACAGGCCAGATCCTTTCCAGAAACCAACCGGCAACAACCTTTCTGATTTAAGTATGGCCGCGGCATCTGTACTTAAGTTACCTTTGTTATCATAACCACCAGGCAGAGGCAGGGTTTCATTATTTGATTTGTACTGCTGTAATTTGCCTACAGCATATTGGGATATGGCCATATCCAGCACCACATGCCCCCCTTTACGCGGCACAGCTATAACGATTGGATTATTCCCTAAACGTGGGTCAAGGCCACCCCAGGGCGGCAGGTTGGCAATGGTATTGGTGAAGCAGATCCCGATACACCCCGCTTCGGCAGCCTGCCAGCCGTAGGTACCTCCGCGCATCCAGTGGTTAGTGTTTTTTATGGCTACGCAGCTTATTCCATTCTCATTTGCCAGGGTAATTGCCCTGTTCATACAAAAAACAGCGTTTAATATTCCTGGTCCGTAATTACCGTTCCATTGTTCTATCGCACCTAAACCACCCTCTGTTGTTGGTTCCAGATCCGGCTTTACCAAACCATCTTTTACATGCCCTACAAAAACCGGGAACCGGTTAAGTCCATGCGTATATACGCCATCCCGGCTATTACCCGCAAAAATGGCAGCACATTGTTCAGCCTTGTCATTCGTAAAATTCAGGCTTAGCAAAACACGGTTAAATTCGGCTTTGAGTTGGTGGAAAGGGATACGCATATTTTTAAATTAAAAAATCAAAAGTAAAAATCCTTTCGCATTAATGCCATTGCAATTCGCCCTAATCATACATCCATAATMTTCATTTACAAATTCAAATTTGTACCTTGCCCTGGCAGCATGTGGGGGTATGTAATATTTTTTTATTAAAACAGTTATAAATGAATCCTGATAGCCAACTAATAAGCAGGAATTTTTATTTTTGCGACGACGTTCAATGAAAAACAAGCTTCCATTACTTTTTATACTTGGTTTAGTTACGATTAACCTGCTCAGCAATTCATGTAAAAAGGAAAATAGCAGCAATATCCCCCACCTGCTCACTACCGGTGTTTGGCAACTGGCCTCTATACAGGTTTACAATTATGTTGGCAATGCGCAAACAGGCGATCCGGATACTTTAAATACCGACTGTGACAAAACACAGTTTTTTACCTTTAAATCAGACAACACCTGCTCATACACCAATTTTGATTGTCTTGATCAAACCTCAACCGGTACATGGACGCTTACCGAAAACAAGTTATATTTTAATTCGGATATGGTTTGCACCGATACAATTGCAGGTGGCGGTACCAGTACAGTTACGCCGTTTAAAAACACACAAATATCTAACCTGGGCACTTACTCGATGGTGTTGCAAACCGGTGATGTAGAGCCTAATTATTCGTCGACCAAAAGGCGGCAGATAGTACGATATGGATTTGTAAGGCAAAATGCAACAACAAATACTAATTAAAATGCGTAAAAATTTATATTTGGACTATAGATTGACCAGTTCATTACTTAATTACCGGGAACATAAAAATACTACCGGTACCTTCATAACCTTTTGAAAAAGCATAAACTTTAATGAAGAAACGAATTGCTATTTTTGCTTCAGGTTCAGGATCAAACGCTCAAAAGTTAATGGAGCATTTTAAACGCAATCCCGAAGCCGAAGTTGTTCTGATACTCACCAACAACCCGCAGGCCTACGTATTACAGCGTGCCGACAATTTTGAAGTGCCATCGCACATATTTACCCGCCATGAATTTTTTGAAACCGATGACGTAATCCGCCTGCTAAAAAACCTGCAGGTCGACCTCATTGTACTGGCTGGCTTTTTATGGCTGATACCCGGATCTTTACTTAAGGCATTCCCCAATAAAATCATCAACCTGCACCCCGCCCTGCTGCCCAAATACGGGGGGAAAGGCATGTATGGCGATCACGTGCATAAAGCCATTATGGAGGCAAAAGAAGAAGAAAGCGGTATCACCATCCATTTTGTGAACGAGCAGTTTGATGAAGGCGAAATTATTCATCAATCGAAATTTAAAATAGAGGCGGGCGATAACCTGGAGATGATAAAATTCAAAGGCCAGCAACTGGAACACTTACATTTCCCCAAGGTGGTTGAGGCATTATTGAAGAAGATGAAGAGCTAACACGATTTTCAGGATTGACAGGGGGTTTTTGCTGTTGCTTTCGCAACAGGTGAAACAGTGAAAAATTACATCTATCTGACAATCAATAAATTGCGAATTGTCATATTTTACAAACCGCAACAAAACCGCAACCGTAAAAGGCTAAGTCCAGGCTATCGGCGTAATTAAATTGATCTTTGTTCAGAAGTCTTCCCCGAATCAAGTCTTGATACTTGATACTAACTACTTGATACTAATTCAAATACTCCTTCGGTATGGGATTATCCTTCCGTTCCCCATCAAAAAACCAGGCAAGGATCCAGAAACGGGTGCCATCGTTAAATAGTTCGATACTGTTGATTCCGCGCTCAATCACTGGTCCGTTTTTAGTGTTGCGCGATTCGTAGGTGCTGAAAACGTGGTAGATGCTGCCAAATTTTTCAACTTTGCGGGATATTTCTCTTTCATCAAAACCATCGCGTGATAACGAAGCGTCCGACCGGCGGTGATACTCCTTCAGGGTCATGTAAGCAAACCTTTGTTTCCCCTGCTTATCAATATATCCCGAACCTACGCGGACATCGGCTATATGCAGCAGGCTATCGCGCTCATAGCTAATTTTTCCCCCTTTTTCCACCGTCACCACATCGTAATATGCCTTCATGATGCCATCAAGGGTACTTACGTTATCGCCATATTTGGTGGGTACCTGCGCCTGGGCTGATTGACTAACCAGGGTTAAAACAGCAAGGCTTATTATCAAATACACCTTTTGGACCGACGATGCTTTAGATTGTGTTAATACTTTGTGAATCATGATGATAGGTTTTAATAAATCACTCTAATTTATTAAAACTTATCCTATTTTAAAATCCTTGCTCCTTCTTCCCTTAAAAATTAGTATTCACAGATACCTCATAAGTACGCGGGTTACCAAAGTAAATTGCTCCAAAATCATAGGCGTAATCAATCGCTTTTTGCCGACATTACTTTCCCATAAAACAAGCCGATGTTTTGGTATAGATGCTAACCCACGCCTTAAAATTTACCCTATCAAAATGCAGTTTACTCGTTTAACATATACTTATCAACACCATCGGCAAGTTTCCAGTCGCTGCCAGGTTCATAGTAATACCACAGTAGTGCCGACACCTTTTTTATAAGTAAACCAGCTTCATTACCAGAGCCCCAGCTTTGGTCGGTATTATGATTGGTTATAATAGAAAATACATAGTCGCCATGCGGCGCGTTCACCAATACTGTTTCCGATCTTGATTCGTCAACTGCGCCTTGTTTGGATATGGTATGTACATATGGCGGAATCTGCGACAACGCGTGCTCATCCCAATAAATCCGGCCCATGTTGCGGTACATGCGTTCACTTGCTGCCTCACTAATTGCCCTGCCCTGCCTTATCATGGTAAACAGGCGGCACATTTCATAAGGTGTACTTACCCCCCAGCCATAAACTTTGCGAATGGCCTCGCGACCGGCTACCCTTGAATTTACACGCATCGCTTTAAAACCATTTTGCTGCAGCCAGTTATTGATATATTCGCCGCCAACCAGCTTTTGCAACCACAGGCTGGCAGTATTATCGCTCATGGTTATCATTAACATGGCTACCTTACTTAGCTGTATGGTATCCTTATCCTTAAAAGATCCCAAAATGTCTTCCCCGGCATATAAAAGTGAATCGCGGTAAGTTAGTTTCTGGTTATATTTTAATTCCCCCTTTTCTATTTTATCCATCAAACCACACTGAATGCTCACCTTAATCATACTGGCTGTAGGGAAAAGTGTATCGGCATTTATGGCAACCGTTTTACCGGTGTTAAGGTTTTGAACATAGACGCCAACCTGCCCGTGAAAGCCTTTTATTGCATCCTGCAATTGGGCGGTAAGTTTTTTATCTGTTTGGGCAAAGGTGGCGGTGGTAATGAATATGAAAAAAATGAGAAGTTTGAATTTCATGTGGAATGGTATGTTGAATTACTAAGTTATTAAAATGGTCTTTAAATATTTAGATTTGTTTTTTTATAAATACAAATGAATAAAGACGTCATTGCGAGGTACGAAGCAATCCCTTACTTACAGAGCCGGATTGTATGTCCTATCTGCATATCGGGGATTGCTTCATACCTCGCAATGACAGGCTGGAGAAAGGTTTGTAGTAATATATGAAATACCTGCGCTGGCTTCTATTCCCCTTCTCGCTCATTTATGGCCTTGTGGTTATCATTCGTAACTGGTGTTATGATGCAGGCATTTTCAAAAGCCGGGCGTTTAATTTGCCGGTTATTGTTGTAGGCAATCTTGATGTGGGTGGCGCAGGTAAAAGCCCGATGACAGAATACCTGATACGCCTGTTTAAGGATAAGTATAAACTGGCGACGCTTAGCAGGGGATATGGCCGTAAAACCCAGGGTTTTTTGATTGCAGATGCTATTCCTAACGCATCGGCAATTGGAGATGAACCTGCTCAATTCAAAAGTAAATTTCCCGATATCACTGTTGCTGTTTGCGAAAAGCGTGTTGAAGGAATTGAACAGCTTAAGTATAAACATAACATCATTATTTTAGATGATGCCTATCAGCACCGGGCACTTAAACCGGGTTTTAGTATTTTATTGTTTGATTACAGCCGGGTATATGAACCACATTTGTTATTACCAGCAGGCAATATGCGTGAACCCTTTAGCGGCCGGGAAAGGGCGAATATCATCATCATCAGTAAATGCCCGGCTACGCTAACCGATGAAGAACAAACCCGGATCAGCAAACGCATAAAACCCTATCCATACCAATCTTTATTTTTTACATCAATAAGTTACCTGCCCTTGCGTAACATGGAGGGTTCAACTGTTTACCATACTATTGATGAGCATACAACTGTGTTCCTGCTTACCGGTATTGCCAATCCGGAGCCATTGTTATCACATTTAAAAAAACTAACCCCGCACATCAATCACCATAAATATCCCGATCATCACCAGTTTAGCTTAAAAAATATCAGTAAACTTGCCGATGATTTTTTTGCCTGCTCATCACAAAAAAAGATAGTTATTACAACAGAAAAGGATGCGCAGCGTTTAGGGGAACAGGAATTGCTTTCGGCTATAAAAAAGCTCCCTATTTTGGTGCTGCCTATAGGAATTAGTTTTTTAAATAAGAGCCAACAGCAGTTTGATAATTTAGTAACAACATATGTTAGACAATATTGAAAGCACCGCCCGGTATATAAAAAACCGTATTGGCGATTTTGAACCCGAGGTGGGTATTATTTTAGGTACAGGCCTGGGTGGCCTGGTTAAAGAAATAGTTGTTGAAAAACAATTGATGTACTCCAACATACCCGATTTCCCTATCTCGACACTGGAGTTCCATTCGGGTAAATTAATATTTGGTACGCTGGGCGGCGTAAAGGTTGTGGCTATGCAGGGCCGTTTACATTATTACGAGGGTTATAACATGCAGCAGATAACCTTCCCGGTTAGAGTGATGAAATACCTGGGTATTAAAACCCTGTATGTATCAAACGCCAGCGGATCATTAAACCCTGATTTTAAAAAAGGCGACCTCATGGTTATTGCCGATCATATCAACCTGCAGCCGCAAAACCCGCTTGTAGGCCGCAATTATGAAGAGCTTGGTCCGCGTTTTCCGGATATGAGTCAGCCCTACCAGCGCACGCTTATTGATAAAGCTTTAAACATTGCAGCGGCAAACAATATTACCTGCCATAAGGGAGTTTATGTTGCTGTAACCGGCCCTAATTTAGAAACCAAAGCCGAGTACACCTATTTAAAAATCATAGGCGGCGATGCGGTTGGGATGAGTACGGTGCCTGAAGTTATTGTTGCAAACCATATGGGGATACCTGTATTTGCCATATCTGTATTAACAGATGAGGGTTTTACAGAAGTGCTGGAATCCGTATCGGTTGAAGACATTATAAGAATAGCCGAAGAGGCCGAGCCCAAACTGACCCTGATCTTAAAAAATCTGATAGCAGCTAATTGATGCGTAAAAAGCTAAAATATATTTTATTATTACTGTTGTGCTTTTGCGCGCACACGGTTTTTGCACAATATGGCCAGATAAACCGTGCAAAACCACTGTCAACGCGGGATACGGTCAAAGCAACACGAAAGGTTAGCGATGATGAACTACTGGATAGTTTACGTAAAAAAGAAGATAATAAAAAAGATTCGATTGTTTTTAGCTCCAAATTTATCCGGGTTACCATGGAACGGTTCCTGAGCGATAGCACACAAACCTTTGCGCTAGATACAGGTATATATAATTTTGAAAATTACAGCCCGCTGCTTGATCCGCGTAACCCGCGTATCAGCCTGGGTTATACCGGGGTATCGCAAAGGAATTTGCTGTTTGAACCCAGTAAAACTATTGGCTTTGACGCTGGTTTGCACGCCCTTGATGTGTATGCTTTAAGGCCGCAGGATATAAAATATTATAACGCGCGGGTAGCCTACTCCAACCTTACACTTTTCAATGGTTTTGGCAGCTCGGCCGAGCAGGTGTTTAAAATAATCCATACCCAAAACATCAAACCAAACTGGAATGTAGGCTTTAACCTCAATTTCAACGGATCAAGGGGCTTTTACAGCAGCAGCGGTATTTTGCAGCAAAATGTGAGCGATGTAAACGCCACGCTATTTACGTGGTACCAATCTCCAGGCAAGCGGTATAACCTGTTGGCCAACATCATATACAATAATTTAAAATCCCCGGAAACAGGCTCCATCCTCAATGATTCGGTTTACACAAGCACCGGTAACAACCTTTTTTTTAAAAACTCGGCAGCAGTACGTCTACCCAATAGCTACGAAAAATGGAATGATAAAAGCCTGTACATTAAACAGTTTTATTATTTAGGCCGGATAGACAGCTTAAATAAAGGGAAAGACAATTCCAAGATATTACCCACGCAACGCATAGCCCATACTCTATTTGTACAAAACAGCAGTTATAATTACCTGCAAACCAACCAGCCGGATACCTATAATGTATTCCCTGATTATTATTTCATCAGTAACCGGTCAAGAGATTCGCTTGTAGTTACACATATTCAAAATGAATTTTCGTACAGTTTTTACCTCAGGAGTAAATCGGTAAAATTTGTAAAGAATGAACTTAAACTTGATCTTGGCCTGGTACATGACCTTTATCACTATGGGCAATATGTAAGCGATACCACCCTTAACCAATATGGCTACCAATACATCCGCCAGGAAAGGGTTCAAAACAATACCTTTCAGGATATCACGCTTAAAGCAAAGCTAAGCTACCGTTTTAGCGATAGGATTGGTTTGGAAGGCGACCTGAGACAAATAGCACAGGGACGCGATTTTGGCGATTATTATTATGGCGCAAAACTTACCCTTGCCGGGGGCGCAAAAGCCGGTAAGATTATTTTAGAAGCTTACTCTCAAAACAGCACGCCGCCTTTGATATATACCAACTGGATCTCGAACCACTACATTTTCCATAACAGTTTTAACAATCAAAAAACTACCAGCGCATCATTTAACTACGTGAACAATCCGTTACAGTTAGATATAAAAGCCGAGTATTTTTTGATAGCCAACTACCTGTATTTTACAGCACAGCCCGGTGGCAATGATGCTCACCCAGCCCAGTTGAGCAATGATATTAACCTGCTTAAAATTAGCATTGGCAAAAACTTAAGCTATCATAGCCTGCACTTTGATAATTACGTGGTTTATCAAAAAACAGATTACCAATCAACCTTGCGTACCCCCGAGGTTTATACTTACAGCAACCTATATTTCAGTAAAACATTTTTTAATGTATTAAAGTCGAATTTTGGGGTAAGCGTTCGTTACAATACGCCATATGTTGCGCCATCATACGCGGTGGGTATTGGCCAGTTTTATAACGGACCTGATATCACTTTTTCCTCGTACCCGGTTGCATCGGTGTATTTTAAAGCCACACTGCAGCGTACCAACCTGTTCCTGATGTATGATTATGCCAACCAGGGCTTTCAAAGCAAGGGTTATTATACCGTTAACCGATACCCGCAACAAGACCACCTGTTGAAATTTGGCGTAAGCTGGACATTTTATCAATAGGTTCGGAGTATGGGTTGCGAGGTTCGTGGAGCGGGTTGCGAATGGTGTGTCAGTTGGGATGCTCGTAAGCACACGAGGTTACCATTAAACAATTATAATGTTTGTTATGAGGTTCCCAACACCCGATCCTCGCACCCCTGAACCCGTACCCGTACCCGATCACGTTTTCTGTTTCTTCTTCTTGGCAGCCGGGAACAATACATTGTTTAATATCAACCGGTAACCGGCAGAATTGGGGTGCAGTTTTAAATCTGTTGGCGGGTCGCCTACAGCATGCTGAAAATCTTCGGGGTCGTGACCGCCGTAAAAGGTCCACTGGCCTTTGCCGTATTCGCCGTGAATGTAGCGGGCCTCGTTGGCTGTTTTCATTTCGCCCATGATAGTAACACCCGGTTTTAGCATACTTTTGTTATAAGCTGTGGTAAGGCCCATAAAACCTTTGATCACCTTGTCATGATCCTGCGTGAGCATACTGGGCACTACATCCCATTTGGCCGAAAAATCAAACAGCGTAAAAAAATCGTGCGGACGATCAACCTGCCGGGTAGTAGTTACATCGATATTACTGAACTGGTGCGACATGGGGTTCATATCAAGCGTAAAATTCTGAAAGGCAAAGGTCTGGCTAAAATCCAGTTTCGATTGCGCGTCCGGGTCGGCTGCATCACCATCAAACATGCGCTCACAAATATCTGTATTAGCCGATGCCAGCGCAATGTCAAACGTATCGGTGCCCGAGCACATGGCAAACAAAAAACCTCCGCCCGCACAAAAATTGCGGATGTTTTTGGCTACGGCCAGTTTCATTTGCGATACCTTTTTAAAGCCCAACTTATGGGCAAGGGCTTCCTGTCCTTTTACATCGTCATTGTACCATTGCGCAAATCTGAAGGCTCCGTAAAATTTACTGTATTGACCTGTAAAATCCTCATGGTGCAGGTGCAGCCAGTCGTATTTAGGCAGGTCGCCTTTTATTACTTCTTCATCATAAACCACATCATAAGGAATCTCGGCATATTTTAAAACCAGCGTTACGGCATCATCCCAGGGCAGCTTATTCTTGGGCGAATAAACAGCCATTTTGGGAGCTTTCTCCAGCTTAACCAGGTCCATATTTACCGACGGATCACTTACCTCGGTAATTATCTCGTTTACCTTAGCATCGGCCAGTACCTGGTAACTAACCCCACGGATCTTGCATTCCTCCTCCATTTTTTGGTTGTACTTCATCATAAAACTGCCGCCACGGTAATTAAGCAGCCAATCAACTTCCTCGCCATTCTTCAAGGCCAAAAAAGCGATGCCATATGATTTCAGGTGATCCTTTTGCTCATCATCCATAGGGATGAGAATGGAAGCAGCTTTTGCGAAAAAAGGTAAAAGGAGAAAGGCGAAAGGCAAAAGGCTTTTTAACGGCAAAAAGCGAAAGGTGAAGGACGAAAGGCGGAAAAAAGACAAAGGACAAAAGATTAAAGATAAAGGATATTGTCTATGCGCTTTGTTGACCACGGTATATAATATTTATTTCGATGTCGATTTATCAAATGTAACGAATAAACAGCTAATGTTATTACCATGAATGGTGGGGCTTTTATCTTGCGGCTATTGTCTAAAAAGCTTTCAGCCTTATGCTTTTAGCTTTATGCTTTTTTATTACCTTTGCCAACTGTTTTTAAAAAAACAAAGAAATGAGCAAAGCAATAATTAAAACTGAAAAAGGCGATATGACCGTAGAGTTTTACGATCAGGATGCCCCAAATACTGTAGCTAACTTTAAAAAATTAGCAAAATCAAACTTTTATGATAACGTTATTTTTCACCGCGTTATCCCTAACTTCATGGTACAAGGTGGCGATCCAACCGGTACCGGCGCTGGTGGCGCCGGCTACAAAATTGATTGCGAATTAACAGGTGACAATCAATACCATGATCGTGGCGTACTTTCAATGGCACATGCCGGCCGTAATACAGGCAGCTCACAATTCTTTATTTGCCACAACCGCGCTAACACCGCTCACTTAGACCGTAACCACACTGTTTTTGGTAAAGTGATTGAGAATGTTGACGTAGTTGACGCTATCCGCCAGGGCGATAAAATTTTAAGCATCGAAGTAATAGAAGATTAAGTTATTGGTTGATTGAGTGAGTAGTTGATTAGGTTTAAAACTCAATCAACCATTCACTTAATCAACCTAATCAACCAATAAAAAATGAATTTACAAGGAATTGTAGCTGTATCGGGCAAACCGGGCTTGTGGAGAGCGTTAGCGCAAAATAAAACCGGTTATGTACTGGAAAGTCTTGATGCTCAAAAAACCAAACTGGTAGCCAACCTTTCAACCGCCAAATTAGCTGCATTAAGCGAAATCACCATTTTTGGTGTCGATGATGATATCAAACTTACGGACGTTTTTGAGCAAATGAAAACTGCCTCAAATATTCCGGATGCCAAGGCCGATGGTAAAAAACTTAGGACTTTTTTTTATGAAGTAGCGCCGGATCATGATGAGGAGAAAGTATATGCCTCTGATATGAAAAAGATCATTTCATGGTTCCAGATCCTGAAAGACCTGCCATTGTTTAATGAGGCAGATCCAACCCAGGCACCTGCCCCTGAAGCTGAGCCAACCGAAGAGCCAGTCGCCGAAACAGTTGCAGTAGAGCCGGAAGCGGTTGCAGAAGTCCCGAAACCAAAAGCAAAAAAAACTCCTGCTAAAAAAGCATAAATAATTTGTCATTACAAATAGAAAAGCTCCGGTACTTTACCAGAGCTTTTTGCTTTTCCTCTTTATTTTAACGATCGTACAAATTTGATACGGGCGTAACTATAGTTTAAATTTGGCCCCTTTCCTTCCCTTCCGCTTTTGTCTGTTGCTAAATAAGCGCCATATGGCACAAACGGAAAGTAAAAGCAGCCGTCGCTTCCCCAAAAAAAGTCGGTACTCGCTAAAGCAGGCATCCAATATTGAAAATGATTGCCCGCCATATATATTACCGTATCATTTTTAATAACATATAAATTGATATCGCCGCGATCATCCGCATTATCGGTACTAACACTTACCACATATTTTTGATTAGCCGACAAATACGGAAAGCCTGTGAAGGAGTTAGCAATGGTTTTCCCGGTGTTCTGATCAACAAAAAACACATCGCCCGATTCATTATAGGAACCGGCGATTACCAGTTTATGTATAGAAGTATACTGGCCCAGGTACGTATAACTCTGTTCATCTTCCCCGTTTTGCACATCCTTAAGTTTTAAGGTTTTTATTTTCGTTTTTAAAGAGAGTACACCATTCTTTTTCGGGAACAGGCCGGCATCTGCCCTGAAGTTAGTCACCCCGGTATTCTTCTGTTTTAAAAATTCACTTTTACTAATCCTTTCCAACACAAACTCTGCAAGCTTGGTAGTATCTGGCACACGACTTCCTTCAGCATCGGTAACTGTTGGGTCGTAATAAGTGGTATTCAGATCGGCAGTATTTAGCAGAAAATTAGTGGCTGGTGCGGCACACGCGCAAGAGCTGAGAATAAACTGCGATGCGCAATTATGGCATTCGTCATTAGTTATTTCCATCCAGCCCTTTTTGATGCTGACGACGCCAACACGTGTACCAAAAGCAATGCTGTTATTGGTATTTGAATTACCGGCTGCAGAATCTGGCTGAGTCCACGTGAATATACCATCTCTTGAGATGATGTACAGCAACTGGCGTGCATACGAAACAGCGGCGAACGCCTTGCTTATCGGCAGCTTAGCCCCAGTGTCTGCTTTTTTTTGTTGCCTTACTTTAACCGCTGTTTTATTAACGGGATGTTTGCATCCCGCTAAGGAAAAGAATAACACAATAACAAACAGCCGACAACCATTTATCCGCAGTTTTAACCTCGTGTTATTCATCACTTATCCCCGGGAAAGTAAGTATCCTTAAGCAGCATCCACCGCATCATATACAATAACCTTTTCCCAAAGGGGGCTGCAATTTTTAATGAACTCCAGGTGGATGGGGTGGATTTGATAAGTGGCCTGTCCGGCAAGGTCACTGAAGAACATCAGCTCTGATACTGCCCAGCTGTTATCAACCACATCGCGTTTTTCGGTACTGGCTACCACCCCTACACGCAGCTTGCGCACAGTTTCAATTTTCGAAAGGGTTTTAAGACCAGCTATCAGCTTATCACGGTCTTCAACCGAGCCTGGGTTTTTAAGCCAGAAAAATACGTGATGTATTACCGGCCATTCTTCTTTTGCTTGTACTAAAGGAAATGCTGATGCTGCTACTGTACCTGCGGCAAGGGCAGCCGTTGTGGTTATAAATTTTCTTCTGTTTGAGTTGCTCATGGTAGGTTAAATAATGAGCGTTAAATTAGGAAGAATTATTTGAAAAACGGGTAGCCCTTGAAACTCGCACAGTATCCTGTAAGTCTACTACAGCGAATATCCTTCGAGTTCCTTACTCAATACAAAATCGTTATCGTTTTCTGAAATACCTTTGGTATGATAAGGATCACCGGAAAAGTAGAACTTCCCTTCAGTCTCAAAAAACTTCAACTCTTCCACGTTATAAAAGTTGTGTTTATTGTTATGGTAAAAACCATATTCAACAACATCTTTAAAGATCAAAAGAACCGTTATGTCGGCTTTCGTACGGCGACTTAAATGAAACTTTATACTTATCTAAAACATGATCTAACTCCTGTATTTCAAATTTGTTTATTGTTGCATCGAGCAACGTTAAATTCCCACTCAGGTAGTTTATCACTTCTCTGTTCTTTCCTATAAATTTCACTTACAGCCCTCCTATGCACACTCCACCTGCTTGCATTTTTCATCGGCAAACTCCGGTTCAAAAGTACTGTGATTAATATCCAGGTGTTCCAGCCGATGACGAAGATCATGCTTGATGCTGTCGAAATCGGCAATAGCTTCGGGTTTGATGACCAGGTGAGCGGTAAGGGCATTTTCTGTAGTACTTAACGCCCAAACGTGCATGTGGTGCACATCAACAACACCTTTGGCTTTCATTAGTTCATTTTTTATTTTTTCAAGGTCTATCTCTTTTGGCACGCCATCCATCTCAAGGCGCAGACTATCTTTTAAAAGCCCCCAGGTGCCACGAAGTATCACAAAGGCTATAACAATACTCACAACGCTATCTATCCAATACAGGCCTGTAAAATAAATAATAACGCCCGATACAACCACCCCAAAGGATACCATGGCATCTACGGCCATGTGCAGGTACGCACCTTTTATATTAAGGTCGGTATCTTTATCTTTTACAAATAACCATGCTGTAAGGCCATTAATGCCAATACCTATAAAAGCTACCCAGGCCATTGTTCCGCCTGATACAGTTTCGGGATTCATGAAGCGCATCACAGCCTCATAAACTATAAAGCCTACCGCCACAAACAGGATAAGGGCATTAAAGAAAGAAACAATAATGGTTGATCGTTTATAGCCGTAGGTATATTGGTTATTAGCGCTCACCTTAGTCAATTTAAAGGCCAGCAGGGCTAAAGCCAATGAAGCAACATCGCTCAGGTTATGTCCGGCATCTGTTAATAACGACAGCGAGTGCGTTATAAAACCCGCAACAGCCTCCACAACCACAAACACCGAGTTTAATATAATACCGATGATGAATGCGGTGTTCAAATGATCTAACCGGGGGGCATGATCATGGTGATGATGACCGTGTGCATGTGAATGATCGTGACCTGACATAATAACAAAGATATGATTTTTGATGTGCAGATATGCAGATTTCAGGTGTGCAGATGTTCGTCTTAATCAAAAATTCATCTGAACCGGGATTAAGGGATTGTCACAATCATCTGCACATCTGAAATCCGAAATCTGCACATCTGCATATCTATTCATGATGATACGGCTCCCCCTTCATTATTGTATAGGCCCGGTACAACTGTTCAACAAAAAACAGGCGGACCATCTGGTGCGAGAAGGTCATTCTCGACAGGGAGATCTTATCGTTTGCCCGGTGATATACCGATTGATCGAATCCATAGGGGCCGCCTATAATGAACACAAGGTTGCCCGATAAGCTGATCTCCTTTTTGTTGATATAGGCTGCGAATTGGGTGGATGAATATTCGGCACCTTTCTCATCCATCAGGATCACATGATCAAGCGGGTTTATTTTTTTGAGGATCAGCTCGGCTTCTTTAGCTTTTTGCTGTTCGGCACTGAGGGCCTTGGTGTTTTTCAGTTCATTAATTTCAACCAGCTCTAATTTAGTATAATGCTTCAGGCGCTTTATATATTTATCAATGCCTTCTTTTAAATAAGCATCCTCGGTTTTGCCAACTGTTAAAAACGTGATCTTCATATCTGAAACAAATAAACGTTTATTTGAAATATATGTGTTTATTTAGCCTCAACTTTTTTACCAAAAAATGGAACAGGATATTATCAACGATTATACTCAACGGGCCGATGCCGCGCAGCAGGAAGCCACCAAATATAAAAAACTGGCCAATACCTATTCGCTGCTCAGGCTCAGCATTTTCGCGCTTATTGTTGTAGCCATTAGCATTGCAGTACGGCAGGATACCTTTAGCATTGTGGCGGTAGCTTTTATTATATTGGTTTTCGCTTTTGCCTGGCTCGTATCGCGCCAAAGCCAGTTCGAAAAGCTGAAACAATATTTCGACGATCTGCAAAAGGTAAACCTTAACGAAGTTGCCAGCATACAAACCCACACCAATATTTATAACGATGGCGCCCGCTTTGCCAGCGAAAAACATTTTTATACTGCCGACCTGGATATTTTTGGCAACGCATCCCTGTATCAGCTGGTAAACCGCACCGCTACTTCAACCGGTAATACCAAACTTGCCGAGTGGTTTGATAAGCCAACGGCAAAAGAAGTTATTTTACAGCGGCAGGAAGCTATCAAAGAGATAAGCATCAAAAACGACTGGAAACTGGAGATCCAAACCCGCCTGCTGTTTGCCATACAGCAGGATGTTAACCAACTTAAAAACCTGTTTAAATACCTGCACCTTCCGCTTGATATGCCCGGCGAAAAATGGCTTACGCTATATGTCAAAATTGCTCCCTGGTTATTTACGGCAACATTAATACTGGCATGGTTTATCCCCCAGGCAAAGCTGGCAGCTATTATAATTGGGATAGCCAATATGGGTATCGTTTTCTCTAAAGCCATGTACATCAGCAAGGCCGATATAATTGCCGGTAAAATAGGTGATACGCTGGCTAACTACGCCAATGTGTTTAAACGCATTGAAGAAGAGCCATGGCAGGCTAACTATAGTGCTTCGCTGGCAGGAATATTAAAAAACGGTAAAACCTCCAACAAAATAAAGGAACTCGCCGCGCTTATCAACAAGCTCAATTATCATTTAAATATGATAGTAGGTTTTGTTTTGAACCTGTTTTTTTTGTGGGATATCCGCCAGGTGATTGCGATAGAAAACTGGAAACGCCAGAACACCGAAAGTCTGGAAGCCGCCTTTGATGTAATTGCTGCGGTTGAAGCCCTGATCAGCCTTTCCGGATTGGCGATTAATTATCCCGCCTGGGCATTTCCTCAAATTGAGGACAAACCCGGCTACACACTAATTGCCCAATCACTTGCTCACCCGCTTATTGATGCCGGCAAACGGATCGAAAATGATTATGAACTGGATGATACCTTTAAAATTGATATCATCACCGGATCAAACATGGCAGGTAAGAGCACTTTTTTACGTACCATAGGCATCAACACCGTCCTGGCCCTTTGCGGGGCCCCGGTATGCGCTAAAAGCATGCGTGTTTCGGTAATTACCATGATTAGCTACATGCGCATCAAAGATTCATTGAACGAGAGTACCTCCACCTTTAAAGCCGAACTCGATCGACTGCAAATGCTGCTGGCTGCTGTGGAGAATGAGCCTAAGATCTTTTTCCTGATTGATGAAATGCTGCGCGGCACCAACTCGGTTGATAAATACCTCGGCTCAAAAGCGGTAATAGAGCAGCTGATAAGTAAAAACGCGGTTGGGCTGGTAGCCACCCATGATCTGCAGATTGCCCGCCTGGAAGATAAATACCCTGAGTATGTACGCAACTTCTACTTCGATATACAGGTAAAGGATGGCGAAATGCTGTTTGATTATAAAATTAAACATGGCGAGTGCAAAACCTTTAACGCTACCTTATTATTGAAACAGATAGGGATTAATGTGGAAGTGGAATAGAAGTAAAAGCAATGACATTCTTTAAAAATAAAAAGAGCCGGAAGATCGAATCTCCCGGCTCTTGTATTTTTCAATCTTGCTACTTGATACTAACTACTTGATACTAATCCCTTACTATCTACCGCCCGCTGGTGTATTACCCTGGCCACCCTGATCGCCTTGTTTAAGGTCATCGTTGTTTACGCCTTTTTTCTGTTGCTGCGGATTGCTAAAGCTTAGCTTACCAAAGTTATAGCTAAACGTTAAACCGAAAGAACGGAAAGGGAATGCAGTTGAGCTGGTTTGTGTAAACGAAGCATTGCTGATATTGGAGTTAAAGTGTTTATCCCTGGCAAATGGCTGTACGGTATTAAAGCCAATAGCCAGTTTTTTATCCATAAATTGTTTCTTCAAACCAAAAGCGTATATGCCAAATGCCGGGTTGGTACCCTGGATTGTTCTGCGTGCCGAATTGGTAAAGCCAAATAACTCCATCAGTATATTATGGCTAAACTGGTATGAGGCGCTTCCGAAAGCAGTATACTGGAAATAAACACCTGTTTTTGAGGCTGCAATATCATACTGCGGGAATATTGTTGGATTATAAGTGAAGCCGTTAATACTTGCCCGTATGGTAAGTGCCTTTACCGGGTTTATCGACCCAAAGAAACTTGCACCAAATGAATTGTTTTTACCAACATTTTGGTAAGCGGTACGGGTTCCGTTTATTACCTGGCCATTTATAGTCTCGGTTAAAGGACTTGCAATACCCTCTATCAGGTTATTGGTATGCTTGTAATAAACCGAGAAGTTAAGCACAGATGATTTAACAAACTTATTTACGTTTAACTCTACAGTTTGTGAAACCTCGGGCGCAAGGTTCACGTTACCTACGGTTTGGCTTTGCACATTGCTGCGGTTAATAAACGGATTTAAAAACTGCAGGCTTGGCCTCTGGATACGTTTGCTGTATGATAACTTAATAGTTTGGGTACCCAATTGCTTTTGGATAGTTAAACTTGGCACATAAGTAGTGTAACTTGATGTAAACGGTTTTAAATCCTGGTAAAGGTCGCCTACTTTCTCAGGATCCTGGAAAGGATTTTGCGGATCGCCTTTTATCCTGGTATTTTCAACACGGCCGCCTACAAGTAACGAATAGCTTTTTGGCAAAGTGAAAGTTAATACCGCATAACCGGCATATACATTCTGATTATAATCATACAGGTTTGAGTTCAATGAATCACGTACCGCGTTATTACCCAAACTATCGGTATTGAAGATATCGTAATTACTGTTTATGCGGCGTTGTATGGTTTTACCACCGGCCTCAATTTTTATTACTTTATTTAAAGGCAATGTATAATCGGCCTGGAAGGTATATTCATTGTTTATACCATTATTATTACCCATTTGGCTTGGGTTAACCGCGGTAAACCGGCTGGTATAATCAGTTTTTATATCGCTATGGCTCCATTGCCCGGATAAGGTGAATTCCTCACCCTCTTTTTTAAACTTATGCGTATAATCAAGGTTCCAGTCAAATCCGCTAAATTTATTATGCGATTTGGTGGTGCTGGTATATTGGCTTAGTACACCCCCTAAATCAATATTGTTAATTCCGTTTCCTTCAATATTAAAACCACCATCATTAAGCCTGAGCGTACTGTTAAAGCTGTTAAAAGCATTAACCTCATAACCGGCAGTAACAGAGCCTATAGCACCATGCCTTTTAATGCGGCTTGAAGAATTATTATAATTATGGCGGGTAACCGTACCATTGGCATCCCTGAATACCTGGTCGAAAGTGGTTGTAGATGTTTGCGGCCAGGTTAAGTTGCCCCCAGCGTTAATACCCAGGCTAAACCTGTTTTTGTTATAGTTAAAGTTTATGTTGCCATTATTTTGACGGGTACCCACACCACCGCTTACAGAACCGCTTACGCCCGAAACATTTTTTTGTTTGGTGATGATGTTGATAATACCTCCAGAGCCCTCTGCATCATATTTTGCTGATGGAGAAGTTACCACCTCAATACTTTTGATCTGGTCGGCAGGAATAGTTTTTAACACATCCGCTAAACTGGCCGATGTTGCGCCCGATGGCTTACCGTTAATCAATACACGAACGTTTTGATCGCCGCGGATAGATACGTTACCGTTGATATCAACAGCAACCAAAGGCACTTTTTGCAATACATCTGTAGCGTTACCGCCTGCAGCGGTAAGGTCTTTTTCGGCATTGTAAACAATCTTATCTATCTTGTTTTCAATCAGCGGCGCCTGTCCTACTACATTAACCGTTGCCAATGCTTTTGCTCCCGGGGAAATAAAAACACTGCCCACTTTATTATCGGGTTTTGAAGCCGTGGTAGTAATTGGCTCAATTGTTTTTGATGGATAACCAATAAAAGATACTATTAGTTTATAAGTACCTGGCTTTACATTATCAATTTTAAAATTTCCCTTTTCGTCGGTTACTACACCGTTTAAGGGCGATTTGCCACCGCTGCGGTATAAACCCACAGTAGTATAATCCATTGGCTTTTTTGTAATTGAATCAATCACTGTACCAGATATACGGCCAACAATATTTGGCCCGCCACCGCCCACATTGAACTGGGCTTTAGCCGAAAGAGCAAAACAAAAAAGTGCTATAAGTATGTAAAAACGTTTCATTTGTAAGTATTTTCGTAATTGGAGGCGAAAATAGTTTAAATGTTACACCGTAAACCTTTCTTTTTTTACTAAAGTGCAAATTGTCATGTATATGTTACACTAAGAAGATAATAATGCAAAACTACCGTTTATAAACTATTTGTTTGGAAAGTTTTAAGCAAGGCGCTTCTACCAATAACCAGAACAGCCATGCAAACAAAATGCTCACCATAAGCCCGGTCATAAATTCCAATCCTTTAAAAAACAACGTTTTAGGCAAAAGCATGCCTAAATACACAACCAGGTTGCTGCCTATCATATCATGAGTGAGGTAAAGCGAAAACGATATTTTTGAAAAGAAGGTGACTACCGGGTAACTTTTTAAAGGTAACAGCAGCAATCCCAAAGCAAACAACGCGGCACAGGTTTGCAGCCAGCCAACGGTGTATATACTGCATGCGGTTATCAAAACCCCTAAAAAAAGTATTTCCTTTAAGTTTTTACCTTTTATCAGGTACAAATAATACAAAATACCCAGCGCAAACACCGAAAAGTAATTTGCTAAATTGGTTCCCGGTATTTTTATTATTAGCGGTAAAATACTTAAAAGTAATAACAGCCATTGCCCCCATTTACCGGTAAACCAGGGGAAGCATAGGGCCACAAATAGGTAAAACTGAAACTCGATACCCAATGTCCAATAAACGGGACTAAGATAAGGCTGACCTACAAAGCTATTGAGGTATGCTAAATGGCAAACAGCGTTAAACCAGTCGGGCCTGTAGTTCGTAACCCAAAAAAATTTCACGATGATAGCCAGGGCGATGGAGGTGATATAGGGAGGCTCGATGCGGGTAATGCGTTTTAAAATGAAGCGTCCGCTCAGTTTCCAGGTATAATTTTGCGGTATGGCCCAGCAGATGATAAAACCCGATAGCAGGAAAAACATATATACCCCAAGCCAGCCATACTTCAAAACCGGCAGGGTTTTGCCTCCCAAATGAAAAAGCGCTACGGCCACTGAAGCAATCGCCCGGATATAATCAACCTGCTGTATGTGTGGTTTTTGTTTTATACTGATTGGGGTCATTGGCTTAGCACATATGCTTAAACGAGGTTAACAAAAAAACGCCATTGCGAGTACCGACCAACGCAGCTGGAAAAAACAGAAATATATGGATACAGAACCGCCTCGTGATCGTCATTGCGAGGAGGTACGACGAAGCAATCCCCAAAATACAGATCGGATTTGCACAGTTACTCTGTAATTCGGGGATTGCTTCGTACCTCGCAATGACGGGAAAGAGGTCTATTGTAAAAAATACATATTGATAATCAATAACTTACAATCACATCATTATAAGGCACGAAGTAAGGACATGGTTGTTGGGTTGACGAATATTAAACCGGCTACCTACACCACCATATTAACAATCCTGCCTTTAACTACAATCACCTTTTTAGGCGCTTTACCATCGAGGTATTTTTGTACATCGGTGTTGGCTAAAACAGTAGTTTCTATTTCCTTTACGTCAAGGCTCAATGAAATATTGAGGTTCATTTTCATTTTACCGTTGATAGATATCGGGTAAGCAAATTCATCCTCAATTAAATAAGCGCTGATGAACTTAGGGAACGACGCATACGATAAACTACCAGCCGGGTTACCCAATAATGTCCATAATTCCTCGCAAATATGCGGAGCATAGGGTGACAGGATGATCACCATATCCTGCAATATCGCGCGGTTATTACATTTCAGATCGGTTAATTCATTTACCGCGATCATGAAGCTGGAAACTGAAGTATTGAACGAGAAACGTTCAACATCTTCCTCCACTTTGCGGATGATTTTGTGTAATGATTTCAACTCCGCTTTTGAAGGCCCGGCACCGGATACGCTAAACTCCCATGCCTCGTTATGGAACATTCTCCAGAATTTACGCAGAAATTTGAACACGCCTTCAATGCCATTGGTGTTCCAGGGCTTGCTTTGCTCCAATGGACCAAGGAACATTTCATACATGCGCAGGGTATCGGCGCCGTAACGGCTAATAATATCGTCCGGATTAACTACGTTGAACTTGGATTTTGACATCTTTTCAACCTCGACGCCACAAATATATTTACCATTTTCCAGTATAAATTCCGCAGTATCAAATTCAGATCTAAACTTTTTGAATTTCTCTATGTTCAGGATCTCATTTTCCACAATGTTCACATCAACATGCAATGGCGAAGTTTTATATTGCTTAATAAGGCCATGAGAAACAAACGTGTTCGTTCCGCGTCCTTCCTCATCAATCAAACGATATACAAAATTACTCCTACCCTGTATCATCCCCTGGTTAATCAACTTTTTGAAAGGCTCCTCCTCAACCACTTTACCAATATCCTTCAAAAACTTGTTCCAGAAACGGCTGTACAGCAAGTGACCGGTAGCATGTTCGGATCCGCCGATATACAAATCCACATCTTTCCAGTACTCAATAGCTTCTCTTGATGCAAACTCCTTATCGTTTTTCGCATCCATGTAACGGTACCAATACCAGCTTGATCCCGCCCAACCCGGCATGGTCGAAAGTTCGTACTCCCCTTCCGGATGTTTCCATCCTTCAGCTCTTCCCAATGGTGGTTCACCACTTTCGGTAGGTAAATATTTATCAACCTCAGGTAACAGTAATGGCAGATGACTTTCTTCAATTAAATGTGGCAAGCCCTCTTTAAAATAAACCGGCACAGGTTCGCCCCAGTAACGCTGGCGGCCAAAAATAGCGTCGCGCATCCTGAAGTTCACTTTTGCTTTACCGGCTCCAATCTCTTCCAGTTTGGCAATAACGGCTGCCGTACCTGCTTTATAATCCAACCCGTTCATAAAGTCGGAGTTGATGTATTTACCTTCCTTGGTCGGGTCGGCTTCGGTTTCAATATTTTGGGTATCAAGGATAGGTACTATCGGCAGGTTAAAATACTTGGCAAACAAATAATCCCGCTGATCGCCCGATGGCACGGCCATAACAGCCCCCGTACCGTATCCGGCTAAAACGTAATCGGCAATCCAGATCTGGATCTTTTCGCCATTCAATGGATTCAATACAAAGCTTCCGGTAAATGCGCCCGAAACAGTTTTGGCATCAGCCATCCTGTCAAGCTCCGATTTCTTTTTGGTTACAGCTATATAGGCATCAATATCTGCCTTTTGCTCAGGTGTGGTTAAAGTAGCCACCAACTCATGCTCGGGCGCTATCACCAAAACAGTAACGCCGAAGATGGTATCTACGCGGGTAGTGAAAACCTCGATGTAATTGTGAGTGGTGAGTGATGAATGGTGAGTGGTTTTGTCAAGCGGAAATTTAACTGACGCTCCCGTACTTTTACCTATCCAGTTCCTTTGCATTTCTTTTAGTGGCTCGGGCCAGTCGATGGTATCCAATCCATGCAATAACCTTTCGGCATAGGCGGTGATGCGCATGCTCCATTGCATCATTTTCTTTTGCTCAACGGGGAAGCCGCCGCGCTCGCTAAAGCCGTCTTTTACCTCGTCGTTTGCCAATACGGTTCCTAAAGCGGGGCACCAGTTTACGGTACTTTCGCGCAGGTAGGTAAGGCGGTATTTTAATAGTTCGGCCTGCTGCTCCTGGTTGCTAAACGCTTTCCATTCACCGGCAGTAAAACTCAATATTTCTTCATCGCATACAGCGTTGATTCCGGCTGAACCTTTTTGCTCAAAATGCTCAACCAGTTTGGCAATTGATTCGGCTTTATCAGCATCCTTATTATACCAGCTGTTAAACAGCTGCATAAAAATCCACTGTGTCCACTTATAATAATCCGGCGAGCTGGTGCGCACTTCACGGCTCCAATCAAAAGAGAAGCCTATCTGATCTAACTGGCGGCGGTAGGTGGCAATATTTTCTTCGGTGGTTACCGCAGGGTGCTGCCCGGTTTGTATGGCGTATTGCTCTGCCGGTAAGCCAAAGCTATCGTAACCCATGGGGTGCAGCACGTTAAACCCTTTTAAGCGTTTGTAGCGTGCAAAAATATCAGATGCGATATAACCCAGCGGGTGACCAACATGCAGCCCCGCACCAGATGGGTATGGGAACATATCCAGCACATAATACTTGGGTTTGGCGCTTTTATCTTCGGCTTTAAACGTTCCGTTCTGTGCCCAAAACTGCTGCCACTTTTGCTCTATATCCTTAAATTGATAGTCCATTTTGTTGTTTACGCGTATGAGGTTGCGAAATTAAGAAAATCTCTATTAGTATGATAGTTTATTGGCGATTAGTTGATTATAGTATAGCCCACCCATATAAACCGCCTATACAGTTTATTCCATACTATGCTATATTGCATGTGCCTGGTGCACAAATAAATAACAGATCGACATTGATATTATTTGATATTAATTATTTAGTCCGCTTATTTGTAATTAACTATATATGCATTAAATTTGGCAACACTTTCTTAAACCTTAAACATGAAGCACAATTACAAACTCATCCTTTTGGCCTTTATAGGTATAGCATTTACCTGGTCGGCCTGCAGCAAATTAAAAAACGATGCCAATACCAGCACGGTAAGCACCAAAATAGTAAGCACACAAATGGCTGCCAGTCTTAGTGAATCTTTGTACGGCGAACAGGGCGGCTTTAGCATCGAAGATGGTATCGACTATCCAAGTAACCTTGATTTTGCACACAAAGGCAAAATCAAAGTTCAATCAAACCATCACGTGGGCTGCGGTTTTAAAATTGATACAACCTTTTCGGTTAACTTTGATACCGATAGTGCAAAACTTGATCTGTGGGAAAAAATTAAATACGAGGTTTTATGCACCAACAACATACCATCAAGCGTAAATGTTAATGATAGCTTACATTTAGTTGTAGTTGGCGGCGGCGTTAACCTTACAGAAAAATATGGCAAAAGCTTTTTATTAAAAAGCCTTAACCCCGGCCAAACAGGTGCAAAGCTTCAGCTGGATGGTAAATTGAATCTATCTATAAACGGAAGCTACAAAGAAAACAACGCTACAAAAACCATTGCGGGTTCATACAGTTTTACTTTATCTGCGTTGGTTATTGACCGCTCTGCAGGTGCCGATATTATAAGCGGAAACGGAACATTTGCCACCAAAGGAACTTATGATAAAGGCACCTGGAACTATTCCGGAACAATTGTATTCATGGCTGGGCATAAAGCCAAGATCACCATTAATGGCGATGTTTATACCATTAATGTTAAAACCGGGCAGGTGTTATAACCGATTTATAAGATATTCATATTCTCCGCTTACTGACTGAACAGATAAGGAATTGAGCGCGGGGTGAGGAGAAACTGTTTCTTGAGCACAGCGAAAAATCTACACCCCGCTCTAAAATTATGCATACCTGAATGTATGTCATAGGAGTTTTCTCACCGCCCCCCTTTGCTTTAACAGGAAGTTTCCCGAGGGAACTTTTTTGTTATAATCAGAACTAATAACTTATTATATTGGCAAAGTAAAACCTTTTGCTCCCCCTTTAGGGTGCTGGGGGTTTGCTTAACAATGAAACGTCTATTCTCAAATCTTTCCTTCCAGGTTCTTATCGCTATTGCCCTCGGTGTTGTCGTCGGACTAAACTTTAAGGGCTTTGCCTCCACTGCCGAACTCATCAGCAAAACGTTCATCAGCCTTATTACTATGCTGATAGCGCCTATTATATTTTTCACCATTGTACTGGGTATTGCCGGCATGAGCGATATGAAAAAGGTTGGCCGTGTGGGTGGCAAGGCACTGCTTTATTTTGAAATAGTTACCACATTTGCCCTTATCATAGGTGTTACAGTGGCCAATATCCTTAAACCCGGCGCCGGTTTTGTAAGCCATGCCGTTGCAGATACCAGCAAGCTTGCAGTGTATGAAAAAGCTGCTGCCGAAATGCACTGGGGCGATTTTATTGCCCACATTGTACCCGGCAATGTGTTTGATGCGTTTGCCAAAGGCGATATATTGCAGATCCTGTTCTTCGCTATTTTGTTTGGCGTTGGGTTGAGCCGCATGGGCCAAACCGGTCAATCGGTTATCCAGCTGTTTGATAAGCTCTCCAAAGTGTTCTTCAACATCATGAAGATTGTAATGAAAGTAGCACCTTTAGGCGCGTTTGGGGGGATGGCATTTACCATCAGCAAGTATGGGTTAAAAACCTTACAGCCATTGGCGCTGCTGATGGGTTCTGTTTATTTAACTATGCTCCTGTTCATTTTTGTGGTGTTGAATATTATTTGCCGCATCTATAAATTCAGCCTGTGGCAATACCTCAAATACATCCGGCAGGAAATACTGATTGTGCTGGGTACCTCCTCTTCCGAATCTGCATTGCCGGCCATGATGGAGAAAATGGAAAAATTTGGCTGCTCCAAGTCGGTTGTGGGTTTGGTGATCCCTACGGGGTATTCCTTTAACCTGGATGGCACTACCATTTACCTATCCATGTGCGTAATATTTTTGGCACAGGTATTTAATGTACCTTTATCACTTGCCCAGCAATTAACCATTATTGGTATATTAATGATCACCTCCAAAGGCGCCGCAGGGGTAACAGGCAGTGGTTTTATAGTGCTTAGCAGCACACTTACCGCAATAAAAATTATCCCTGTTGAAGGTTTGGCTATATTGATAGGTGTAGACAGGTTCATGTCCGAAGCCCGGGCCATCACCAATGTAATTGGCAATGGAGTGGCAACTATTGTGATTGCGAAAAGTGAGGGAGAGTTTAGCCCCCCGGCGCCCTGAAGGGGGAGTTTTTTGATTGGTTTATTTACAAATACGAATACGTTTCTTTTTCCAATTGAATTATTAGCTTTCATAATATCCGGGCGTATCCCGCTGATAGAAGCGGGCCGGGCTTTCCCCTCATACGCCTGCAGGCATTCCGCGCGGGCCGGTATCCGGTACAATCCCTTACGCGAGAATAGTGATAAACAAAAACGAGGATGAAAACAAACATCCAGGCTTTATAAATTCAATACTTACCATGCAAGAAAACAAATATTCAGGAATGACAGTAAACGAAAGGCTTTATATAAGCGGTTTAATGAATGAGTTTGACAAAGCAGTTAGAGAGAAAAATATTGAAAAGATTAAATCTATTTTCAAAGAAGTAGAATTAACAGATGACATAACGATCATTGCTATTTTAAAGCAAATAGGATTACAATAAATTCTCACGGCTACGCCAATTCGCACGAGTATGTATTTGAATATCACAAGGGTCTATACATAATATAAGTATCTACAAGCCCCAGTTGAAGATGCCTGAAACCATTGGGGGTAGTGCCAATAATGGTAAAGCCATTTTTTTGCCAAAGCTTTACCGCCTGGTAATTGGTTGAAACCACTATGTTAAATTGCATAGCCTGGTACCCCTGTTCTGTAGCTATTTGCATAGAGTGCCGGCAAAGCAGGCTTCCTATACCTTTGCCCCTGGCATCGGGATGCACCATATAGCCGCAATTGGCAATGTGGTTGCCCAGCCCCACCTGGTTGGGCTTCATGATGTAAGTGCCCAGTATTTTAAGATCCTCTTCGGCAACAAACGTTTGGATTGGACTTGCAAACCAATGTTTTTGTAAATCGGCTTTAGGAGTTTCAGGATCAAACGCGTACGTATCCCCTGTTTGTATAACTTTTGAGAATATCTCCCAAATGGAATCATAGTCCTCTTGAGTAGCTGGTCTTATTTTCATAACCTATAAACTTCCGCTATAGTTGTGGTATTACGGATTACAAATTGTTTTTAGTTTTTTACTGTAATCGGCATTTAGCGGCTCGTTGGTTTGGGCAAGGCGCTGTGATCCTACGTTGGCGGGGCAGGCAATACCTTTGGGGCCGTCATAAACCAGGTCGGGTTTGATGCTGATCAGTTCTTTAGGTACATAGACCTGTACCCTGGTAACAGGATATCCGCTCGGGAAATAACGAACATAATAACCATCCGGGTGTAAAGACCATATGCCCGATGGCACTTCCGGATCGGGTTGCGGAGCAATGCCGGCCAGCATGGCGTATTTTTCCATGTCTTCGTATGATGCATTGCCCGATGCAGCCAGCTGGCGGATATTATTTTCGGCCTCAAAAACGCTTTGGGCGGCGGCCGGCAGCTGGTCTTTGGCCTTTGCCACCAGGCTCGCCGGAAGTACACCCAATGCACCACCCTCCAGCATAAGCAATTCCTGCGGCGATAATAAAGTGGTTGCTGTTAGTTTGATATCTGTGCCAAAATCGGCAAAACGGGTACGGGCAACTATTGCCCAAAGTAATACCTGGATACTGCGCTGTTTTACGTCGGGATGCTTTTCGGCATTTTTAAGGATCAGTATTACCACATCGGCCTTAGGCCCCAATACCGGTGCCAGCATATAGCCATCGCCGGTGCTTGGCCCGCGTGTACCGGCGTGCAGGCAATAACTTTTGTTGGTCATTTCAAAAAAACCGGCGCAAAGTTTAAAACCGCCGCCGGGTGCTTTGGGTAAAAGGTACAAAGGCTCGGGTTGCTGTCCTTCAATAAATGATGGCGGTTTGGAACCTGTTTTGTTTACATCTTTAAAACTGGTTGTAATGGCCTGCGGCTGTTTCAGGATCTTGCTTAAACCACCACCCGAGGCGATGTCGGTGCCTTTTTCCAATAATTTTTTACCAAGCCCGCCAAATTGGGCCTGGGCGGCAGTAATGCAAAACATAAATGCAATGAGCGTAGCAAATCTTTTGTGTGTTTTCATAAGTAACAGGATGTTTAGATGCTGCTAAATTAACTAAAACAATACTAATCGGGGGTTACAATTAAGTCTGTTTTTTTTGGCAGCTTTCGAAGGGTATATGACCTGTGCTTTACAGTGGGCTTTTCACTGCAATCCTTAACGCAGGTTACGGGAGGAAACGCCCAAAACCTGCCTGTTAAAGCAAATTATTTAATACCATAAAGTCACTTTTATGTTAACATATAAAATTACCTGCGCCGGGGGTTTGACATTCGGACAAAAACTTTAGCTTTGCCGTACTAAACGAAAAAAACCAATGAGTGTTCTCGTAAATAAAGATTCAAAAGTTATTGTACAAGGTTTCACCGGTAAAGAAGGCAGTTACCATGCCGAGCAAATGATTGCTTATGGTACCCAGCTTGTTGGCGGTGTTACACCAGGTAAGGGCGGTCAGTCGCATTTAGACAGGCCTGTTTTTAACACTGTTAAAGATGCCGTTGACCAAACGGGCGCCGATGTATCTATCATTTTTGTACCTCCGGCTTTCGGCGCTGATGCCATTATGGAAGCTGCAGAGGCCGGCATTAAGGTTATTGTTTGTATTACCGAAGGCATCCCTACAAAGGATATGATTGCGGTAAAAGAATACTTAACCGATAAGGACGCACGCCTTATTGGCCCTAATTGCCCTGGTATTATTACTGCTGATGAAAGCAAAATTGGTATTATGCCAGGCTTTATCTTCAAAAAAGGTAATGTTGGTGTTGTTTCAAAATCAGGAACTTTAACTTATGAAGCGGTTGACCAGGTGGTTAAAGCCGGTTTAGGTATCACTACCGCTATAGGTATTGGCGGCGACCCTATTATTGGCACCCCAACCAAAGAAGCTGTTGAACTGTTAATGAATGACCCTGATACACATGGCATTATCATGATAGGCGAAATTGGCGGAAGCATGGAAGCCGAAGCTGCCCGCTGGATCAAAGAATTTGGAACTAAACCGGTTGTTGGTTTTATTGCCGGCCAAACCGCGCCTCCGGGCCGCAGGATGGGTCACGCTGGTGCAATTGTTGGCGGTGCCGACGATACAGCTGCTGCCAAAATGAAAATTATGGCCGAGTGCGGGATCCGCGTAGTAGAATCTCCTGCAGAA
This sequence comes from Mucilaginibacter sp. P5_A4, assembly GCF_056400605.1. NCBI lineage: Bacteria > Pseudomonadati > Bacteroidota > Sphingobacteriia > Sphingobacteriales > Sphingobacteriaceae > Mucilaginibacter > Mucilaginibacter sp. P5_A4. The sequence goes on along the minus strand of NZ_JBFUKX010000051.1, from coordinate 15,135 downwards.
ATTGGTGCTGCTATGGCAGAAGAATTGGCGAAAATAGCTTAAGGCTGAAAGCCTAAGGCCTAAAGCTTTTGGAAGTGAAAGCTTGATAAGCAATCGATATATTTAAAATCCCGATCAGTTTTGGCCGGGATTTTTTATTTCCGCTTTCTTAGAAGCCGTCTAAATTTGATTTATTAATGTTTTTATACTTCTAATGAAGGCCATCCCCACGCGTCATTGCGAGGTACGAAGCAATCCCCGCCTTACAGAGTAGCTTTGCAAATCCGATCTGTATAGTTTGGGATTGCTTCGTACCTCGCAATGACGGTCTGTTTATCTATTTTTAAACAGCTTCTTACATAATTTTTAACTATTTGTATATTTACGGATATGACAACGATCACCATAGAAGTTCCCGACAGCCTTGGCGAGTATCAGAAAGATACTGTTCGCTTTATAGCTGCCAAACTTTATGAATCCGGCAAACTATCTCTCGGACAGGCCGCTGTTATGTCGGGGCTTACCAAACGTACTTTTGCCGAACTGCTTAATGAGTACGGTGTTTCCTACATCAATTATTCAGTTGAAGATCTGAAAGATGAGCATGACGGCATTGGCGAAGTATAATATCGTTATTTACATCTCTTCCACTCAATAGCGTATCTTCTAAAAAGCAGTTCCTTACTTTCATGTCAGCTATAAATTTTCTATTTTTAGAAAGTCACGCTTCAAAACACCATCATGATTGCAAAACGTCTGCATAAAATATTCAGCATAATTTTATTATCAGCCTGTTGCGCAACAGCCACAGCCCAAACCTACAAACCCGCCGCCTTTACCGATCCCGACAGGTTAAAAAAAATAGAGGCCACCTTCCCCATTATCGACCAGATTTATAAGGACTACGCCGAAAAAAATCATTGGCCGGGCACTGCCTATGGTATCATTGTAGATGGTAAACTGGTGCATGTAGGCGGTCTTGGCTATACCGATGTTCCGGATAAGATAGCAGCTACCCCAAAATCCGCTTTCCGCATTGCATCTATGACCAAAAGCCTCACCGCCATGGCCATTTTAAAGCTACGCGACGAGGGCAAACTGAAACTGGATGACCCGGCCTACCTGTACATCCCCGAGATGAAGAATACCAGGTACCTCACCAAAGATGCTACCCCTGTAACTGTAAGACACCTGCTCACCCACGCTGCCGGCTATCCCGAAGACAACCCCTGGGGCGACAGGCAACTGGCCGTTAGCGATGATGAGCTGATAACGCTTTATAAAAAAGGCGTTTCCTTTTCCAACAACCCGGGTTTGGGTTATGAGTATAGTAACCTGGGCTTTGCTACGCTGGGCTATATCATCAAAAAAGTATCCGGCAAAACCTATGAAACTTACATCAACGAAAATATTCTGAAACCTTTGGGCATGACACATACCTACTGGGAATATACCAAAGTACCCAAAGAGCAATTGGCGCTGGGCTACCGCTGGCTGGATGATAAATGGGTGGAGCAGCCCTTACTGCACGATGGTGCCTACGGCGCCATGGGCGGCCTTATTACTACTATAGAGGATTTTAGCAAGTATATGTCGCTTCACCTGGACGCCTGGCCACCGAGGGATGATGCCGAAACCGGCCCCATAAAACGCAGCTCTATCCGCGAAATGCAATACCCCTGGGATGTAAATTATTTAACGCCGAATGCCAAAACCACTAACGGCCGCCCCTGCCCCAATGTGAGCGCTTATGCTTACGGTTTGCGCTGGGCAAAGGATTGTGATAACCGGGTTTATATTGGCCATACAGGCGGTTTACCGGGCTTTGGAAGCCAATGGAACATCATGCCCGATTATGGTATAGGTGTGGTTTCATTCGCCAACCTTACCTATGCGCGGGCCGGGTATCCTAACACGCAGGTGCTGGATACCATTATGGCATTAACTGGTATAAAACCCCGCCAGTTGCCGGCCTCGTTAATATTGGAGCAGCGTAAAAATGACCTCCTGAAAGTTATTGCCGACTGGAGCAAAGCCAAAGAAAGCGGCATCTTCGCCGACAATTTTTTTATGGATTACTTTCCCGAAAAACTAAAAGCAGCGGCCGCTGAAGCTTTTGCAAAAGCAGGCAAAACGGCAAGTATTGGTGATGTGATAGCAGAAAACCAATTGAGGGGATATTTTATTATTAAAGGAGAGCATGCCAATATCCGGGTGAGTTTTACACTAACGCCGGAGAACCCGCCTTTGATACAGGAGTACCATTTGGATATAAGCCCACCGGCCCCCTGAAGGGGAATTCAGCGGTAAAAGTGTCTTTCTTCGCACCGTCAAACCAATGTAAACATCCCCCTCTAAAACATTTAATGCCCTCAATTTGTCGTATCTTTATGTAGGTAAAAATCGGGTTGTTATCGGTAAAATCAATAATCAACTGGTGAAATCACCCTAACAATCAGTGTAATCATAAATAAATGGAATACAACAAATTAACGCCCGAAGAAGAAAGGGTAATACTATACAAAGGTACCGAGCGGCCATTTACGGGCGCTTTGCTAAATAATGATGCCCATGGTTTATATGTTTGCAAACGCTGCGATACGCCACTTTACACTTCCGAATCGAAATTTGAATCGCACTGCGGCTGGCCAAGTTTTGACGACGAGATCCCGGGAGCTGTAAAACGCGTACCCGATGCCGATGGCCGCCGGGTTGAAATTGTTTGCGCAAATTGCGGCGCGCATTTGGGTCACGTTTTCGAAGGCGAATACCTCACTCCAAAAAATACCCGCCATTGTGTAAATTCTGTGTCGATGAAATTTGTATCGGCCCAAAATGTTTAAATAATTTTAACCCATTCAGGAATATCCGGGTAATGATTATCGTCCCGGATATTTTGTTTTTCCACATCCGGGTTTTGAGATCGTATTTGAGGCCGATTTTCGAAATCCCTATCAACCCTTAGCAAAGGTGTTATGTATTTTTCAATAACTGTCGGTGTTAAGTAAAGTAATTTATAATGTTAAATTATTGTATCTGGCAAGTTTTTACACTATGCATTTTAGTGGTTATTTTTAATTAGCTGTAATCAAGTTCATTAATTTTCTGTTTCGTTGAATGGTTTAAAAAGTTATTTTACTAAGTGTTAATAACTCGGGCCTTTGTTAAAAACTATCATTAACAGCTTTCCAAAGCAAACATTAACTTTGTTGTACAAGGCAATAAAAAAGTATTCAACAGACAGCCGGATGCACTCGTCATCCAACAATACAAACACTTAGCTGTCAGAGATTTACATACTAAACCATTGTGGTTAACCAAACCAAATCACAAAAACTCGAGAGCTTTATGTATAATAAGGCTCGCTTTGGTGTCTGATGGCGCTACGTAAAAATTAAACGAAAAAAAACAGGTACCAATGATACAGGAAGACGAAATATTACTGAAAGAGAACAAAGACAGGTTTGTGATACTACCAATTAAGTATCCGGCCATTTGGGAGATGTACAAAAAGGCTGAAGCCAGTTTTTGGACAGCCGAGGAGATCGATCTTTCGGATGATATGAAGCATTGGGAAAACCTGAATCCGGGCGAGAAACATTTCATTTCGCATATCCTGGCTTTCTTTGCAGCAAGCGATGGTATAGTGAATGAAAACCTGGCCGTGAATTTTATGAGCGAGGTACAGTTACCGGAGGCCCGTTGCTTTTACGGTTTCCAGATCATGATGGAGAATATCCACTCAGAAACCTATGCCCTGTTAATTGATACGTATATAAAAGACCCGGCCGAAAAAGACCGCCTGTTTCATGCTATTGATACTATACCATGTGTAACCAAAAAAGCAGAATGGGCGCTGCGCTGGATAAATAATGGCAACTTTGCCGAGCGTTTGGTGGCTTTTGCAGCTGTTGAAGGCATCTTCTTCTCGGGTAGTTTCTGTTCTATCTTCTGGCTTAAAAAACGCGGCCTGATGCCGGGATTAACCTTCAGTAATGAGTTAATCTCGCGTGATGAAGGTTCGCATTGTGAATTTGCCTGCCTGCTGTACAAAATGCTTAACAAAAGGTTAAGTGCCGATGCCGTTTTAAAGATCATTACCGACGCGGTTGAAATTGAAAAAGAATTTGTAACCGATGCATTGCCGGTTAACCTGATTGGCATGAACGCCAAAATGATGGGCCAGTATATTGAATTTGTGGCCGACAGATGGCTGGGCGAGCTGGGTTACGAAAAACACTACGGTGCAAGTAATCCGTTCGACTTTATGGAGATGATATCCCTGCAGGGCAAAACCAACTTCTTTGAAAAACGTGTTGGCGATTACCAGAAAAGCGGTGTATTAAACAACGCCGAGAGCAAGGCGTTTTCATTGGATGAAGACTTTTAAATAGTAAGTGGTGAGTTGGCAGTAGTGAGTTTTAAATAATTAAAAACATGTTTTTACAATTAGGCCATACTAAATTAGATGCTTACACTGTTACCAGGCAATTTGTAAAAGAATGTTACTTAGCTGTATGCCAATTCCCCCACGAAGAGAAATTTAATTTAACACAACAAATAAAACGAGCTGCCCTTTCTGTTCATTTAAATCTGGCAGAGGGAAGTTCAAGAAAATCTGATATTGAAAGAAAAAGGTACTACGAAATAGCCAGAGGATCCATTATCGAAATTGACGCTGCATTGGATGTAGCTTCAGATTTAGGATATTGTTCAACGGATAGTTTAAACGCTCTTGGCAATGCGTTGATTAAGTGTTTTAAATATCTAAGCGCCCTTATTAATTCAATCAGTATAAATCAATGACAATTAACACTCACCATTCACAACTCACAACTCACTGACATGCTTGTAGTAAAAAGAGACGGTAGAAAAGAATCGGTAAAATTCGACAAGATCACAGCACGTATCGAAAAACTGTGCTATGGGTTCCAGCTGGTTGACCCAATTGATGTGGCAAAAAAGGTAATTGAAGGTTTATTTGATGGAGTAACCACATCAGAACTGGATAACCTTGCTGCCGAAACTGCCGCGTCACTAACGACGAAGCATCCTGATTATGCTTTGCTGGCATCGCGCATCGCGGTATCAAACCTGCACAAAAACACTATCAAGTCGTTTTCAGAAACCATGCGTATCCTGTACAACTACGTGGATGGCAAAACGGGCAAAAATGCTTCACTTATAGCCGATGACGTATGGGAAGTTATTGAGGCCAATGCCGAACTGCTGGATAGCACCATCATTTATGACCGCGACTTTGGTTTCGATTACTTCGGTTTTAAAACCTTAGAAAAATCATACCTGTTAAAGGTTGACGGTAAAATTGTTGAGCGTCCGCAACACTTGTTTATGCGTGTATCGGTAGGTATTCACAAGGAGGATGTAGAAAGCGCCATCAAAACTTACCATTTAATGAGCGAGCGCTGGTTCACACATGCTACGCCTACGCTGTTCAACGCAGGTACACCAAAACCACAAATGTCGTCATGCTTTTTATTAACTATGAAAGATGATAGCATTGATGGTATTTATGATACTTTAAAACAAACCGCTAAAATATCGCAAAGTGCCGGTGGTATCGGTTTAAGCATCCACAATGTAAGGGCTACAGGCTCATACATCAGCGGTACAAACGGTACAAGCAACGGCATTATCCCAATGCTGCGCGTATTTAACGATACCGCCCGTTATGTTGACCAGGGCGGCGGCAAGCGTAAAGGCGCTTTCGCTATTTACCTTGAGCCATGGCACGCAGATATATTTGAATTTTTAGACCTGCGCAAAAACCACGGTAAAGAAGAAATGCGCGCCCGCGACCTGTTTTATGCCCTTTGGGTATCCGACTTGTTCATGGAGCGTGTTGAGGCCAACGAAGAGTGGAGCCTGTTCTGTCCGCACGAAGCACCAGGTCTGGCCGATTGCTTTGGTGCCGAATTTGTTGAATTGTACACCCGGTACGAAAAAGAAGGTCGCGCACGCCGTACCGTTAAAGCACAGGAACTTTGGTTTGCCGTATTGGATGCCCAGGTTGAAACCGGTACACCATACCTGCTGTATAAAGATGCTGCCAACAGCAAATCGAACCAGCAAAATTTAGGTACTATAAAAAGTTCAAACCTTTGTACCGAAATTATGGAGTACACCGATGCCAATGAAATAGCGGTTTGTAACCTTGCTTCATTAGCATTGCCACGCTATATCAGCAACGGTGCGTTTGATCATAATAAACTGTATGATGTAACTTACCAGGCCACTTTAAACCTGAATAAGATCATCGATCATAACTACTATCCGGTTAAAGAAGCCGAATACTCAAACCTGCGTCACCGCCCTATTGGTTTAGGTGTACAAGGTTTGGCCGATACTTTCATTCAGCTGCGTATGCCGTTTGAAAGCGACCAGGCAAAACAACTGAACAAAGAGATTTTTGAAACCATTTACTTTGCTGCCATGACGGCTTCAAAAGACCTGGCTATAAAAGATGGCGCTTACGAAACGTTTAAAGGTTCGCCATTGTCAAAAGGTAAGTTCCAGTTTGATCTTTGGAATGTATCGCCTGCCAGCACCCGTTGGGATTGGGAAAACCTGCGCCTTGATGTAATGAACCATGGTGTACGCAACTCACTGTTAGTTGCACCGATGCCAACTGCGTCAACCTCACAAATATTGGGTAACAACGAGTGCTTTGAGCCATACACCTCAAACATTTATACCCGCCGTGTATTAAGTGGTGAGTTTATCGTGGTAAACAAATATTTGCTGCGCGATTTGGTTAACCTTGGCTTATGGACCCCTGCTATGAAAGATAAGATCATCACAGCAAACGGATCTGTACAGGATATCGCTGAAATACCTGCCGATATCAAAGAACTGTACAAAACAGTTTGGGAAATTAAGATGCGTAACATTATTGATATGGCTGCTGACAGGGGTGCTTATGTTTGCCAGTCGCAATCATTAAACCTGTTCATCAACTCGCCAAACGCTTCCAAACTTACTTCAATGCACTTCTACGCATGGAAGAAAGGCTTAAAAACAGGTATGTATTACCTGCGTACACAAGCCGCTTCGCAAGCTGTTAAGTTCACCGTTGAAAACCAGGGCGGATCAAACATGGAACCAGTTATTCCTGAGCATGTAAACCAGCTTGCTGATAACGTTCCGGAAGGCCCAAGCTGCTCAATGGAAGAAGGTTGTGTTACCTGCTCTGCGTAATCCTTTAGACAAAGGATTTTTGGACAAAAGATAAAGGACTATAGAAAAAGTCCATAAGCCGCAGGGTTTATGGATTTTTTCTTTTGATGCATTTTTGGGGATAACGAATTGCATCATACAGCACAATTGTTTATATTTAATGACACTGATGTTTTATTAATTATTTCAACTTTCTCTACCTTCGTACATAACCATGGTCTATGGACCATTGACCACGAACTAAAAAGATGCACCCAAAACACGAGATCATCCGTTGCGAACGCTGTGAGGCCCCTTTTGAATGTAAAGCAAATTCATTCACCAAGTGCCAGTGCAGCACTGTGCAGCTTACCCTTAACGAGGTGCAGTATGTGAGCGAGCTTTACGAGGGATGCTTATGTGCCAATTGCCTGCTGGTTGTTCAGCAGGAGTATCGGGTTGGCATGGGGTTGGTTTAATTGTAGATAATAATTATATTTGATGTATGACCACAATAACCATACAAGTTCCTGAAAAAGCCAGGGGAAAATTGTCGGCAATTGTAAAAGAATTGGGTGGCGAGATAATTTCTATTTCTTCGGATAAGGCAGCAGCAAAGAAGGCTAAGCTTTTAAACGAGATAAAAGAAGGGTTGAAAGAAGTAAAGGAGATACGTAAAGGGGAAACAAAATCTTATTCGATGTCTGACCTTTTCGATTTCACCCTCGCATAATTCCAACCGGGCGACTGTTAAACCCATCCAAAGTCTTGCCGAATTTATTTCGGCATTCGCCCAAAGCGGACAGGTAACCGGCATGATGTTCAATTAGCAAGTGGGATGCTGAAACAAGTTAAGCAGGACTTATTTTCAAAAAAACCTTTTGTCATCCTGAACGGAGTAAAGGATCTACTCTCCGCCATGCTTCTTCGCCCTGTACAGTCTGCGAATAGATCCTTCACTCCGTTCAGGATGACAAACTTTTCAAACGTCATTTCCCCTTTAGAGTTTCCCGAAATTTCACCTCTCAGCATGACTTATTTTCTATTGCACGCTCTCCCCCTACAACGCATCCCCCCAAATACTTTTATCCTTTAGCATAATTTCGCGCAGCATACCAATCTCGGGCATGCCGTGGTCGAGTACTTGGTCGTGAAATTTTTTGAGGGAGAAGCTGGCGCCCTCCTGTTTTTTGTAATCCTCGCGCAGCTTTAGTATTTCCAGCTTGCCAATGGTGTAAAACAGGTATCCGGGATCGAAGGTACCGCGCAGCGCTTCCTGCCTCGATGGTTTATCGCCCTGATACCAGTTATCCATAAAAAATTTGGTGCCCTCATCAACACTCATGCCCTGGGTGTGGGTTTTGATGGATACACACAAACGGCAAAGCCTCAGCAATGCATCTCCCGATTGCGCCAGGCGATACTTAGCTGCCTTTACCGAATCGCCGTTATGACCATAACCCTCATCGGCCATCATTTTTTCGCAATAGTGCGCCCAGCCTTCTACATAGGCGTAGCTGCCAAAGATCTTTTCAATTTTGGTAGCCGATGACGCGTTGAGGTGCAAAAACTGGGTATAATGGCCTGGATATGCTTCGTGAATGGTCACGTTATCGGTAGTATAATAATCAAACTGCTTTAGCCAATCTTCTTTTTGCTGCGCTGTCCATTTTGAATCAACCGGTGTAATATAGTAGTAAGCCTCGGTTGCCTTTGTTTCAAACGGACCGGGCGTATCCATAGAAGCTGTGCCGGTAGCGCGTGCATATTGCGGGGTCTCTTCCACCTTAACCCTTACCGCCGATGGCATGGTTACAATGTTTTTATCGATCAGGAACTGCCTGATCTGCTCCAGGTTCTTTTTGGCATCGGGAATCAGGCTTTGGGCAGTTGGATGGTCTTTTTGTAAATCGTGGTACACATCAACCGGTTTTTTATTGGGGTTGATGATCTTCGCGGCGGCATTAAATGATTCCTGTTCTTTTTTTAACTGCGTTAAACCTATCTGTAATACCTTATCTGGCGTAAGTTTAATGCCCTCGCTATACAGCAGCATTTTTTGGTAGCTGGCTGTGCCAATGGCATATTTATTATTTGCCTTGCGCAGCTTTTCTTTCTTCAGGAAATCAGCAAAATCATTAACCGCTACAATGGCTGCCGCGTTAACTCGGTTGAAAGTTTTCATCAGCGTATCGTTCTTCACATCTTTCAGTGCTACTTTCAGGTCGCCGCCTAAAAATGCCGCTGAGCCTTGTGCTATCTGGATAGCGGTTTCTACATACGGTTTGGCTAAAGTATCGTTGAGGTTAAGCCTGGCATCGGCCAATAATCTGGGTGCCTGTTTTTCTATGGCGATGATGGATTTTACCCGCTCTTCTATCGGTGCAAAATTACGTTTCACATAAATGCTTACATCAACTATTCCCGCGTAGGTCATGGGATTTTTGGTGTAGGCCCCCAGGTCCTCAAAAGTCCAGATCTCGCCTTTTATAGCCGAACGCAAAATGCGGTAATCATAAAACGCCTTTGGGCTCAAGGATGCAGTATCCGCACTGCTTAACTTCGCATCAAAATCTTTTAAACGGGCCAGTTCCTTATCTAAAGAAGCTTTGCTGATATCCGTGACCTTACCATCATACTGGTGATATCCCAAAGCAACACCATAAGCCGGTCGCCAGGCCAGGTAGCCGTCAAGATAATCATCGGCCAGTTTTTGAAACGCGGCATCGCCCGAAAGCGCACTATCGCCGGAAGATTTAGGCTTACAGCTAATGAGGATACAAAAAGGAATGATCAGGAAGGCTAACTTTTTCATACAGAATAGATTTGGAAAAACCTAAGATAATAGTTTACCGGGGATTGGGCAAGGGTGCAATCGATACATAAGTGATTTAACTGAAAACCAATTGCTTAAAACAATTATCAGCCAATATTATTATGTATATAAAACATACCACTATGAAAAAGAAATTCACCTCCATACTATTGCTTGCTGCAATGGTTGCTACTTTAGCCATAAGCTGCGCACCGCCAAAGAACATGCCGCACCCACCCAAGCCACCAAAACCCGCAGCGCCATAAATATTGGGCCTTTAGCTTTAAAAGTTAAAGGCCTTTTTGTTGAATAACAAAATAATCCCTGCCAGATTAATCCTTTTCATTAAAAATGTATCATACATATATACATCTTAATATTAGATGATGCATTAAAAATATATATCATGAAAAAGAGATTTGTTGCATTTGCACTATTAATATCAGCAGCAGTGGTATCAGTAACCTCGGGTTGCGTGGTACGCGATGGATACGGACACCACAGAGGTCATCATGACAGGTACTACCATAACGGATATAATAATGGCGGCGACCGTGGCCATGGCCATGATGGTTATAACCATTACTAATTTTTGAGTGTTGTTTTAGAGTGATTGATAGCAAGGCGGTGATCGGTTGGATCATCGCTTTGTTTGTTTATAGAATATTGTAAACGTTCATTTAAAAATCTGAGAGGAATACATACTTAGCCCGGCTATCTGCAAAAAGACGGCCGGGCTATTTGGCTAAAAACAGGGCCGGGACTTTGAAATTTATGCCGTTAAGTTTTATCATACTGAAAATAAGCCGGCTAAAACTTTTTAAATTACTATTGATGTTAACTTATGTTGATAAAACCTCGCTTAGTTTTACACACCTATTATAAAAATGGTATTTATCTCGATTTAAATAGATTTTTTTTCGAAAAGGGTCATTTTAAAAAGTATCGGCTACAGTATTCAAAGTTATTTAAAGAAGCATTTTTCGGGGTTATTGAGCCCTTCCCTCCACCCAATCAATCATTTACAAAACTTTTTCTACCCAATCCCTTGAAAATCAAAAAATACTCCGTACCTTTGCAGTCCTTAAAATAAGGATAAAACTGTAAATACAAAAAGGAAAAAATGCCTACTATTCAGCAATTAGTTAGAAAAGGTAGAGTAGCTCTGGTTGACAAGAGTAAGTCGCCAGCGTTGGACAGCTGTCCACAGCGAAGAGGAGTATGCACACGCGTGTATACCACTACCCCTAAAAAACCAAACTCAGCAATGCGTAAAGTTGCCCGTGTGCGCTTAACCAACGGAAAAGAAGTAAATGCTTACATCCCGGGTGAAGGTCACAACTTACAGGAGCACTCTATCGTTTTGATCCGCGGTGGTCGTGTTAAGGATTTACCAGGTGTACGTTACCACATCATCCGTGGCGCGTTAGATACATCAGGTGTTGCCGGCAGGAACCAACGTCGTAGTAAATACGGAACAAAACGCCCTAAACCAGGTCAGGCAGCTGCACCTACAAAAGGCGCACCAGCTAAGAAAAAGAAATAATTAAGGAGGATAGAAAGCAATGAGAAAGTCAAAACCAAAAAAAAGAATTATCCTTCCTGATCCAAGGTTCAATGATACCCTGGTTACAAGGTTCGTAAATAACATGATGTATGATGGTAAAAAATCTACCGCATACTCTATATTTTATAATGCAGTTGATATTGTTGAAAAGAAAACCAGCGAAAGCGGTTTAGAAACCTGGAAAAAGGCTTTAAACAATGTTATGCCAGCTGTTGAAGTAAAAAGCCGCCGTGTAGGTGGTGCAAACTTCCAGGTGCCAACAGAAGTTCGTCCGGAGCGTAAAATAGCTTTGGGTATGAAATGGCTGATCAGCTATGCCCGTCGTCGTGGTGAAAAAACCATGATGGAGAAATTAGCCGGTGAGATCATATCAGCAGCTAAAGGTGAAGGTGCAGCAGTGAAAAAGAAAGAAGATACGCATAAAATGGCTGAAGCCAACAAAGCGTTCTCTCACTTCCGTTTTTAATTAAAGGATTACACCGATATAAAAAGGATTACACCGATTATATATTAAGGTTACACTGATTCAGTAAGATTACACCGACAAGCGGTGAGATCGAAAATAATCAGTGTAATCGTTTTTTAAATAATCAGTGAAATCATAAAATAAAAAACATGTCAAGAGATCTTAGATTTACAAGAAATATAGGTATTGCCGCCCACATTGATGCCGGTAAAACCACTACTACCGAACGTATCCTTTACTACTCGGGCGTAAGCCACAAAATTGGTGAAGTGCACGAAGGTGCTGCTACCATGGACTGGATGGCACAAGAGCAGGAACGTGGTATTACCATTACATCTGCTGCTACAACAGTTAACTGGAACTACAGAGGTCAAAAATACCATATCAACATTATTGACACACCGGGTCACGTGGATTTTACCGTTGAGGTAAACCGCTCACTGCGTGTATTGGATGGTTTGGTATTCCTTTTTAGTGCTGTTGATGGTGTTGAGCCACAATCAGAAACCAACTGGAGACTTGCCAACAATTATAACGTTGCCCGTATAGGTTTCGTTAATAAAATGGACCGTAGCGGTGCCGACTTTTTAAATGTTGTAAAACAGGTAAAAAGCATGTTAGGCAGTAACGCAGTACCATTGCAGTTACCTATTGGTGCTGAAGAGCACTTTAAAGGTGTAGTGGATTTGATTAACTGGAAAGGTATTGTTTGGAATGAGCATGATAAAGGTATGACCTTTACTGAAGTGCCTATCCCGGAGGATATGATTGAAGAAGCTACCGAGTGGAGAGAGAAATTATTGGAATCAGTTGCTGATTACGATGAGAGCCTGATGGAGAAATTCTTTGACGCTCCTGAAACAATTACTGAGCGTGAAGTGCTTGATGCTTTACGTAAAGCTGTTTTAGATGCCAAAATTGTTCCTATGGTATGTGGTTCATCTTTCAAAAACAAAGGTGTACAAACCATGCTTGATTACGTGATGGAATTATTGCCTTCACCTATGGATGTTGAAGGTATCATCGGTCATCACCCAGATACCGGCGAAGAAATTTTACGTAAACCATCTGAAAAAGAACCATTTGCAGCATTAGCGTTTAAAATTGCTACCGATCCTTTCGTAGGTAGGTTGTGCTTTATCCGCGTATACTCTGGTAATTTAGAGGCTGGTTCATATGTGCATAACATGCGTTCAGATAATAAAGAGCGTATTTCACGTATATTCCAGATGCATGCTAACAAGCAAAACCCTATCCCTAACGTAGGTGCAGGTGATATTGCTGCGGTAGTAGGCTTTAAAGATATTAAAACTGGTGATACCCTGTGCGATGAGAAATTCCCGATCATTCTTGAATCGATGAATTTCCCTGACCCGGTTATCGGTTTGGCTATTGAGCCTAAAACTCAGGCTGACGTTGATAAATTAGGTATCGCTCTTGGTAAATTATCTGAAGAGGATCCAACTTTCCACGTAAAATCTGACGAAGAAACCGGTCAAACCGTTATTAGCGGTATGGGCGAGCTTCACTTAGATATCATCATGGATCGTTTGAAACGTGAGTTTAAAGTAGAGGTTAACCAGGGCGCGCCACAAGTTGCTTACAAAGAAGCAATTACAGGTACCGTTCAGCACCGCGAAACTTACAAGAAACAAACCGGTGGTCGTGGTAAATTTGCCGATATCCAGGTTATACTTTCTCCAAACGATGAAGGTAAAGAAGGTTTACAGTTTGTGAACGAAATCAGCGGTGGTTCAATCCCCCGTGAGTTTATCCCATCTGTTGAAAAAGGCTTCGCGGCTTCAATGGCAAACGGTGTATTAGCCGGCTTCCCGTTAACCAGCTTAAAAGTACGTTTAATTGATGGTTCGTTCCACGCGGTCGATTCAGATGCGCTATCTTTCGAGTTAGCAGCTAAGATGGCTTACCGTGAGGCATTGCCAAAATGTAAACCAGTATTGCTTGAGCCGATCATGAAAATCGAGATCCTTACCCCTGAAGAAAACATGGGTGATGTTATCGGTGACATGAACCGTCGTCGTGGCCAGCTTTTAGGTATGGATTCACGTGCAGGTGCACAGGTAATTAAAGCTACTGTACCACTTTCAGAAATGTTTGGTTATGTAACCCAGTTACGTACCATCACATCTGGCCGTGCTACTTCAACCATGGAGTTTGATCACTATGCTGAAGCGCCACGTAACGTACAGGAAGAAGTAGTTGCCAAAGTAAAAGGCAAAAAAGCTGCTGCAAACGCGTAATAATAATTTGAAGATTGGGTGATTTGAAAATTTGAGGATGCTTTTTTAATTTTCAAATCTTCAAATTACCAAATTTTCAAATACAACAATAAACAATCAATTGCCCTAATAAATAGCTCTTAGGGTGGTTAAAATCAAATTAACATGAGCCAAAGAATCAGGATCAAATTAAAATCTTACGATTACAACCTGGTAGATAAATCTGCCGAGAAAATCGTAAAAACAGTAAAGCCAACAGGCGCTGTAGTTAGCGGACCACTTCCGTTACCAACCGAAAAGAAAATTTTCACCGTTTTACGTTCACCACACGTAAACAAAAAGGCACGTGAGCAATTTCAATTATGCTCATACAAGCGCTTATTAGACATTTACAGCTCGAACTCGAAAACTGTAGATGCCCTGATGAAGCTTGAGTTGCCAAGCGGCGTTGAAGTTGAAATCAAAGTTTGATAGATGCCCGGCCCACTGAAAGGTGTGGGACAACATAAAAAAACACCATCCGGTTTCGGGTGGTGTTTTTTGTTTTTGCAGATTATATCTTTCGCCCACCGTCGAGTACCGATCAGCCAAGCTAAAAAAAACAGTAATGACATGTATGGGTACCACAATCACCCCGTGATCGTCATTGCCTTTGGTCTAACAAAAGAAAAAACAATAAAGATTGCTGTTGTTAGAATGGGGGGTGCAGGGGGGTGTTAAGAACTAAAAACTTTGTGGAAAACGTTATTGTAAAAGGCAGGGTGAACTTTTGTCATTGCTAGTCTAAAGGACTTAAACTCGTATTAGTTCCCTGCCTTTTATGATTGCCCAAGGCCCAGCTATAATACTTTCTTTGTACCATCAAAGGTTATTGGCGCAAAAGGCAATCTTT
>NZ_JBFUKX010000050.1:0-45562 GCF_056400605.1 Mucilaginibacter sp. P5_A4 | reverse complement strand
TGATCGCACCGTCCATCTGAGCAGCACCCGTAACCATGTTTTTCACGTAATCCGCGTGACCTGGACAATCAACGTGAGCATAGTGACGGTTAGCAGTTGAATACTCAACGTGCGCGGTGTTAATTGTGATACCACGTTCTTTTTCTTCAGGAGCCGAGTCAATTGAATCAAATGAACGGGCTTCTGATAAACCTGCATCAGCTAATACCTTAGTAATAGCTGCGGTAAGGGTTGTTTTACCGTGGTCAACGTGACCGATTGTACCGATGTTTAAGTGCGGTTTACTGCGGTCAAACTTTTCTTTTGCCATGATTTATAATTATTTTGTAGGTTAATTTATACTTAAAAATGTTATTCTTTATTCTCTTTTACGCTATTGAGCCAACAATGGGATTTGAACCCATGACCTCTTCCTTACCAAGGAAGTGCTCTACCACTGAGCTACGTCGGCTTATTTTTGATTTCGGATTTGGGATGTTTGATTTCGGATTTACCTTAATCATCCATTCTTATCTTTAATCTCAAATTTTCAAATCCGAAATCGAAATTTCGAAATCCTTTGAGCGGAAGACGAGGTTCGAACTCGCGACCTATAGCTTGGAAGGCTATCGCTCTACCAACTGAGCTACTTCCGCTTGTTTAGTTTTCCATTTGCAGTTTTCAGTATGCTAACCCGATAATGCAAATCCGTAACCTTATTTAATCGAGTTAGCAGTCCTCAATCATCTGATAACTTTAATTGCTATCCGAAAACTGAAAACTGCCTACTCAATAAGTGGGGAGAGAAGGATTCGAACCTTCGTAGCCGAAGCAGCGGATTTACAGTCCGCCCCATTTGACCGCTCTGGTATCTCCCCATTAGTTGATTTCGGATTTGCAATGTTCAAAGTTGAAGCTAAACATTACACTTCCGAAAAAAACTGAGCCTCCTATCGGGATCGAACCAATGACCTACTGATTACAAGTCAGTCGCTCTACCAGCTGAGCTAAGGAGGCTTATATTTATTTAGCCTTTCAATTATTGAAACCTTTATGGCTCCTTTTATCGAGCGGCAAAACTAATAAGCTTTTTTATATTTTAAAGAACAATCTTCACAAAAATTTGCTGCGGTCAGCACCTCTCTGAAAGGGATTGCAAATCTACAAAAATTTCACCCTTTGCAAAATTTTTTATCAAAAAAAATCGACGGGCTGTAAACCCGTCGATTTTTACCAAAAAATGGCCTTTTTTATATTAAAATCCCTCTTCTACTTCCGTTAATATTACCTTTTTGGCGGCGGCATCGGCAATAGTTTTCTTCTGCTTATGCTTTTCAATCTGCTTGCGCAGGCTTTCAACTGCTAAATCCGTTGCCTCTTCAAAACTTTTGCATTTCTCTTTTGCGAAGATCTGGTTACCCGGCAACAATAGCTTGATCTCGGCAATTTTGTTTGCCTCATCTAACACATTCTCAAGCTTTAAGTAAACTTCGCCGCTAATAATATGGTCATAAAATGTATCCAGCTTATCAGCCTTTTTTTGAATAAAATCTAATAATTTTCTGTCTGCGGTAAAATGAATTGATTGCACTGTAATTTTCATGTTTCCTCCTTAATTACGCCTTTGGATGGGCTTGTTTGTAAATAGACTTTAATCGTTCAACTGAATTATGCGTATAAATTTGGGTCGCGCTAAGGTTAGCGTGGCCCAAAAGCTCTTTAATGGAGTTCAGGTCGGCTCCGTTGTTTAGTAAACTCGTTGCAAATGTGTGCCTTAGCACATGAGGGCTCTTTTTATTCTGGGTTGATATGTTGGCGAGGTATTTCTGCACTATCAAATAAATTAGTTTGGGGTATGCGTCGGCACCCTTAGTTGTAACGATTAACATTACGGAATTGTTATTAAAATTTTGATTTTTCTTTAATTCCAGGTATCGCCCAAGCAAAATCCGCAGCTCGGTATTGATGGGGATAATGCGTTCTTTATTACGCTTGCCAAGCACTTTTAGTGTGCCTTCATAATCATTAATATCGCTGTCTTTCAGGCCCAAAAGCTCGGCCAAGCGCATACCGGTACCAAACAGCATTTCAACCACCAGCTTGTTTCGCAAACCTTCAAAATCATCATCTGTAACAATATCGTTATCGAGCATTTGCGTAAGGCTTCCACTTTCAACCACAACCGGTAGTTGTTTTGGTATTTTTTGCGAGCGGATTTTCGACGCCGGGTTTTGTGCAATCACTCCTTCCTGCAGTAAAAACTTAAAATATTTGCGCAGCGTGGCCATCTTACGGTTTACAGAACGGGCTGTAAGTTTTTGGTTAATAAGCTCTACCATCCAGTTGCGGATGTCGTGGTAACTGATCTGGCCGGGATGGGTAATTATGGGTTCGGGAACAACTTTGGCATTACCTGGGTTGTTAAGGAAGAGCATGAACTGATCCAGATCTGACTGATAAGCAGATACCGTGTGAGGCGAGTACCGCTTTTCGAATTTAATATATTGGATAAAACGCTCTAAAAACATAAAAACTATTTGAACATCCAGAGAATGAATGTACAAATAGTTTTGTTAATATAGTGTCTGAAAATCTGAAAAAATTCTTTTGAGGGAATTAAACAGTTTCGATATTCATATTTTGCTTGTAGATGGCATGTTTAACAACATGACGACGGGTTACAGATTTTTTTTCAAAAGCCTGACGACTGCGTAGTTCTCTTAAAACACCTGTTTTTTCAAATTTCTTTTTGAAGCGTTTCAATGCTTTGTCTAATGATTCGCCGTCTTTTACGTTAATAATGATCATAATTTCCTAAATACCTCCTTTCAAGGGAGGGCAAAGTTAACTATTTGGTTTTGAATATCAAATAGGTAAGGGAAAATAGTTGATTGGGTAGATTAAGTAGGTAGTTTCCTGCATGCCTGGCGATTTGGGATTTTGGCCCGTCACATATAAAAAATGTATACGTTACCGCATCCTCATTAAACTATTTAATCTTTGATACGTGACACTAACTATCTGTTACCATCTTACTTCAACACTTCCCTGCTAATCACAATCTTCTGTATCTCACTTGTCCCCTCACCTATTGTACAAAGCTTGGCATCACGGTAGTATTTCTCAACCGGGAAATCCTTGGTATAGCCATAACCGCCGAAGATCTGTACCGCCTCGGTAGCTACCCGCACCGCGGTTTCTGATGCGAAGTACTTGGCCATGGCCGATTGCTTGGTTACCGGCAGGTGGCGGTTTTTAAGGTCGGCAGCCTGCATAACCAGCAGTTCCGATGCTTCAATCTCTGTGGCCATATCGGCCAGCTTAAAGGCAATGCCCTGAAAGCTGCTGATAGATTGACCAAACTGTTTACGCTCCTTAGAGTAAGCCACCGCAGCATCAAAGGCGCCTTTGGCTATACCTAATGATAACGCTGCTATAGAAATACGACCGCCATCCAGTACCTTCATAGCCTGTTTAAAGCCTTCGCCCTCAACACCCAGCAGGTTTTCTTTGGGCACGCGGCAATTATCAAAGATCAGTTCGGTGGTTTCTGAGGCGCGCATGCCCAACTTGTTTTCTTTTTTGCCATGGGTAAAACCGGGCGTACCCTTTTCAATAACCAGTGCCGATATGCCACGCGAGTCGCCCTTTTTACCGGTGCGCACCATTACCACAGCCACATTGCCCGATTTGCCGTGTGTTATCCAGTTTTTTGAACCGTTAACTATATAGTGGTCGCCATCCAGCACAGCGGTAGTGTTCATCCCCAATGCGTCAGAACCGGTGTTGGCTTCCGTAAGTCCCCATGCGCCCAGCCACTCGCAGGTAGCCAGTTTGGGCAGCCATTTCATTTTTTGCTCTTCGTTGCCAAAGGCCAGGATATGACCGGTGCACAGCGAATTATGAGCCGCCACAGATAAACCAATAGAGCCGCAAACCCTGGCTATTTCCACAATAACGGTTACATATTCAAAATAACCAAAGCCTGAGCCGCCATATTGTTCGGGCACAAATACGCCCATCATACCCAGCTCACCCAACTTCTTAAAAAGGTCAATAGGAAAAACCTGCGCCTCGTCCCATTCCATTACATGAGGTTTAATATTCCGTTCGGCAAAATCCCTGGCCATCTGGCCTACCAGGTGCTGGTTCTCGTTCATAGAAAAGTCGAATCCGCCTATTGTCGGACCGTCTGTAAGTAAAGTTTCCATACTAATTTATATAACTGGTTATACAAATTTAACGATTTAATTATCAGCTTGTTTGTACAAAAACGCACCCGAATAGAAGTACAAAATGGTATCTGGTATGAATTTTAGGTTTAGTTGAAACAGGCTTGTTTTTGAGTTTAAAAAAGAGTTGAAAATATTTTCAATTAATATTAAGGCTAAGTAAAAAACACCATGTAAACTGCCAAAAAAACGACAATCGACAGTAATAGTTACTATACTTTTTTTCAAGATACCGCTGTAAAAGCGAATCCCCTGGTATTTTCTTAATACGTTGCCAGCGCAACCAGCGTATCACTGAGAGGTGCTATCCGCTCCCGGCCCTTTAAAAAACCAAGCTCAACTACAAAAGAAAAACCGGCCACTATCCCTCCCATCTCTTCAATGAGCTCACAGGCGGCTGTTACTGTACCCCCTGTAGCCAGCAGGTCATCATGGATCAGGATATGCTGACCGGGTTCAAAAGCGTCTGTATGGCATTCAATTACGGCGGTACCATACTCGAGCTTATACGCCCGCTGCTTAATAGTAAATGGCAGCTTACCGGCCTTACGGATAGGAACAAACGGGATGCCCAGTTTGGTAGCCAAAGTCAGTCCAAACAAAAATCCCCGGCTTTCTATGCCTGCTATCACATCTATGCGGGTACCCCTCAGTTTTTCCACAAAGGCGTTGATAATATTATCGCACAAGATGGGGTCTTTCAAAATGGGGGTTATATCTTTAAAAATTATCCCCGGCTTAGGGAAGTCTGGAATATCGCGTATGGCTTTCTTTATTTGCTCGGTAATCATTTAAAAACTAAATAAGGTCCAATTTTACGCAAAATTCCGTCATCAAGTATGGCAATATTTTTCAAATCAGCTACCGCCTCATAATCACCGTGTTGATTGTGGTATTCCAATATGGCATTCATCTGCTTAAAACTAAGGTAAGGGAAGCGTCTTAACTGGTCAAAAGTGGCCGTATTAATGTTTAGTTTGATGATATGCCTGCCATCTACAGCAATGCCGTCCTTAATTTCGGCATACTTGGCTTCGTCAATACCAAATACCTCATTCAATTGTTCCTTACTGTAAAAGCCCCCCAAACGCTCCCGGTACCTGGTGATCCGCCTTGCAAACGATGGCCCTATCCCTCGGATCATGGTAAGCCTGGCCGAGTCGGCACTGTTTACTTCTATAACTTCGCCGGGCGCAGCCTTTTTGGTATAATGATAATTTGCAGTTAAACCATTGGCATTAAAACCGGCTGTTGTGGTTTTTAAAGATTTTACAGGCGAATAGTTACCTTTCACTGTATCTTTAGCTTTGCCCAATATCGCTGCAGCTTTATCAAAATCATTAAAGTTTATTGTGTTATCTTTGCGGTTTGCCTGGTAAACATATGGCGCGGCCAAAACCAATGCAATTAAAATAATTAATACTACCATTCCGTTCCATTCTTTTTTAGTTATGGATAAGTAGTTTTTAATATGCGCCTTCATTTATATGAATTATCGGGCGTTAAAGTAAATAAAATTTCAGGATATTTATTTGTTAACCAAATACATTGTTATTTAAAAAATGAAAGTAATAACCACCGAAGAGTTTGCCAAAGCCACTAAACTTGATAAGCTGAAAATGCCTGGCCTGGCCGCTTTGTTGATGGAGATCATGAAAATTAACCAGGTTAACGACCTGTTTGCCCAGGCCCAACCCAAACAAGGTATAGAATTTATTGATGCTATTTTAGAAGGCTGCGGTATTGATATTGAATTTGACGAACGCGACTTAAGGCATATACCAAAAACCGGCAGCTTTATTGCCATAGCCAATCACCCATATGGTGGTATAGAGGGGCTGGTACTACTAAAAATGCTGCTAACAGTACGGTCGGATGCCAAATTAATGGCCAACTTCCTGCTCAAGAAAATACCCAACCTCAGCGACTTTTTTATTGCCGTAAACCCGTTTGAAAATGTTGAACATTCTTCAAGCATCAGCGGCCTGAAAAACACGCTCGAACTGTTAAATAACGGTACGCCAATAGGCATTTTCCCAGCCGGCGAGGTTTCAACCTTTAAGGTTGAGCAGCAACAGGTAACCGACCGTTTGTGGCACCCTGTAGTGGGTAAAATAATAGCAAAGGCCAAGGTTCCCATTGTGCCTATATATTTCCATGGTAATAACGGCTTGCTTTTTAATTTACTAAGCCTCATACACCCTGCCCTGCGTACAGCTAAATTACCCTCAGAATTGTTTAATAAGCATGGGCATATCATTAAGCTGCGTATTGGTAAACCCATCAACGTGCTTGAAGTACCCGACTATAATAACGGTGCCAAGCTGCTCAATTTTTTACGCGCCCGCACCTATGCTTTAGGTACAGGCCTTGAGGAGGAAAAAAAGATCTTCAACCCGCGCAATCTGTTTAAGATAAAACGGCTGCCCACCGATATTGTACCCGAAATAGACTCGGCAATACTTGAAAAGGAAATTGCGCCGCTACGCGATAATTATAAGGTATGGACAGAAAAGAATTATGAAGTTTTTATTGTACCACCTTCAGTTATCCCAAACGTGATACGTGAGGTAGGCCGCCTGCGCGAAGTAACTTTCAGAGAAATTGGCGAAGGCACCAATAAAAGTATCGACCTTGACGAGTACGATATTTATTATAACCACCTTTTCATCTGGGATTTTGAGGCCAAAATGATAGTAGGCGCTTACCGCATAGGTTTGGGCGATGAGATATTTTATAGCGTGGGCAAAAAGGGGTTTTATATCACCGAACTTTTTAAACTTAAAACTCAGTTTACCCCAGTATTGCGCAAAAGTTTGGAACTTGGCCGGTCATGGATCCGGAAGGAATATCAAACCAAACCGTTACCCCTGTTCCTGTTGTGGAAGGGCATTTTGAAATTCCTGATAGATAACCCAAGATACAGGTACCTGATAGGCCCTGTGAGTATCAGTAACTCGTTCTCAAAGTTCTCCAAATCATTAATTGTTGATTACATTAACCGTAACCACTTTGATCACGAACTGGCGCAATATGTAAAACCGCGTAAAAAATTTAAGGTCGATTTTGCCAAGATAGATACCGACCTGCTAATGGCTGGCGAGGATACTTTTAAAGGATTGGATAACCTGATATCGGAAGTAGAAACACGCAATATGAAAGTACCTGTGCTGTTACGCCAATATATCGCCCTTAACGCCAAGATCATCAGCTTTAATATTGACCCTAAATTTGCCGACTGTCTTGATGGCTTCCTGGTGCTCGACCTGGAACAAGTGCCACAGGATATATTAGATAAGCTGGGTAAAAATTTGTAGGATAGTATCCTAAATATCGCATCTCCAAAACAAAAACACCCCATCGACCTGCCCGGTGGGGTGTTTTTGTTGATCATACAAACCAAAAAGTCCCTGCCGGATATAAACCTGCAGGGACTTTTTATATGAAGTGTTTGGTAGTATTAGAAAGCGTAACGTATACCAAACTGCATTTGCCAGCGTGACGAGAACAAGTCAACAGAATATGGCAATCCAGGATCTGTAAAAGTATATTTTGGATAGCTTGTTGACATTGCACCAAATGCAGGGGTAGTTTTTGGCGTTAAACCAATGCTTGATGTTGAATTGAAAGTATTGGCTGAGAAATAATACTGACCCCATTTTTTGTTCAGCAAATTAGTAAGGTTAACAATATCATAAGTGAAAGTGATCACTTGTTTATGTTTGCCGCTACCAAATTTAAAGTCTTGCGAAAAACGGAAATCTAAATCATTATTCCATGGCGTAAAGGCAGCATTACGTTGGGTAAAGTTACCACGACGTGACGATAAATAGCTGTTTTTATCAATAAATGCATCAAAAGCTGCTGCTTGCTGAACAGCAGTTTGTCCACCAATTACATCAGTAAAGAAATTAACTGTTTCACCATGTTTAGGGATGTATGCTAAGCTAACTTGTTGGCCGGTTCCGTCGATTGCACTTGGATAGAAACCATAAGTGTATGGATTACCAGATTGAGCGCTAAAAAAGAAGCTGAAATTGGCTGTAAAGTTTTTAGCTGCATCCCAATCATGCCTTAAATTGATGTTTGAAACAATGCGATGACGGATATCAAAGTTTGAGTTGGCCAAACCTGGGTTATTAGGATTTAAAGCCTGGTTTAACTGCCAGTTTGATTCCATTGAGTTACGGATACCATTGGTTACATCTTTTGAATGCCCGTAAGTATATGCAACATTACCGCTTAAGCCAAAAGGAAAGGTTTTACCAATTTGTGCGGTTAAACTGTAACGGTAGCCAAGGCTGGTGTTTGATAACTCATAAGCATTGGTATATGATGAGTTAACTTTTTGATTTACAAATATTGGCTGTTGGTGCTGGGTATCGTAAGCATAATAAGTTGCACTATCCTTAGTGTTTACCTGCTGGAACTTTAAATCGTGGATGGTTTTGGTATAAATACCTTCTAAAGTAAATTTCCATTGGTCATCAGTAGTATAATCAAAAGCTAAGCTGCTTCTCCAAACCTGTGGCATTTTAAATTTATTATCAATTAAATCTACCTGGGTTGGGCCCGTAGCGGCAGTGTTGAAGCCTTGTGCGTTAACGTAATCTAAACGGCCATTTGGAGAGGTTGAAACAGGATTTGTAAGTGGCTTTTGAGCTGATTTATTATCATAAGCACCATAAGTAGCGCCATTGTTGTAAAACGCATAACCAAACCATGCAAAAGGAACACGACCCGTAAAGAAGCCGCTACCACCACGTACAATTAAGCTTTGATCGCCATTTACATCATAATTGAACGATACACGAGGGTTAATCTCTACGTTGCTCAAATAATTTTGCTTGATATCGCGGGGTTTAGTGTAGGTAAAACTATTACCATAATTTAAATCAACCGGAGCATTTGTTGTTTTAGCGCTTAATGGCTGTTTATTAGGTATACCGGCATAGTCCAGGCGTAAAGCTGCAGTCAATTTAAAATTGTCGGTAATTTGTATCTCATCCTGACCGTATAAACTCATCAGGTTAACTTTAAATTTAGCTGATGGATTATCAAAAATATAATCGCGGTTATTATTAGTATAGTTAAAATTAGCACGAACACGTGATGGTGAATTTGCGATAAAGTTTTCTATATTACTATAAGCAACACGGCCATTCCATGAGTTTACAAAATTGTAAGTAATTTTATAAAACTCGTTGTGTGTACCAAAAGTAAATGTGTGCTTACCTTTTGTTAAAGTAAAGTTATCGGTAAACTCTGTGGTTTTTTGGTGCATATCAAATATAGCAGCCTCACGGTCGGTACCCATAAATATGGTAGTACCAGGTGTACGGCCGGTTATTTCAATTTGCGGTAACGAAGGATCTGAAGTAGGGTCACGGTAATCGTGAACATTTGAGTAACCTATTACTAAACTGTTACTCGCGCTGTTTGAAAACCTTGATTTTAACTCAGCAACAGTTGATGTTGAGTTATTATGAGATACATAATCAATACCCCCAAAACGGAAGTTTTGCTGATCACGCTCTAAGTTTGTAGCTGTTGAGGTGATGGTATTGTTACGGATAGTTAACTGGTTATTATCATTAATATTCCAGTCTAAACGGTTAAAGAATTTATTTGAGCGCGAGTAGATAGAACTATTTGAATATGTACCCGGACTTAAACCACCAGTAAATTGCTGGAAAGCAGTTGTAAGGTTTTTAGCGTCCTGTAGGCTAAGGATCTGGCTTGAACCACTTGCATCAGCACCACGGATAACTGGATCTTGCCGGCGGGCAATCTCTTCGTTAGTGAAGAAGAATAACTTGTTTTTAATAATAGGAAAACCTAAACGGATACCGGTTTGGTAATCATGGAATGTAGTAGGCAATTTTGAGCCATCGCCACCGGCAGCAGCAGAAGCATTATTTGGACCTACCAAAAAAGCACCACGGCCGTAACCATAAATCGCTCCCGAAAAATCATTTGTACCGCTGCGGGTTACAGCATTTATACTACCACCCAATACGTTACCAATTTTAATGTCATAAGGGGCAACCAATACCTGTATATCCTGTATAGCATCTAACGATACCGGGCTTGTACGTGTACTGCTACCAACCTGGCCCGATGCATTGCTCTGACCACCTAATGATGGGCTGAAACCAATCGCATCATTGTTGATGGCACCATCCAATGTTACGTTATTGTAACGGTAGTTGGTACCCTGAAATGAGTTGTTGTTGCTTTGAGGTGTTAACCTTGTTAAATCTTGTAAACTGCGATTAATTGAAGGCAGGTTTTTAATTTGATTTTGGTTGATTCGGGTACTTGCACCTGTTTTTGTGCCACCGGCTGTTCCTTTAATCTTAACTTCCGATAAGGTTGTGGTTTCATCGGCAAGCGCGAAGTTGTACGTGGTTGTACCTAAACTTAAGGTAATATCTGCTCTTTCATCTTTTTTAAATCCTACAAAAGAAGCAGTGATGGTATAAGGACCACCTGGGTTAACGTTGGCAATTGTGTAACGACCATCACCATTGGTTTGTGCGCCGTAACGGGTACCGGTACTTGTATTAAGTACAGTAATAGTTACACCAGGCAATGTAGCGCCTTTTTGGTCAGTAACTTTTCCACTAATTAAAGAGGTAGTAATCTGCGCATTTGCAACATTTGCAACCCCGATGATCAGCAGTGATAAAAGAATAAAGTAAAGCTTTTTCATTTGTGTTTATTTATTCCACAAAGGTTGGGCTACAATATTAAAGTAATGTTAACACAAGATTATATTTGATACCAATTGTTAACATTAAGTACAAAAGGTAATCAGTACTTAACAGAAAGTTTTTTAAGTATCAGATGGAGCAGATATATTGGGCCGATGAGTAAAAATTTAATATCATCAAAAAACGAAGGCTTTTTTCCTTCAATTTTATGCCCTATAAATTGCCCAATCCATGATATTAGGAAAATGATCAAACTAACCTGCCACAATGCCGGGCCACCAGTTTTATGCCATTGCTCTATCCCGATAATAGCATAACTAAAGCCAAACAGCACAAATAACATCAGGTACGATAATATAGGCGAAAGCTTAAGATAGTAGTAAATACTAAAGGCAATTAAAAACGATGCCCAGTTAAATACGCCATTATAGGCACCTAAAAATTTGAGGTATGGGAACGGAATAGACCAGATTAAGCCGAGCAGGCTAAATACAATAAGCGGAATACAAATAAAATGTATCCACTCATTCGTTGAATTTTGGTGACTCTCGGCATATTTTGCAAAATAAACATCAACCGGACGGTTGACATCAGCTTTTGTTTGCATGCCGCTTTTCCCGTTGCCTGATATTTTCTTTGGAGCCATTTCAATGTAAATATAAAAACCCTTTCGGTTATTAGCCGAAAGGGTTGTATTAATTTTTAATTAAGAAATTACTTGGCAAATGCTACCGACCTGGTTTCCCTGATCACGGTAACTTTTATCTGACCCGGATAGGTCATCTCGGTTTGGATACGGTTTGATATATCTGCAGCCAATACTTCTGACTGGGCATCACTTATCTTTTCGCTTTCAACCACAACGCGCAATTCGCGGCCGGCCTGTATAGCAAATGTTTTTTCGACACCCGGATATGACATAGCCAGTTCTTCCAATTCCTTCAAACGTTTGATGTAGCTTTCAACAACCTCGCGGCGGGCACCTGGGCGGGCGCCAGATATAGCATCACAAGCCTGGATAATTGGCGATAACATCGACGTCATTTCTATCTCATCATGGTGAGCACCGATGGCGTTACAAACTTCAGGATGTTCCTTATATTTCTCGGCCAATTGCATACCCAAAATAGCATGCGGCAGCTCGGGGTTATCATCAGGCACTTTACCAATATCATGCAGCAAGCCGGCACGTTTGGCCATTTTTACGTTAAGGCCCAATTCGGCAGCCATAGTGGCGCAAAAGTTGGCAACCTCGCGCGAGTGTTGTAACAGGTTTTGCCCGTAAGATGAGCGGTAACGCATACGGCCAACCATACGGATCAGCTCGGGATGCAACCCATGAATACCCAGGTCAATCACCGTACGTTCGCCTATCTCTACAATTTCTTCTTCAATTTGCTTTTTGGTTTTGGCAACAACCTCCTCAATCCGGGCAGGGTGAATACGGCCGTCTGTTACCAAACGGTGCATAGCAAGCCTTGCAATCTCGCGTCTTACAGGGTCGAAACCTGATAAGATGATTGCTTCCGGAGTATCATCCACAATAATTTCGATACCGGTTGCAGCTTCCAAAGCACGGATGTTACGACCTTCGCGGCCGATTATACGGCCTTTGATCTCATCGTTTTCAATATTGAAAATTGATACCGTGTTTTCGATAGCACTTTCGGTAGCGGTACGTTGGATAGTTTGGATAACTATCTTTTTAGCCTCTTTGGTAGCAGTAAGCTTAGCCTCATCAACAATATCCTTTATCTGGATCATGGCTTTGGAACGGGCTTCTTCGCGCAAAGTATCTATCAATTGATTTTTTGCATCATCGGCAGATAAACCCGCGATAGTTTCCAATTGCTGAACATGCGAGTTTTTTAAAATCTCAACTTCCTCTTGTTTTTTTACAACAATTTCGGTTTGTTTCTCCAGGTTTTTACGGGTATTATCCAGCTCATTCTCCTTACGGTTCATGTTCTCCAGGCGCTGGTTTAATGATTGCTCTTTTTGTTTAACACCGTTTTCGCGCTGGTTAATGTTGTTGTTTTTGTTGGTTACTTCCTGCTCATGTTCGGCTTTCATTTGTAAAAACTTCTCTTTTGCTTCAAGTAATTTGTTTTTCTTCAGGATCTCGGCATTGTTTTCAGCATCCTTTAATATTTTCTTCACTTTATTTTGTGCCGATGTTTCCTGGTCTTTAAAAAGCTTCATTAGCAGGAAGCGACCGATGACTATGCCCAGGCCTATGCCAAGCAACAGCCCGATGATTATGTATAATATGTCCATTTTAGGTTATTGGTATGTATGTATATAAAAAAACCGCAACTAACTTTTAAGTATCATGTATTGAAAAACTTCATTTCGGATATTGGAATCATGGGTTACGTTAGTACCTGTAGTAACGCATGCCTCTTTGATCCGCTCATATTGAAGCGTTAAGTTTTTAATAGTGAAACCCAAAATTTAACTGCGGTTAAATCTTAAATGTGCTCTGTATATGTAAAGAACGTTTATTACTTCGAAAAAAATTCGTTCAGCAAATGGTCTAACTGGTAAACCTTTTCAGCAACGTCGGTATCCTCAACGTTAACCTTTTTCTCGGCCTTTAATGATGAGGTTGCATAATGCAACACACACATCG
This sequence comes from Mucilaginibacter sp. P5_A4, assembly GCF_056400605.1. Taxonomy (NCBI): domain Bacteria; kingdom Pseudomonadati; phylum Bacteroidota; class Sphingobacteriia; order Sphingobacteriales; family Sphingobacteriaceae; genus Mucilaginibacter; species Mucilaginibacter sp. P5_A4. Next base: position 32,003 of record NZ_JBFUKX010000050.1, on the reverse strand, counting down.
AAAGCAGATCCTGCTTATCCCTCACTGCATAATTTTCCTGATATTCCTTTATCCGGTCGTTAATTAGCTTGGCCGCCCTGCGTATTATCTCTTCTTCTTCCATGTTTACCTTTAAGGGGTAAACTCTGTCAGCAATATTTATTTTTATTGAGATTTCTCCCATTGAGCCTTTCACTTTTTGTACTATTTTTTCAATAATACAATACACTTATCTATTTCCTGCACAAAGTCGTTAATTTTTTGCTTAATGTCAACACTTTTTTCATTTGTTTCCGAAAATGATTTTGCAAGTTTCAATACACGAAGCTTTTCTTCCAGGTCTTTCGTCTTATTTTTACTTGCATCAAGTGCAACAGTAAGCGCTTCACTTTCCAGTTTCAACAAGTCATTTTCCTCCTGCAAAGCAGCACAAAGCTCAATCAACCTTTCKGTTTTCTCAACTATCTTATTTAATTGTTCTGCTACTGAAGGCATTTTTAATTATTGAATTGTCGAATTAGTGAATTATTGAATTTATTTACTGATTTAATAAAAAAGCGAAAACTTATTCACCAATTCGATAATTCAGTAATTCAATAATTACTTGCGAATCTCCGCTCCTGCTTCTTTTCCTAAATTATAAATTAATTTCTGCATTATGGAATCAATGGCTTTATCGGTTAAGGTTTTTTCAATGTCCTGTATGATAAAACTCAACGCATATGATTTTTTTCCGGCAGGCAATTTATCGCCCTGGTAAACATCAAATACACTTACTTCTTTTAAAAGCTTGCGCTCGGTACGCTGTGCGATTTGCTTTAGCTGGCCAAATGATACAGTTTTATCAATAAGCATAGAAAGATCGCGCCTTACCGCCGGAAACCTGGAAACGTCCTGGTGAACTATCACATTTTTACGAACCGCTGCCAGTACCATGTCGAAATTAAAATCAGCATAAAATACTTCTTTGTCTACATCAGTTTTTTTCAAAGCAGTTGCAGCAACAGCGCCAAACTTAACCAGCTGCCTGCCATTTAGCATATACTGAAGCCCAAAAGCTAACTTGCTGCAGGTAGCATCTTCAACAACAAAGTCGGTAATGTTTAAACGTTGTAAAACACCATCAACAATAGCTTTCATGTTGTAAAACGAAACAGGCTTAAGCTTTTGATTCCATTGTTCGGCTGCAGCCGCACCGGTAATAAAAACAGAGAAACGCTGAACCTCGCTGTATTTATCATCCTTAACGCTGTATACCTTACCAAATTCATAAAACTTCAAATCGGCTGCACGACGGTTTTGATTGTAGGCAACAGCCTCCAGGCCCGAAAAGAGCAGGCTTTGGCGCATTACATCAAGGTCGCTGCTTAATGGGTTCAGGATCTTTACCGCAATATCCAGGTTATCTGAATAGGCCGACTTAGTTAATGAGTTTGATAAGATCTCATTAAAGCCATTAGCTGTCAGCAGATCCGAGATCTGGTTTTGCACGGTATCCTTCTCTGCCTTTTGTGAGTTGTTCAATGAAGCCCTGATCTGTGTAGGAATATGAATATTGTTGTAGCCATAAATCCGCAGGATCTCTTCAACAATATCCACCTCGCGGGTTACATCAACACGGTATGGGGGCACTTGTAATGACAGCGAATCCGCAGTTTCATTCACTATCTTAATGTCAAGCGCCTCAATAATCGCCTTAATCTCGCCATGCGTAATTTCCTGGCCAATCAGCCTGTCGATGTTTTTATAAGTAACCTCAAAAGCAAACGGTGCAACCGGCGCCGGGTAATGATCAGAAATTTCTGAAGATACTTTACCACCCGCAACCTGCTGTATTAGCAAAGCCGCACGTTTCAAAGCAAAAACCGTCATATCCGGGTCGGTACCGCGCTCAAACCTGAACGATGCATCGGTTTTTAACGCATGGCGTTTAGCAGTTTTACGTACAGATACAGAATTAAAGTAAGCGCTCTCCAGGAAAATATTTTTAGTAGATGATTTAACCCCTGATTGAGCGCCGCCAAAAACACCGGCAATGCACATTGGCTCTTCGGTATTGCCAATCATCAGGTCGTTCTCTGATAATTTACGGTCAACATCATCCAGCGTTTTAAAAATTGTTCCTTCAGTGTAGTTTTTAACCAGCACTTTGTTGCCTTTTATCTCATCGGCATCAAAAGCATGTAGCGGCTGACCAAGCTCATGCAGCACATAGTTGGTAGCATCCACAATATTATTGATAGAACGGATACCAATAACAGCCAGTCTTTCCTTTAACCATTTTGGTGAATCTTTAACTTCAACACCACTTATAGTTACCCCAGAATAACGCGGACTTGCCTGTCCGTTCTCAACCACAACCTCAATAGTTCTGCTGGTGTTATCAACTCTAAAGCTACTAACGTCGGGTTTTTTTATGCCGATCTTTAAAAACGCGGCAATATCTCGGGCGGTACCCAAATGCGAGGTGGCATCGGCACGGTTAGGGGTTAAGCCTATCTCGTACATATAATCATCATGCAGTTTGAAATAGTTTTTTGCTAATGTGCCAACTACAGCATCAGCGTCAAGTACCATGATCCCCGCATGATCTGTTCCCAGGCCTATCTCATCTTCGGCGCAGATCATCCCTTCAGACACCTCACCACGGATTTTTGATTTTTTTATAGCGAATGGCTCGCCTACAGTCGGGTATATAGTAGTGCCAACAGTGGCTACAACCACTTTTTGTCCAGCAGCCACATTAGCAGCGCCACAAACAATTTGCAGGTCTTCAGGGCCTCCTACGTCAACCTTGGTAACATGAAGGTGATCTGAATTGGCATGTGCAACACTCTCCTTTACAAAACCAATCACCAGGCCTTCCAGGCCACCTGGAATGGGTTGAACTTTTTCCAGGCTCTCAACTTCCAAACCGGTACCGGTAAGTATAATCGAAATCTCCTGCGGAGTTTTATCGGTATCAATAAATTCTTTAAGCCAGTTATACGATATCTTCATTATTCAGAAATGATAATCGGCAAAGATATAAAGATTTCGGATGTGGGATTTCGGATTTGGGATTTATTTGGCTGTTATAATTTGAGAATTCGGCAATTTGAAGATTTGAAAATTATTATCCCAACTCCTGATACAAATAATTAACTATTTAATCATTTTCAAATCTTCAAATTGCCGAATTCTCAAATTACATCAAATCCCCATCTCCAAAACTAAAATACCCATTATCGGTAATAATAAGGTGATCAAACACACCAATATCCAGCATTCTACCGGCTGTGGCTATCTTTTTGGTTAGCATCACATCCTCCTGGCTTGGCTTCAGGTTACCCGATGGGTGATTATGTACCAGGATAAGCCCGCTGGCCTGGTATTGCAGGGCTGCATGAAAAATAATTTTAGGATCGCATACGGTAGATGCCAAGCCACCTTTGCTAATGAGCTCTTTCCCTAATACTTTTTGTGAACGCCCCAGTAATATGATCCAAAATTCTTCGTGGTTCAAATCCATTAAATGGCGGCGCATAATGTTATAACCATCGCGGCTGGAGTTAATATAATCCGGGGCCTGGCTCTCACTGTCGTTACGGCGCCGGCCAATCTCCAATGCGGCTATAATAGAAATAGCCTTGGCCTCTCCTATTCCTTTAAATTTAGATAACTCGCTGATGGAGGCCTTGCCCAGCTTATTCAGATCGTTCTCGTAATGATGCAGAATGCGCTTGCTGAGCTCAACGGCGGTTTCATTACGGCTACCCGAGCCAATGAGGATGGCGATCAACTCGGCATCAGTTAATGCCCGCCTGCCTTGTCCGCTTAGTTTTTCGCGCGGACGGTCGGCCTCGGCCCATGATTTTATACCTATCTTATTTTCGTAGTTTTCCACGGCATTAAAGTATGAAAAAGCATGGAAACAAAAAAAGGATCGTACCAATGGCACAATCCCCTTTTTTATATCTTGAAAAGCTGAATTTAGCTTAAAGTATTTACAAATTTAGTAAGCTTCGATTTATTGTTTGAAGCTTTGTTTTTGTGAATAACATTCTTTTTAGCCAAACGATCAAGCATAGAAATCACTTTACCTAACAATGCGGCAGCATCAGCTTTAGTTGTAGTGTTTCTTAATTTTTTAATAGCGTTCCTGGTTGTTTTAGCCTGGTACCTGTTGCGCAGACGCTTCGCAGCGTTTGACCTGATTCTTTTTAAAGATGATTTATGATTTGCCATCGTATAGCTTTGTTATTCTTTTTCTACTTATTTTAAGGACTGCAAATATAGGGTGATAAATTTTAATATGCAAATGGTTTTTTATTTTTAAGTTATTTAAGTTTAATGGCCCGGATTCAATTAAAAATAAGGGGATTTATTTCAAAAATATCAAGGAACGTGTAAACAATATCAACAAAAATCCACTTTTATACCAATAAAGTTAACCCAGTTCAATTTGCCATGACCAACAACAGCACAACCAGGTTTAGCAACCGGGTAAACGACTATGTAAAGTACCGCCCACACTATCCCAAAACAATTGTAGAATTTTTGGAAGATAATTATGAACTGTCCACCGGCAAACTCATCGCCGATATTGGGGCTGGTACCGGCATCTCCACCTCCTTGTTCCTGGATGCCGGATACAAAGTTATCGCCGTTGAACCCAACCAGGAAATGCGCGAAAAGGCGATTGAACTATTGGACAACTATCCCGGCTTCAAGGCGATGAACGGCACCGCCGAAAACACCGGACTGGAGACCGGCAGCATCGACTTTATTATAGCCGGCCAGGCCTTCCACTGGTTTGATGCTGAAAAAACGAAAACTGAATTTAAAAGGATCATAAAACCCGGTGGCATTGTTGCCCTGATATGGAACGAAAGAAAAACGCAATCGGCCTTTGAAATAGAATATGACCGGTTGATAGTTAATCATGGCAGAGACTACGTTAAGGTGGATCATCGTAATATTGATGACGGACATATCGGCGCTTTCTTTAATCCCGAACCATTTCGGCTGGAGGTATTTCAAAACAAACAGGTGTTTGATTTTAACGGGTTAGCAGGCCGGTTACTTTCTTCTTCCTATATGCCGGCTAAAGATGAAGCGGGCTATGAACCTATGATGGCCGACCTTAAAGATCTTTTTGACAAGTACCAGCAGGATGATTTTATTACGATCAATTATGATACGAAGGTTTATGTAGGGAAATTGTAGTTCACTGTGTTTCAAAACTCAAAACTTAAACCCATATTTACCCTCATGAAGCGGGCTATCGTTTTAAGCTTATCGGGTATCGGTTTAATTATACTCTGCTCCTCCTGGGGCTTCTTCGCGCATTATCGCATTAACCGCATGGCCGTTTACACCCTACCTAAGGGCATGGTGGGCTTTTACAAGGCCAATATCAATTACATTGTTGAACACGCTGTAAGCGCCGATAAACGCCGCTATGTAGACTCCTCGGAGATACCCAGGCACTTTTTTGATGCCGACCATTATGGTAAAAAACCATGGACAGCCATGCCGCAGAAATGGAAGGATGCCGCAGCAAAATATACTGCTGATACATTGGATAAATATGGCACAGTTCCCTGGACCATACAATACCAATATTATAAGCTGGTGAGGGCATTTAAAGCGCATGATACAACGGCTATCCTTAACACATCGGCAAACCTGGGCCATTACATTGCCGATGCACATGTGCCGCTGCATCTTACACAAAATTACAACGGGCAGCTAACCGGCCAAACCGGGATACACGCCCTGTGGGAAAGCCGCATACCCGAGCTTTTTAGTGATAAGTATAATTTAAAAGCACGCAAAGCCCGCTATATCGAAAATCCATTGGCCGAGGCTTTCAGGATTTGCCGGGTATCATTTAAAAGTGTTGATTCGGTTTTGCGGTTTGAACGCGTATTAAGCAAAAGCTTCCCTGCCGGTAAAAAATACAGCATGGTACTGCATGGCAAAAGAGAAATAAAAGATTACTCGGAAACTTATAGCCTGGCCTATCAAAAAATGTTGAAGGGCATGATTGAACGGCAAATGAGGGCGTCCATACTTTCGGTTGGCAGCTTCTGGTACTCGGCATGGGTTGATGCGGGGCAGCCAGATCTGCCTTCTGTTACAGTCAACATCAAAAAGTTAAAATACGTAGATCCCGTAAATTAAAACCGTGTTATTACGATTGTAAAAAGGATTATATCAGCTGCACATTTTGTAACTTTAATTAGTCTTAAATAACCGTATCCACATGAAAAAGCTAATTCTGATTATACCATTGCTGGCAGGTTGCCTTCAATTGGTATCGGCCCAAACCTGCAGCCAGTTCATTAATACCCTTAATGGCAAAAAGCTCACCTACTCCAACCAAAATGCCGATGGCAAACCACTGGGGAAATTTATTTACAGCACCACTAAAAAAGATGAATCAACGGCAACAGTTCATACCGAAATGTTTGATAAGGCAAACAAGGCTATCGGCACGGGCGATTCAGAATTAATATGCACAGGGCAATCCATTAAAATGGATATGAAGGCATTTATACCGGCCTCATCCATGAAGCAGTTCAGCAATATGCAAATGACCGGCGATGCTAAATACCTTACCTACCCTGTTGATCTTAAAGCAGGTCAAAAACTGGATGATGGTACCGTAACTATTAACATTGGCAACAACGGGCAGCAAATGGGGAACATGCAACTCAATATTGTTAACCGTAATGTTGAGCAAACCGAAAATGTAAGCACTCCGGCCGGCAGTTTTGATTGCTTTAAAATAACCTACGATGTTAATTTTAAAATGACCATGATGGGCATCGGGATCCCTTTTAATATAAAAACGACAGAATGGTACTCGCCCAAACTTGGTCGTTTTGTAAAATCAGAAAGCTATAAGGGTGATAAAATGATAGGCCGGATGACACTTGAAGCTATCAATTAGCATCCGTACCCAATTATTGAACAACGCGTTCCTTAACACTCCTGTTAGCTATAGCCGCATAAATTGGTGGAATAATAGATATAAGGATGATGGCGACACCAACCAGTGAGAAATTTTTTTCAAAAAACGGAACCTTACCCAACCATAATCCGGCAAAAAGGAAAACAATGATCCAGGAAGCGCCACCTATAATATTGTATAAGCTATACTTTAAAAACGGCATCCTGCCCACGCCCGCCACAAACGGTGCAATGGTGCGGATAATAGGCATAAACCTGCTGAAGATAACCGCCTTTGCGCCGTGCTTGTCAAAAAACGCTTTGGTTTTTAAATAATACTCCAGTTTTAATATCTTATTGTGCTCTTTAAATACCCTGGCGCCTAAATAGTTGCCCAACAGATAGTTTACGGTATTGCCTGCAAAGGCTGCAATAATCAGTATAATAGTCAGCAAATAAATATCAAGGCCCGATTTTTCGCCTGCTATAAGAGCGCCTGCAGCAAACAGTAAAGAGTCGCCGGGTAAAAACGGTGTAACTACAAAACCTGTTTCAGCAAAAATGATAGCAAATAATATCAGGTATGTCCAACCCTGGTATGCGCTGGTTATTTGTACCAGGTGTTTATCAATATGCAGTATAAAATCGATGATGCTTTTTATTATTTCCACTTTTTTAAATTTTGCCCAAAAATAGGGATATAAAAAGAATTGCCACTATTGCGCAGCTTTTATCAATAAATTATTGGTTAAAACCGCCGCGCCAAAAGCAACAGAATCTGTACGTCCCACAATTCCCTGGGTATAAATAGTATAAGCGCGCCCGTCAAGAACAGTTACATTTTTTAAGGTATACTCAATTTTTGAAGGAGTGGTATGTACGTTTATGGTAAAATTATAATTGCCCGTAGGTATATCAATATATGGCGATAGAGTATTAAACGTGCGGTTGCTAAATGCCAGTGTATCGTTTGCCCGCAGATCAAGATTGGCTGATCCGGGCGAAGTATGTGCAAACCTTATCTTTCCCCTTCCTATAGGCGGCAAGGTGGCAGTATCCAGCGATAAAATTGAGCTCTTAATCGAGCTATCGGCCAGGTAACCGGTGATGAACAAGGTGTATTTTGAGTTGCCCCTTAAAGCAGTATCAATTTGAAAAGGAATATTTACCGGAGCTGCCGTAGCAGTACGCAGTTGTAATGGTGGTGTAAGTGTGCTCAGGAAAAAATAACCCGAATTACTGGGGTAAGTATAGGTAGTATTGTTTTCCCTTACTGTATTTTGGTATAAATATAAAGCGCCCACATCCGAAGATAAATTAATGATCTGCAGCTGCGTATTTAATCCGGAGCTGGTTTTTGATTTACCGCATGATGATATAAAAGGTATCAGCATTACCAGCATTGTAAACATAAACAATGAAACCAATAAACCGCTTTTATTCTGATTAGTCATTAACGTACTTTTATTTGTTAGTTATAAGGCCGGTACCCAGGCTTGTGGCGCTCTTTATACTGCCATAGCCAAAATAGGTATAAATACTCCCGCCGGTTAATATTACGGTATCGCGGCGAACGGCTATTGTTGGCGCCGATGACTGATAAACAGCCAGATAAACCGTGTCTGCATCAACCAATACGTAGTTTGTTGTTGTTTTATAACCAATGCCTGTAAATTTTGTCGCGTTTAGTGTTCCCTCAAACTTTAAATCAAGTGTACCTGCATCGGGCGAAGCATTTACAAACCGGAGCTTTGCTTTACCGCCGGTATCGGCGACCAATACATCGGTAGTTTTAAAAATGTCATTTTCGGTTGCTCCGGCCACGTATAAGGAGTATACCGAATCTGTGCTGAAATTGAGCGATTTACTAAACGACTGCACCGAATTATTATTGATCTTGACCGAGTAATTTTGTGTTCCGGCTAAAATATCAACATAGCCCAATGTTCCGCCCGGATAATAGGTAGTGGTGTTAATAATGCGTGTTCCGTTTAAATAAAAATTAATATTGTTGGTTGATGCGTTAATTAAATTAACACTGGTTGTTGATGTGGTTGCGGCTGCATCGTCACTTTTTTTACAGGATGCCCAACATGCCACAGCTGCAATAAAAAACAAAACCTTTATCCTGGTATCCATATTAATTATAAGCTATATAACTGCTTACCGTAATTTTTGTTATCCACGGCGAACAAAAAAGTCCGGTTTTTAAAGCCGGACTCGATTTTGGATTTATAATTTAAGTTTACACTTAAGCATAACTATTGAGCATAACCGGCATAACCAGCATCAGCACATCTTCATTTTCATCACCACCCTGTGGCAGCAGTAAGCCGGCACGGTTTGGAGTTGACATCTCCAAAGATACTTCTTCGCAACTTAAATTCTTCAACATTTCTATTAAAAAACGTGCATTGAAGCCAATTTCCATGTCATCGCCCTCATACTGGCAGCTTAAACGCTCATGGGCTTCGTTAGCAAAGTCAATATCTTCTGACGAGATGTTTAGTTCGCTACCGTTTATTTTAAGCCTTACCTGGTGGGTTGTTTTGTTGGCATAAATAGCCACACGATTTAACGATCCAAGAAAGGTAAGCCTGTCGATAGTTAATTTATTAGGATTATTTTGCGGAATAACGGCTTCATAATCAGGATAACGCTCGTCAATTAAGCGGCAAACCAGGTTAATATTGCTAAACTTAAAGAAAGCACTGGTTGAGTTATACTCAACAGATACATTCACATCATCATTTGGCAGCGATGACTTAAGCAGCGTTAACGCTTTTTTTGGCAAAATAAATGATGTTGTGCTTGCAGCTTTTGCATCTTTACGGCGGTAACGTACCAGTTTATGCGCATCGGTAGCTACAAATGTAAGGTATTGCGTACTCAACTGGCAGTAAACGCCGGTCATGGCCGGGCGCAGCTCATCATTACTTACCGCAAAAATGGTTTTGTTGATAGCCTCGGCTAAAACAGATGCAGGTAAATTTACCGATGATGCATTTTCAACAACAGGGATTTTCGGAAAATCTTCACCATTCTCACCGCTTAGCTTGTATTTACCGTCGCCGGCATTTATTTCGATGGCGAAGGTATTATCATCAACCGAGAAAGCTACAGGCTGCTCAGGCAACGATTTTAAGGTCTCTAACAAAATACGCGATGGTATAGCTATCCGGCCGTTCTCTTTTGCTTCAACAGTTAAGGAAGTGGTCATGCTGGTTTGCAGGTCGGTAGCAGAAATGGTTAAGTTTCCTTCCTTTATCTCGAACAAAAAGTTTTCCAATATTGGCAATACAGTACTGTTGCTTAACGCGCCGCTTACTGCCTGCAGTTGTTTGAGTAAAGTTGTGGTAGAAACAATAAATCTCATATGGGTCTAATTAATCTATCAAAAATATAAAATTTAACGGGCATACTTCCGCTTGCGGATATAATGTTGAAAAATAGCACATATTAACACTAAAGCAATCGGGCCAACAGTGTTTACCAGTTGCCAGTACAATTTTTCGTTACGAATACGTGCACGGTTCAACAACCGGATCTTGATCTCCTTGGTACGCAATGCAATCAGGCCCGAATCATCGGTCATATAATCGGCTATATTGAGCAGCAGGTTTTTGTTACCATAGGTTTGCTGCGTATAACGGTCATATCCCAACGGAAATGGCGAGCCATCACTCCCTACCTGGTTCTTTAAAATATCGCCATCACTTATTACTATCATTTTGGTGGGCACACTTTCTGGCTGTATACTCACCGGTTCTTTTAAGCTATCGGGCAAGGGGCGGTTGCGCCAGTCGGATATAAATTTACCCTCTAACAATACGGCAACCGTTTTTGGTGTACCCTGAAAATCCTTAGGATTTGGCTCCTGCTCCAAAGCTTGTAACGACAGGATATGTGGCGCGCTTATTTTTTTATTATAGGGAGATGAGGTTAGCAGGATAGTTTTTTTAAGGTTTTTGGTTTCAAGCAAATCGATAGTACTTACAAATTCGCTGTGGATGGCATCCAGGTTTTTCACTACCGGGTGTTTGGATACCGGCATAAATAATGGATTAAACAGCCATGGTAATAGCTGAATCTGGGCCTGCCCCCCAACATTACCGGTGCTTACGGGGATTGGTGAGCAGCTCATATCGGCAATAAGGTCATAATTAATGCGTATACCATAACGAAAAAGCTGATCATCAAGGTTCAATTGTTTTGCAAAGGCCAGTTGCTCGCCGCCATGCCCGCGCAGGCTGTCCAATTCGGCACTTACCTGGTCAATAGTCCACAATACCCGGCCTCCGCGCATAATGTATTGATCCAGCTTAAATTTTTCCAGTTCGGTAAATCTCTTATCGGGTTTAGGTATCACCAGCAGTTTTAATTTTAACAGAACCGAAAACGGAATTGTTGTAAGGTCAATTCTGCCCACTTTGTATCCATCCTCCAGGTCGGCCATGGCATAATGCAATTGCAAATCTGAAAGCTCATGATGCCCTTCGGTAAAACCAATAAGAGGTTTTCCACTGGCTACAGCTTTTTTTATGGCTGATGAAAAGGCATATTCCAAATTTTGAATTGAATTATTAATTGACTCGTCATCTGATAAACCAATACGACGTTGTAATAAATTTACAGCAACCTCATTTCCGTTGGAAGAAACCAAAGCCGATGAAACCAACACTTTCTGAATCACCCCATCGTCGGTTTTAAAACTCCAGCTTTGAGGGGTTAAACCTTTATCCGTTAAAGTTTGCAGCGCATTGTTTTGCTGTTCTTCACTCAAACCTTTCAGCGGATCAACAAATTCAAACTGCAGCTTGCCATGGCTATAGGCCTGCAGATCACTTAACATATCTTTAGTAGCGCCCTGCAGGCGTTTAAACCCGGCCGGGAAGCCGCTGCCCTGTAAATAAACAGTAACCTTAACCGGCTTTGGAAGGCTATCCATTATTTGCCTGCTTATTGGCGATATGGTAAAACGCTCCTCGGTAGTAAAATCAAAACGGGTAAAGGCATATTGAGATAATACACCCAATGAAACAAATATGGCTAACAGGCTTAGCATGATAGTTCCGCGTAATTTTTTTTGCCGCTGTTTTATCAGGATAAATAATGTTAACCAGGTAAATAAACCTGCCAATAGTATAAAGTAAACCAGGTCGCGGGTATCCAATACGCCACGGCTTACCGATTGATAGTGTTGCGTGATGCCCAGGCTTTGCAAGCCCAGTTCCTGCAAGGATAACAACTGGCTCAGCGAATCAAAGCCACTATAAAAAAAGAAACACAGGAAAACCGCTACAGTAAAAGCAATGATCTGATTTTTGGTGATGGACGAGGCAAACAAGCCGATAGCCGCAAATGCCGCCCCTAACAAAAACAAACCGATGTATGAACCTATAACCGCGCCCGTATCAACATTACCCTGGGGTGTGCCCAGCGTACTTACCGAAAAATAGTAAACTAATGTGGGCAGTAACGCAAAAAGCACAATGAGCAAGCAAGCCAGATATTTGCCGGTTACAATCTCCCAATCCTTCAACGGGCGGGTAAATAACAGCTCAAAGGTGCCTTCTTTACGTTCTTCGGCCAATGACCTCATGGTTATGGCCGGGATGAGGAACATGAAAAGGTAAGGCGCGGTACTGAAAAGGCTCTCGAGCCCGGCGTAACCATAATCTAATATGCTTGAATCGGGAAATACCCAAAGGAATAAGCCTAACACCAGTAAAAACACACCAATGGTAACGTAGGCTACCAGCGAGCTGAGGTATGATGTTATTTCTTTTTGTAGGATGCTAAGCACTGTTATATATTTATGCTGAAACGCCGAAATTACAACAATAATATACTAAAGCAAAGCTGTATGTTTTGAATTACAAAACTTAAATTGAGGTAATAAATAATGTCCCGGCAGACAATACCGGGGCCTTATGTAATAATATTTACTTTAGCGTTTTTTAATAAAACTCAATATCCCCAATTACTAAAGTCATCTAAAGCTATCAAACTAACAACAAAAAGAGTTGCCGCCGCTACAGAGCCCACTACCAATGCAATTGTAGCGCCGGGTTTCTTTTTTCGCTCGGCAAAATTTATACCATTTGAATCCCAGTTTAAAACCTTCCCCTGCTCATCGAAGGTAAATTTTACATATTTTTTATAGGGGGTAAACTGAGTAACATTCACCGTATTATGATCTAAGCTTCCATAAACGGTGTTATAAGTACCGTTGATTGCCACTTTTGTTTTTGACCTATAAATGGCCGAGGATGTATCACAATTGTAAAGCCATTCGGTTACGTGATTTACTTCTCTTTTTTCGTCGGGCTGCCCAAACTGTTTCATAACGGCATCTTTTGTATGGTAACTTACCATAACCTGTTCATGGGAATGGATCAGCTTACTACAGCTGCACAAGCATAGCAAACCACCTAAGCCTGCTATTGCAATTAATAATGGTTTCATGATATTTCCTTTTACGAGATTTAAAATATTAACAATGATTTGTTTAATATCCCTAATGATATCTTTAGTAAATCTACATACTTCAAACGCCCTATTAAAATGGAAAAACCGACAAGCTATATATCTTATAGCAATAATTAATTAGCTGTAACACAGAGTTTTGAAAACAGCTGCAATTATTACTACATTTATTGCTAATTATAACCTGCTACTCCATTTTTTACTAATAATTATGCGGTGGTGTATCAATAATTTCTAAAAAGAAATCCTGTAATAACCTGCATTATGGATAGTAACCATATACAACTGATTTTTTTTAATCACATTAAATCAAAACTCCCCTCCCATCTTTCGTTTGTGGATGAGATAGCAGAACTGCTGAACATTAGCAACGATAGTGCATACCGCCGTATAAGAGGCGAAAAACCGATAAGCTTAGATGAAATACAGGTGCTTTGCAATAAGTACAAGGTTTCTATCGACCAGCTATTCCAGGTACAAAACAATACGGTTATTTTCTCGGGCAATAAGGTTGATCCAATTTCATTTGGGTTTAATAATTACCTTAAGGACTTAGCAAATACGCTCACATTATTTAAAACAATCCAAAACCCCCACGTTTATTTTTTTAACAAAGACGTATCTATCTTTTATTTCATGCAATTTCCTGAGCTAAGCGCATTTAAGTTCTTTTTCTGGAAACGCACGCTTATGGGTTACCCCGAACTGGCTAAGCAGCAATTTATTGGCGAAGAGGGCGACGGGGAGGCACAAGAAACGGCAAAAGATATCATTAAACTATATACACAAATACCATCCACCGAAATATGGACCGAAGAAAGCATACATGTTACGATAAGGCAAATTGAATTTTACAGGCATACAAACATTTTTGCCAATAAGGATATCCTGCTGAAAGTATATGCCCAACTGGATGAATTACTGAACCACGTAGAGATGCAGGCCGAAAAAGGCCGAAAATTTATATACAAACAACCTGATATGCCTAACAGCGCACCATTTCATATTTACATCAATGAATGCCTTATTGGTGATAATTCCCTTTTTGTGCGGGGCGACGATAGGCAAATCGCCTTTCTGAATCATAACGGGTTAAATTTTATGGGTACACAGGATAAAAGTTTTTGTGATTATACATTTAAAAACCTCCAAAATATTATCAGTAAATCAACCCACATCAGTTTGGTAGGCGAAAAAGAAAGGAGTATGTTTTTTAATGTGCTTAGAAATAAAATTCATGAACGAACAAGGGATATTGTATAAAAGCAGAATGCGCAGGGCTTAAAAACCAACATATTGCAACGGCAATATGTTAAAACTTAATGTTATTATAATCCCAAACTAAACGCCACGCTTAGGGCAAACCTGCCATAACTCCCCTGGTAATAATCTAAGCTCGCGCGCTCGAAACGATTCTCGTAGCCTATACTTAAATCTAAGCCCGTTTTACCCGATGAGCCAAAGCGAAAAGAATAACCCAGGTTGGGCGAAACCAGTAATGCAACGGTTTTATTGGTATAGTACTTATGGGGTGAGTTTACATTTAATGACGCTCCAATATTACCCTCAAAATATAGCTTGTTGGCAACATAAACCCTTGCACCTATTTCTAAAGGGATAAAAGCTGCAGCCGAATAATTAACATGTGTACCACTGCCATTGCCGGGATTAATATAAGAAAAGTACCTTGTTTGGGGAATAAAAAAACTATAACCCGTTGTAAGTGTAAGGCTTACCGGCGAAGACTTAATGGGTGACTCATACTTTAATAAAAACCCGCTGGCATAAGTATAATTATCAGATGCCGGGCCCACTGTTGCACCATAAATTAAACCTGCGCTTAAGCGCGGATGAGTGCTGTAGTTTGTTTGTGCACGAACGCTAAGTATAGCGCCAATTAAAACTACAAAGGCTAAGGTAGTCTTCATATTGGGATAAGGCTTTTTAAATCATTACGTTAGCAAGTTTACAAATGCTACAACTTAATTAAAACAATATGCAGCTTGTAAGTCAGGGAAACCGCCTTTAAAATTAAAAGCCAGTAGGAGGCACCTACGGAGCCATGCTTTTGGGTTTTCTTGCGCTATAAACACGCGACTCCCATGGAGTCAATGACACACCCCAACCATTTCCAACTCCAGCGGAGTTATGTGTTTATAGTGAAAAGTGTCTTAACCTTGGCTCCGTAGGTGCCTCCTTTTTAAAAGCGATTTCCCTGCCTTGTAGGTATTTCATAAAAAAAAACGGTATGTAAATACCAGGGCTTATCAATACCTTTTTATATTGCTTACAAACCAAGACTAAATGCCACGTGACAGGCAACCTGGTTGTAATTACCATAAGCACCGTCAACGTAGGAATTACCCATACCATCATTATAAATGATACTTTTGCTGCTTTCCAAACGGGTTTCATAAGCCAGGCTAACATCCAGGCCAAATTTCCTGGAAGAGCCAAACCTGAAGCCGTACCCAATACCTGGCGAAAGCGCCAATGCCACTGTTTGGCCGGTATAATTACTGTGGATGGAGTTAAGGTTAAAGGAGGCACCGGCAGCACCTTCAAAAAACAGTTTACCGGCATATACACGGGCACCTAACATAACGGGAGCAAATGATGCCAATGACCTATAGCTACTGCCATAGCTGCTGCTATAGCTGCTGTACCCAAAAAAGGAACTATATTTTGATACATAAAACTGATAAGCCGCCGAAACGGTAATACTTACCGGGCTTGACGCTAAAGGATATTCAAGCTTTACATCTACACTGCCCGCTGTGGGGTAATCGCCGTAGTGTGACCCTATTGTGGCTCCGTTTCCAAAACCAGCGCTAAACCTGGGTGTACGTTCTGCACCGCCTCTAAAGGATTGGGCGTTGGCGCTAATAACAGCGCATGTTAAAACAAATAATGCAAGTAAAGTTTTTTTCATGATTATGATAATGAGTTTAAGTTTTAGGCGAAAGTAAAAAAATTAAATTTTACTTTAATCAATTGGTGAGGCTGATAAAAATACTTTCGAGTGTGCCATTATCGTTTTTACTCCGCAGGCCCTGCAGGGTATCATCGGCTACTATTTTTCCTTTATTAATGATGATCACCTTATCGCAAACCGCTTCAACTTCCTGCATAATATGGGTGGACAGGATGATGGTTTTTGTTTTACCCAAATCGGTAATTAACTGGCGGATGCCGATAAGTTGGTTAGGGTCAAGTCCCGAGGTTGGCTCATCCAGTATCAGCACATCCGGGTTATGAATAATAGCTTGTGCCAGCCCCACCCGCTGGCGGTAGCCTTTAGATAACTGACCAATTTTTTTATGCTGCTCGGGCCCAAGGCCGGTTTGTTCAATAACTTCGGCTATGCGCTTTTCGGGCTCCTGTATTTTGTGGATACCTGCAATAAACGCCAGCGACTCTTTTACATACATATCCAGGTAAAGCGGGTTACTTTCGGGCAGGTAACCAATATGTTTGCGTACATCAAGCGATTGGCTTACCACATCAAATCCACAAACGGATGCAGTACCCGATGTTTGGGGAATAAAGCCGGTAAGGATTTTCATGGTGGTTGATTTACCCGCTCCATTAGGCCCCAAAAAACCCAGTACACCTGGTCCGGCAGAAAAACTGATGCCATCAACCGCCTTTTGCTCGCCGTAAACTTTTGTTAATGTTTCTACCCGGATACTCATGGCGTAAAAATAGATTTTAGATGTGAGATATGAGATATGAGACGGAAGAATTTCGGATATCGGAATTTCGATTTGGGAATTACTTGTAATGTGAATGCTTTGCCTGAACCGGAATTGCTCGCACAATTTCCTCATTTTTCAATCACCTTTCAGCCGCCGTTCACTCACGTTTTCACTACTCACCTCTCACTTCTCACCGCTCACTACTCACCATTCACCATCCTCTATTTCTCAAAAACAACGGCATCAATATCGGCTCCTAATTTGGTTAATGTTTCGGTTAGCTCTTCAACCATTGGGTCGGGGCCACAAACGTAGAAGTGTTTTTTAAAATTCTTTACTTCCGCTTTTAAAAAATCAGCATCAATCCGGCGGTGATCATGCTCGCCGCCCTCTTGCTGCGTGGTTGTAAAATGGGCATTATCGCCAAGCATCAGTTTAAGTTCATCGGCAAGAATGATATCCTCATCCGTTTTGTTGGAGAAGAACAGCACGTTCCCTTCCAGTTTATCATCCTTATTTAACTGCCTTAAAATGGCTATAAAGGGGGTTATCCCCGCACCCCCGGCAATAAAGTACCCCTGTCCTTTGTATTCTATAGCGCCCCAGGCATCACGTAGTATTAATTCGTCGCCTATATTTAATTTGCTCAACTGGTTGGTAACGCCGTCGTCGCTATCAGGGTATATTTTGATGGTGAACTCCAGGTAAGGGTCATCAACAAGACAGGTAAAGGTGAAGGGATTTTTTTTGTCCTTCCAGCCATCCTGGTTAATAGACAGCTCCGTTGCCTGCCCGGGTGTAAAAGTAAACCCGGCAGGCTTTTGCAGCCGGAATTGTTTAACATTATGGGTTACGTATCGGGTTGAGATGATCTTTATAATGTGGTCCATTGGTTTTTTATCTGTTAGTATGGTTACTATTAGAATAAACCAGTTGCCAATAAGTTTTATCAATCACAAAATTTTGGATGTACTTTCCACGGTGGGATCAAAGTTTTAAATTAAAGCAGGTATTATTCAAACCGCTCTTTTTGGGCTGCTATTGCGTTTTTGATTTTATGACAATTCACAATTTATTGATTGTTAGACAGATACCATTTTTCACTGTTTCACCTGTTGCGAACGCAACACTTTTGGGTATATAAAAATGAATACACACAGTATCCCCCGTAAAAAATCTTTCATACACCCAAGGTTTCAAATCCATCGCTATGGGGAAAGTTTTAATTTAGTTTTGAAAGCGATTTTCCTGCTTTTTACCTTTCGTTTTCTGCTTTCTGCCTAAATTGTATCTTTGCAGCTATTATGAGCAAATCAACCGACGAACTTTTTAAAAATGTTATATCGCACGCCAAAGAATATGGCTTTGTTTTCCCTTCCAGCGAGATCTATGATGGTTTAAGCGCAGTTTACGATTACGGCCAGAATGGTGC
This sequence comes from Mucilaginibacter sp. P5_A4, assembly GCF_056400605.1. Taxonomy (NCBI): domain Bacteria; kingdom Pseudomonadati; phylum Bacteroidota; class Sphingobacteriia; order Sphingobacteriales; family Sphingobacteriaceae; genus Mucilaginibacter; species Mucilaginibacter sp. P5_A4. The sequence goes on along the minus strand of NZ_JBFUKX010000050.1, from coordinate 13,466 downwards.
CGAATTAAAAAACAACATTAAAACCTACTGGTGGAAAGCCATGGTGCAAATGCACGATAACATTGTTGGTATCGATAGTGCCATATTTATGCACCCCAAGATCTGGAAAGCCAGCGGCCACGTTGATGGTTTCAGCGACCCGATGATCGACAATAAAGATTCAAAAAAACGTTACCGTGCCGATCAGCTTTTGGAGGATAAGATAGACCGTTACGATAAAGATGGCAAGACTGATAAAGCGGAAGCTTTACAACACGATATGGATGAGGCCCTTAAAAATGAAGATCTGCCTCGTTTAAAAGACCTCATTATTGAGCATGAAATTGCCTGCCCGGTAAGCGGTACCCGCAACTGGACCGATGTACGCCAGTTTAACCTGATGTTCAGCACCCAGATGGGCGCCGTTGCTGATGATGCCGACCTGATCTACCTTCGCCCGGAGACCGCGCAGGGTATTTTTGTGAATTATTTGAACGTGCAAAAATCGGGCAGGATGAAAATCCCTTTCGGTATAGCGCAGATAGGTAAGGCTTTCCGTAACGAGGTTATCGCCCGCCAGTTCATCATCCGTATGCGCGAGTTTGAGCAAATGGAGATGCAATACTTTGTACGCCCCGGCACGCAAAAAGAGTGGTTTAACCAATGGAAAGAAGCCCGCTTAAAATGGCACCTTGCCCTTGGTACCGATGCTGCCAAATACCGCTACCACGAGCATGTAAAGCTGGCCCATTACGCCGATGCCGCTTATGATATTGAGTTTGAATTCCCATTCGGCTTTAAAGAGGTAGAGGGGATTCACAGCCGTACCGATTTTGATTTGAGCCAGCACCAGAAATTCTCTGGCAAAAAACTCCAGTACTTTGACCCCGAGGTTGACCCGGAAACAGGCAAGCCTTATGGTAACTATATCCCCTACGTAATTGAAACCTCGATAGGGTTAGACAGGATGTTCCTGCTAACCATGATCAACGCTTTTGAGGAAGAAGACCTGAGCACCGAAGAAAAACAGGATAGCCGTACCGTACTGCACCTGCACCCTTGCCTTGCCCCGGTTAAAGCCGCTATTTTCCCGCTCACCAAAAAAGATGGTTTACCGGAGAAAGCCCGCGAAATTATGGACAGGCTGAAGATAGATTTCAATATCCAATACGAAGAAAAAGATGCTATTGGTAAACGCTACCGCCGCCAGGATGCTATTGGCACGCCTTTCTGTATCACCGTAGATCACCAGACATTGGAAGACGACACCGTAACCATCCGCTACCGCGATACCATGGCCCAGGAACGCGTAGCATCTGCCGATCTTGACAAGATCATTGGCGACCAGGTTAGCTGGAGAAATTTGCTGAAGTAAAAAAACTATTACAATTTAACGGCCCGCCTATCAGCGGGCCGTTTTTGCTTGTTATGTTTTTGTTAACAAGCACATCATTGGTAAATGATTATGTAATTTTGACTACAATCATTATTACCATGAAACAAAAGCTACTCATCTGCTTAGCTATAATAGCATCTTCATTAACTACCTATGCTCAAACACCGGGTAAAATAGCCAAAACAGGCCAGGTATTGCTGCCTAATGGTTGGAAGCTTAGTCCGGCAGGTACATCACTACCACTTGGCGATCTGCCGTTGAACATCCAGCTTTCGGCATCGGGCAGGCTGCTGGCGGTTACCAATAACGGGCAAAGCACCCAATCGGTTCAACTCATCGATCCAAAGAATGAGAAATTACTCGACGAAAAGGTGGTAGCCAAATCATGGTACGGTCTTGCTTTTAGTCACGATGAAAAAAAGCTTTACGCATCAGGCGGTAATGATAACTGGATCTACGTTTTCAATATAAATGATAATAAGCTTGGCAAGCCGGATACCATTAAACTTGCTGCCGACAAATGGCCAAAAAGCAAAGTTTGCCCAACCGGTATAACCCTTAACAAAAGCAATACCCGTTTATACACAGTTACCAAAGAAGATAGTACCCTGTATATTATTGACCCAGCCGAAAGAAAAATAGTAAAGCAGGTTAAACTGCCATCCGAAGCCTATAGCTGCATCCTGTCGCCCGATGAAAAAACGCTGTACATTTCTTTATGGGGCGGCGATGAGCTGGGCTTTTACAATATTGCAACACAAACCCTGGGCACCATAAAAACCGAAAGCCACCCTAATGAGCTGCTTTTGAATAAAAAAGGCAATTACCTTTTTGTGGCCAATGCCAATGATAATTCGGTTTCGGTAGTGAACACGGCCAATCATAAAATAATTGAGACCATTGCAACAGCCTTATACCCAACCCATTTAACAGGCTCTACAACCAACGGACTGGCTTTATCTACCGATCAAAAAACGCTGTACATAGCCAATGCCGATAATAATTGCCTGGCCGTATTTGATGTATCAAAACCTGGCAGCAGCCGCAGCATGGGTTTTATCCCCGTGGGCTGGTACCCTACCAATGTAAAAATGCTGGGTAAAAAAATACTGGTGGCCAATGGCAAAGGTTTTACATCAATGCCCAACCCCAAAGGCCCCCAGCCCTTGCTTAAAACCGATAACAGCGGTTACAAGCAGGGGGCCATTAACAGCCGTGAGCAGTACATTGGCGGCTTGTTTAAAGGCACACTGTCGTTCATAAATACGCCCGGTATAACCCAGCTTAAAGCCTATACCAAACAGGTTTATGCCAATACGCCTTTCAGTAATAAAATTGCCAAAACAGCTCCCGGCGAGCAGGGCAACCCTATTCCGAGGCGTATGGGCGAAAAATCGCCTATTAAATATGTGTTCTATATCATCAAAGAAAACCGCACTTACGACCAGGTTTTAGGCGATATGCCGCAGGGTAACGGTGATACTTCGTTGTGTATCTTCGGTAAAAAAACAACCCCAAACCACCATGCCATAGCCAGCGAGTTTGTTTTGCTTGATAATTTTTATGTAGATGCCGAAGTAAGCGCCGATGGCCACAACTGGAGCACAGCAGCCTATGCCACCGACTTTGTGGAGAAAACCTGGCCAACCAGTTATGGCGGCCGTGGTGGTAATTATGATTTTGAGGGCACCCGCAAAGCAGCCTACCCGCGCGATGGCTTTATATGGGATTACTGCAAACGTGCCGGCATAAGTTACCGCACCTACGGTGAGTTTGTGAGCGATGGCAACCCCGGCAGGGCCAACCTAAAATCATTGGAAGGGCATTACTGCAAACAAGCACCGGGATTCGACCTGAGCGTAAAGGATGTTAAACGGGTAGCTATCTGGGCACATGATTTCGATTCCCTGCTAACTATAAATGCTGTACCAAGGTTTAACAGTGTACGCATCTCCAACGATCATACCAGCGGGCAAAAAAAGGGAGCCATATCGCCAACTGCCGCTGTGGGTGATAACGACCTGGCAATAGGCCAGTTTATTGAACATCTTGCAAAAAGCCCGATCTGGAAGGAATCGGTAGTGTTTATATTGGAAGATGACGCCCAAAACGGGCCCGACCATATTGATGCGCACCGCTCGCCGGTATTTGTTGCCGGGCCTTATGTAAAGCGCAACGCTGTTATCCATGGCATGTACTCTACATCGGGGGTATTGCGTACTATCGAGCTGATATTGGGTCTGCCGCCAATGAGCCAGTATGATGCCGCCGCTATGCCATTATATGATTGCTTTACCAACAAACCCGATTTTACGCCTTATATAGCTAAACAGGCACAGGTTGACCTGGAGCAGCGTAACATTGCGGTAAACGAAAGCAGCAAACGATCTGAATTATTCAACTTTGCCAAAGAGGATGCCACGCCGGATATCGACCTGAATGAGGTGGTCTGGAAGTTTGTTAAAGGCGAAAATTCCGTTATGCCGGCACCAAAACGCAGCGCTTTTGTAATTTTAGAGCAGAAAAAAGAACAGGACGACGATTGATTTGTTAAAGTTTTCTGAACCGGATTTCATCGGATTAAAGAATTTACCTGCTTCTTTGATTTAGGAAATATATGCTTTTGAGATTAAAATTCGTGAAATTCACATAAATCCATAAATTCGGGTTCAGACAAATTATTATTACCAATGACCACCATTGAAAACGAATACCTGATAGCAACAATTGACCCTAAGGGCGCCCAGCTAAGCTCATTAATTGACAAGGCAACCGGAACTGAACATATGTGGCAGGATACTGCTGCTGTTTGGCCATGGCACGCACCAAATTTATTCCCGGTGGTAGGCGGCTTAATTGATAACGAACTTGTGGTTGATGGACAAAAATATGCCATGGGCCGGCATGGTTTTGCACGGCAGTCGGAATTTGTTTTACTGAATGCTGATGATGTTTCGGCCAGCTTTTCGCTGCCTTACTGCGACAAAACACTGCATGTTTATCCTTACAAGTTTGATTACCAGGTATTATATACCCTCATTGATAACTCACTTAGGATAACCTACAAGGTGATCAACCTGGATAAAAAAACCATATACTTTTCGGTAGGCGCACATCCGGCCTTTAATATCCCCTTTAACAAGGGCGAAAAATATGAGGATTACTACATAGAGTTTGAAACCGACGAACACCTGGAAACAGAGCTTTTATCGGGCGATGGTTTTTTCACCGGCGAAAGTCAGCCGGTAGCTACGCCCGGCAATAAATTGTTTTTAACCCGTAGCCTTTTTGATGCCGATGCATTGGTTTTTAAAAAGTTATCATCAAGAATGGTGACTATTAAAAGTGATAAACACGCTCAAACTTTATCAGTGGAGTTCCCTCATTATAATTACCTGGGCATCTGGGCCAAACCCGGCGCCGACTTTGTATGTATTGAACCCTGGTTAGGTTGTGCCGATACAGCAGGTGCTCAAAAAGACATCAGCAAAAAAGAAGCGATACAAAAACTACACGCCGGACATGTATTTGAGGCGCCGTATTTTATAAGCTTGTAACAGCACCAGGTAACGGACACCTGCGGACGGACGGACACTCAATGACGACCATGTCATTTGCACGAAGCAATCGCACGCTTGAAAGGCGGATATGCAAAGTTCGCGATTGTTTCGTGCCTTATAATGACGTGTTTATAGGTCACTGACTGTCAGCGTATATTTTTAATACAATCTATGTCATTGCGAGGAACGAAGCAATCGCATGCTATACAGGGTGAACCTGCACAGTTCGCGATTGCCGCGCTGCGCTCGCAATGACATGGGTGTGAGCCCCTAAACCCAACACGTCATCCTCAAGCCGTTTTTTGTACCGATAGCTTCTTTACTTCATCCTTTGCTTTAGCAAACCAAGCGCGGTTGGCTTTACGTTCCATTGCGCTTAGTTGTGGTACTTCGTTCAGGATATCGGTAAATACCTGGTAAGCATCCTGATCTCTGTCTTGTCTTACCAAAAACAAACCGTATTGATAACGGGGTTCAAAGTAAGCGTAGCGGCCTTTCATAGCCTTAAATTCGTTTTCGGCTAATTCAGCCTGACCTGTATTTTCTAACGCCATGGCATACCGTATGTGGGCTTTTGAGCGGGCAAACTGGGGCAGCTTGTACAGTTTTTTGGCTATGGGGATAATCTCTCCATACAGTTCCTGCTCAAAATAGGCAATAATAAGCTGGGCCATTACATGCTCGTTCTCAGCAAAGGCGCCGGTGAGGCTGGCCTGGTATAGTTCAACAGCTTTATCGGTATAACCGGCATCAAGGTAGGCATCGGCCAGTTTTACTTTGTTGGCAAAGGTATCGGTAAAGCGAAGTTCGTCTTCCAGTTTTTTGAGTTTAGCGCCGGGATTAAGCACAGCGCCTACATCAATTTTAGGCACCCGCATGGCCGAGCGGTTAGTTAATATTTCCGAATAGATATAAACCAGGCAGCCTATACCAGGTAGTATAATAAGCATCCAAAGCCACTTTTGCTGCGTACCCCTGCGCAGGCAATGAATAATGCAAAAAGCCTCTAAAATAAGGATGATGTAATAATAGCTGCCACCGCCGCCAAAAAGCATGTTCATATTGTAAAAAGAGATTAGGATATTATATTCAAAAATAAAAAAAGTACCGTTTAGCACGGTACTTTTTTTTGTAAATATTAGAGCTGTTTAAATTTAATCCAATAATGTTTTTATGCGTCCGTGAAAACACATATCCAAAGATTTGTCATCCTGAACGGAGTGAAGGATCTATTCGCAGACTGCACAAGGCGAAGAAGCATGGCGAATAATAGATCCTTCACTCCGTTCAGGATGACAAAAAGGTTTTTTTGTATCTATTTATCTATTTTTAAACAGCCCCTTAATCTTTTACAAATTCATTTAATATAGGATGATCAAGCGCGGCAATTTTGGTGTGGCTGCTTTTCAACTCATCAAAAACAACTACCTCGTTCAATCCTTTTTTAAGCCAGCCGGCAGGGATATATAACGTTTGCTGCGGACCAATGTTCCAGTATTTACCCAAATTACGGCCGTTTAAAAACACAAAGCCTTTACCATAACCGTGCATATCAAGATAGGTATCGCCGGTTTTGGTAAGAGTAAATGTTCCTTTATATAAGGCTGGTTTAGGTGCATTAGTATCTTTGTTGGCAGCGTATTTAAAACCGCCGGTATTTGTAAAAGGAAACTTATACATTTTCCAACCTAAAAGTTCCTTATCATTCAAAGTAACTTTTTCCGTTATACCCTGGCGGTTATCGGTTAAATACGCCCCGTAATTGATGCGTCCATTATTTTCAACCAGGATATCTAAAACATCCCCTTTTTTGGCATTATCTAACTGTAACGAATCCTGGCGAAGGTGCCTGTCTAAAATGCTGATGCGTTTGCCATTTAAATAAACCGTTGCATAATCCCGCATCTCCCTAATTTTTAACAAACCACTGGCTGCATTTTGCAGTGTGGTTCTGTAAAGAACAAAGCCATATCCCTGGTCAAGATCTTCAAAACAAAGTGGTTTGCCAGATACAACCGGTTTACCCAAATTAGCAAACAAAGGAGCAGCAACCGCCAGACTGATATTAGGAATAGCAATAGTTTTATTAGTTGCAGGTACCGGCGGCAAGGTTGTACCGGCGGGCAAATGCTTTTGTATCACCTCACGAAACTTGTAAAACTTTGCTGTAGGATTGCCCGATTCATCCAGCGGCGCATCATAATCATAGCTGGATGTTTGCGGCGAGTACGGATCGCTTTTACTCATATTGGCCCCGTTCATGAAATCCCTGGTTGTACCGCCATGAAACATATACATGTTAATAGAGATCCCTGCCGACAAAACCACATCAAGCTTTTTGGCATCTTCATCTGCCTTTGTAGTAGCGTGCCTGCCACCCCAGCTATCAAACCAGCCGGGGTACCACTCGGCAATATAATAGGGGCCTTTACCATCATGGTATTTATTGATAAGGGCTTTTACTTCTTTAGGATTATCCGAACCATTTACCGCGGGCAAATAGCCCGGCAAATACCCGGCAGGCATTTGCGAAGCACCATCGCATGTAAATAACTCGCCGTCAAAACCTGCCTCACGGAAAATCTTGCGGTTAATATCAAGGTACTCCTTATCGTTACTGTATGAGCCGTATTCGTTCTCTATCTGTACCATCAAAATATTACCGCCATGGGTAACCAGGTACGGGCTAAGCTGCTTACCCACCTGCATCACATAGTTTTTGTAGGCCTGTAAAAATTTAGGATCCTTACCGCGCACCTTCAAATCTTTATCCTTTAACAACCACCAGGGGTAGCCGCCAAATTCCCACTCGGCGCAAGCATACGGACTTGGGCGCATTACTACCCAAAGACCTTCTTCTTTAGCAATTTTAACAAACTCGGCAATATCATTATTACCCGTAAAGTCATAGGTACCCTGTACCGGCTCATGCGCATTCCAGAAAACATAGGTACCAATGGTGTTAAGGCCCATGGCTTTTGCCATTTTCATGCGGGAGCGCCAGTATTCGCGGGGTACGCGGTAGCAATGCATCTCGCCCGAGATTAATTGCAGGGGTTTACCATCAAGCATAAAGGCAGAATCGCCTAATGCAAAGGTATGTTTAGCGGTTTGGGCGTTTAATGATGTAAAAGTCGCCAAAAGTAAAAGGCAGGTAATGATTTTTTTCATTTGTAGTAAATTGTTGTATGAGTAAAAAGCCACCCGGAACTGCAGTTGCGGATGGCTTTGAATATTAAAATAACCCTAACTGACCTTTATCGTCAATGTCGATATCATCAGGATTGGTGATCTCGAAGTCTATCCTTTTGGGTGGCTTTGGAGTTTCTGTCGGTTCCGCTGATTCAGATTCCGGTGATTTCACTGATTCTGTCTTTGGCGGTTCTTCTTTTGGAGATTCTACCGATTTGGGGGATGATCCCACTGATGGGGCTTCTGATTTCACTGATACAGTTTCCGCTTCAGGTTCAGATTCATCAGCCTCCGCTGTAATTTCATCTGATTCTTCTACTTCGCTTTCCTGTTCTTCCTCAACGGGTTCTTCAACAGTTTCGTCTGTAGCTATCAGCTCAACATATTTTATTGGCAATTGCGACAGGCGGTTACCCATGGCCTTCATACCTTTCACATCTATCAGGTCGGCAAGGTTTACTTCAATAGTTTCCGGGGTTTGTTCTTTGCCTTTCAGCTGCACTATTTTAACCGTTTGGTTTGCTTTAGCTATATGAACAAGCTTTGATCCCGGTTCATCGCTGATGATGCTTACCTGTTTACCAACGGCAATGCTCTCGAAAGTAAAACGCTTAACCATATAGTTCTTCGATTTACCATCGAGGTGGATAACCGAAAAAACTTTTTTAGGATCGTACTTCTCAATCAGGATCATTTTATCATCAAAATGATTATTCAGATCGAAATTGGTAAGCTCATATATTCCGTTGCTCAACACGTTCAAAATGCGGTCGTCCCCATCAAATTCGCCCAGGTATTTGCCCCTGCCGTCGGCATTCAAACGTTTTAAAGTTTCGTCGTACCATATTTTTCTTCCGGCCAGGGTAGATACACCTTTGCTCTTAAGCAGAATCTTTTTAACAGGGTATTTGGTAATGATATTCCCCATCGAGCCACGGCCTTTGATGGCTATCATGGCAAAGTCCTCATCAAACTGTAGTTTTTTAAGTTTGGAATGCGGTTTAAGCTGCACATTAACCACTTCGGCCTCGCCATTAGGGTTAGCGGTAAAGTATAATACTCTGGTACCTTTTGTGCCTTTGGTCAGGTCGTACTCCTTATCGCGGGTTACGCCTACTACCGAGAAGCGCTTGATATAACTGATGCCGCTTTCGCCATCCTTGTAGATCATGTTGTATACGGTACGTTCGTCGTTCTTTTTAAACACGGCTACATGGATGATCTCCTTACCCACAAAAACCTTATCCTGTACCTTGGTTATCAGGCAGCGCCCATCGGCACGAAAAACGATGATCTCGTCGATATCCGAGCAATCGCCCACAAACTCATCCTTCTTAAGTCCGCTGCCAATAAAGCCGTCTATTTTATTTACGTAGAGTTTCACGTTGGCTAATGCCACCTGTGCCGCCTCTACCTTATCAAAGGTGCGCAGTTCGGTTTTACGGTGCCTGTCCTTGCCATACTTTTCCCTCAGTTTTTCAAACCAGGCTATGGTATAATCGGTAAGGTGTTTAAGGTGATGCTTTACCTGTTTTATTTCGTTTTCAAGCGCCTTCATCTGCTCATCCGCTTTTTTAACATCAAAGCGGGTGATGCTGCTCATAGGCTTATCTATCAGTTTTTTATAATCCTCGGGCACTATAGTCCTGTAAAACTGCGGAAAGAAAGGCTCAAACAAGCGGTTCAGCACTTCCAGCACCGTTTCAAAATTACCGGAGCTTTCATAGTCGGGGTGTTTGTACATCCCTTCCTGGATAAATATTTTAAGCAGTGAACTGAAGAAGATCTTCTCCATCAGTTCCTTCAGCCTGATCTCCAGCTCCTGTTTAAGCAGCTCTTTGGTGAAAAACGTACTTTCGGTAAGCATGTCATTCACGCTCATAAAGCGCGGCTTGTCAGACTGGATTACGCAAGTATTCGGTGATATAGAAACTTCGCAATCGGTAAAGGCATAAAGCGCATCGATGGTTACATCTGGTGAGATACCCGGCGCCAGGTGAATAATGATCTCCACATTTTGCGCGGTATTATCTTCAATCTTTTTAATCTTGATCTTACCCTTATCGTTGGCCGATATTACACTATCAATTAAACTTCCTGTTGTGGTGCTGAAAGGGATTTCGGTAATGGCCAGCGTTTTTTTATCACGTTCCACAATTTTGGCCCGTACCCTTATCTTACCCCCACGCTGTCCCTCGTTATAAGCCGAAGCATCGGCCATACCTCCCGTAGGGAAATCGGGTAATAAGTTGGGCCGTTCGCCTTTTAATACAGCTATCGATGCATCTATCAGCTCAATAAAATTATGCGGTAATATTTTGGTGGCCAAACCTACCGCAATACCTTCGGCTCCCTGGGCCAGCAGTAAAGGGAATTTTACAGGCAGCGTAATAGGCTCTTTGTTACGACCATCATAGCTGGCCTGCCAAACGGTGGTGTCGGCATTAAAAACAACATCAAGCGCAAATTTGGATAAACGCGCTTCGATATAACGCGGAGCGGCTGCCGAGTCGCCGGTTACGGGGTCGCCCCAGTTTCCCTGGCAATCAATCAGCAGGTTCTTCTGTCCTATCTGCACCATGGCGTCACCAATAGACGCGTCACCATGCGGGTGATATTTCATGGTGTTACCAATTACGTTGGCTGCCTTATTAAAACGCCCGTCGTCCATCTCCTTTAGGGAATGCAGGATACGGCGCTGTACCGGCTTTAAACCATCATTAATGTGTGGTACGGCACGATCAAGAATTACGTAAGAGGCATAATCAAGAAACCAGTTTTCGTATAAACCGTCGAGTGAGGTAACGTTATGTAATACTTCGTTGTCATCGGCTGGCATCTCATTTTGATTCAGATCTTCACTCATTATGTGCTAAAAACTTTTGGATGGGTAAAGATAAAAATTAATGTGCAGATTGTTTTCTGAACCGGAATTTTTCGAATTCATCGAATTGACAGAATTTCAAAATTCTAAGAATTCTACAAATTCGAAAAATTCCGGTTCTGACAAAATCATCTGCACATCTAATCCCTACCCCAATCTCACAAAATGATTTAAACGCAGCTGCAGATATTGCGCCTTAATAAGCAGGTTTTTGGTAGGCACAAAGCGTTCAATATCATTGGCGCTACTCATCAGGCCGTCTTTGTATACCTGGCTAAAATCAAAATAACTTAAATTAAGCTTCCAGTTATCCCTTAAAAAATTTATCACCTGCTTGTCTTTCTTTAACAGCAATTCATAATTAATAACCAGGTAATCATCTGCCGATAGCCTCTTGAGGGTTCTCAGGATCTCCTCGTTATAATTTAACCAAACCTTTAAAAAAGTTTCGGCATGTTCGGCATAAAACTTTTCTTCCCGGCGCTTACGCCTCAAACGGGTCCATGCCAACCTCGAAAAATAATTACGGGCCAGGTATCTTTTATCAATATAGGCAAATTCCCTTTTTAACAGCGAATTTATTACCGACTGGTAATCGCGTATAATTACAAGATATTTAGCCTCGGGCAATAATGCAGAGTAGGTATCCAGGAACAAACAGGTGCGCGGGTCCTTCCATCCCCATTGTTCATATAAATGTTGTTTTATGTTGATAATACTTTGTAATTTACCCAACTGGTATGGCGACATCTCTATTTTTTTTGCATCCACCAGGCCCGATATCTCCAAACTGTTATTATTCAGGATCTCTTCGTGAAGTTTTAAAAATTCAACATCTTCAAAATGCCCCTCAGTATTTCCGGCATTGCCGGCGGCAAGGCGCTCACCTATTTCCAATCCGCAGCGACTAAGCCAGTTTGTTATTAGTGATGTTCCTGAGCGGTGCATACCCGCAATAATTAACGTTTGATGTTGCATGAGTGTTAGTTTAATTGTGATTTAACCGGGTGGCATTTAACAAGCAACGGATTTTTGGCCTGATAAAAAGTGCTGATATTCTATAAAGGCGAAGAGCCTGTCTGTGCATTTGGCAATATCATAAGTATAAGTATTGATATACAGGTCGGGGGCTGGCGGCACCTCGAAGGGATCATTTACCCCTGTTAGGTTACACAACCGCTGGGGATGGCCCTGGGGCAGTTGCGCTCTGTGGTATAACCCTTTGGTATCGCGAAGCATTAAAACGCTCATCGGGCAATCTACATGCACTACTTTAACATCATTATAAGTATTAACCAAACCCTGGCGCATAGCTTCATAAGGCGTTATAGCGCTAATGATGGTAACAATACCCAGCGCGCTGAATTTATTTGCTATAAAACCCAGCCGCCTGATGTTTTCAAAACGATCTTCTTTTGAATATTTAAGATCAGGAAAAAATTCCCCTCTATACTCGTCGGCATCAATTACCGCTGTTAAAATTTCGGCACGGCCAAGCCATTCTTTAACTTTTATAGCAAGGGTTGTTTTACCGGCACCGGATAATCCACAAAGCAGTATAATCATAAAAACTAACTTTAGAGCTGGCAAATGTTAAGCCAGCTGGCATATTAAACTTTTAATTAATTACCAGCTTAACGGCGAGTTTTCGGCTTAAATTGTAGTTAACAAACCGTGTATCGACAGAGAATAGTTTTGTATCGACGAACGTGTTAAAACCGTAGACGACGATTTTGAGCAGGCACTCATTTGTGTGAAGAAAAATAAATTTAATTTTATACTACTAAATACATAGACATAATAGAATTAATTATATATTTGCAGCAGATAGTTTATAAATGGGGTTCATTAATAGCTATAACGCAGGGCGCTGACCTGGCAGCAAGCGGATGGTTCGATTCCATCCCCTGCATCTATTCTCTTCTCATATTTATGTTTTATAATTGGTTAAATTAGAGTTCCTGCCCATCAGGAGCTCTTTTTTTATTTAAACTTAACCTGTTGGAAACATCAAATTAACTTATTAAAATAATTTAAAAAGTTCTTTTATTTAAAAATTAGTTTTATTATGTTTGTAGAGTAATGCACAACATGTTATTAAATGGAATTTTTTTTAGCCTTATGTCGGTGAGGTTAAAACAGTTTTGTTAATTGGTTTGATAGAATCCTCGCTTCGGCGGGGGTTTTTTGTATTGTAGCTTTTTAATTCAACATATATATAACAAAGGTTCTTTAAAAAATTATGGCCCGATTAAATTTATTGGAAGAGACCCGGTACGAGAAACTGCCGGTAAGTGTTTATAGCAACCAGCAGGAAGCTTCAATTGCAGTAGCTGGCCGGATAGCAAAGCTGATCCGCGACAAACAAAGCAAAGGCGAAAAAGCCGTGCTTGGTTTGGCTACCGGTGTTACCCCCATCGGGGTTTATGCCGAACTGGTGCGCCTGCACAAGGAA